>DAIMYL010000016.1:0-23859 GCA_036734505.1 Steroidobacteraceae bacterium | reverse complement strand
CCGACAGCAGCCGCGCCGCGCGCGTCTCGCCCACCACATCGACGGTGAGGCCGGCCACGGCGCCGGTGCGCGCCGCCGCCACGACATCGCGGTCGACATAGGCGAGGGCGAGGCTCCGGCCCACCCAGTGCCCGTAGGCGCCTGAGGTGGTGTAGCCGACGAGACGCCCGTCGACCTTCACGGGCTCGAAGCCCGAGGCGTCGGCGTCCAGCGCCTCGATGTCGAGCGTCACCAGCACGCGCGGCGAGGGCGCATCGCGTTCGCGCAGCGCGCCGTCGCGGCCGATGAAGCCGGGCTTGTCGAAGGCGACATGGCGGTCGAGGCCGCACATGCCGGGCGTCGCCGACTGCGTGAACTCCGTCGACCAGATGCCGTAGCTCTTCTCGAGCCGCAGCGAATCGAGCGCGCGGTTGCCGACATGCCGCAAGCCGCGCTCGCGGCCGACCGCCATCAGCGCGTGCAGCAGCGCCCGCTGCCCGGCCGCCGGCACATAGATCTCGTAGCCGACCTCGCCGGTGAGCGACAGCCGCGCGACGACGGCGCGCGCGAGGCCGACCTCCATCTCGGCGACCGACATGAACGGGAACGCGGCGTTCGAGAGGTCGCGTTCGACGAGGGGCTGCACGATGTCGCGCGCGAGCGGTCCGGAGAGCGCGAAGCCGGTCCAGGTGTCCGAAAGATTCGTGAACGTGACGCCGCTCGGCGGCAGCAGATCGCGGAACCAGCGGCCGTGCCACTCCTGCAGGTAGTACGAGCCGATGAGCCAGAAGCGGTCGGCGGCGAGGCGGCTCACCGTGAGGTCGCCCATGAGCTTGCCGCCGTGGCCGAGCATGGGCGCGAGGCGCACGCGGCCGACGGCAGGCAGCTTGCAGGCGAGCAGACGGTCGAGCCAGCCTTCCGCACCCGGGCCGCTCACCTCGTAGCGCGCGTACACCGAGGCGTCGAACATGCCGGCGGCTTCGCGCACCGCGCGCACCTCGTCGCCGATGAAGCCGTGCGCGTTCGAGCGGCGCACGGTGAGGTCCTCGACGAGATCGGCGCGGCCGGGCGCGAAGAACTGCGGCGTCTCCATGCCCCAGTTGACGCCGAAGCGCGCGCCGTCGGCGGCGAGCAGGTCGTGCACCGGCGAGGTCTTGAGCGGGCGGCCCGCCGGCAGCTCCTCGTTCGGGTAGGAGATGACGAAGCGCCGCGCGTAGAACTGCCGCGTGGTGTCGCGCAGATAGCGCTCCTGGGAGGCGAACGCGCCGTAGCGGGCGATGTCCATGCCGAACACATCGTGGCCGGGATCGCCCTCGGTCATCCACTGCGCGAGGGTGAGGCCGATGGCGCCGCCCTGCGAGAAGCCGCCCATGCAGCCGCAGGCCACCCAAAGATTGCGCTTGCCGGGCACCGGGCCCACGAGCGGGTTGCCGTCGGGCGTGAAGGTGAAGGCGCCGTTCACCCAACGCTTGATGCCGACCTCGGCGAGCGCGGGGAATCGGGCATAGCCGATCTCGAGCTCGGGCAGGATGCGTTCGACATCGGGCGGCAAGAGGTCCATGCCGTAGTCCCAGGGCGCGCCCTCCGTGCTCCAGTGCCGCGGGTCGCGTTCGTACACGCCGAGCAGCGCGCCCTTGCCGAGCGGCTGCAGATAGGTGAAGCCTTCGAGGTCGGTGACCGACACGATCTCGCGGTCGAGCGCCGCGAGCACCGGGACATCGTCGGTGACGAGGTAGTGGTGCGACATCGGCACCACGGGCAGTTCGACGCCGACCATGCGCCCGACGCGCCGCGCCCAAAGGCCCGCCGCGTTCACCACATGCTCGGCGACGATGACGCCCTGCTCGGTGACGACATCCCATCGACCGTCGGCGCGTTGCCGCAGGTCGAGCACGCGGTTGCGCAGGATGAGGTCCGCGCCGCGACGCCGTGCAGCGATGGCGAAGGCGTGCGTCGCGCCGTGCGCATCCACATAGCCCTCGTGCGCATCGTAGAGTCCGCCCTTGAGCCCGCTCGGGTCGACCAGCGGGCACATCTCGCGGATCTCCTCGGGCGAGACGAGGCGCGTCTCCATGTCCATGGTCTCGTACATGGCACGCTCGGCCTTGAGCATCTGCCAGCGCTCCTCGGAGGCGGCGAGGCTGACGCCGCCCGTCATGTGCATGCCGACGCTCTGGCCGCTCTCGCGCTCGATGTCCTCGTACAGCCGGATGGTGTAGCCCTGCAGCGCGGCGATGTTGGGGTCGTCGTTGAGCGCGTGGAAGCCCGCTGCGGCGTGCCAGGTGGAACCCGCGGTGAGTTCGGCGCGCTCGATGAGCGCGATGTCCTTCCAGCCGGCGCGTGCCAGGTGGTACAGCACGCTCGTGCCGACGATGCCGCCGCCGATGACGACGACCTTGTATTGGGATCCCATCAGACCGCTCCTTCCCCGCAATGTCCCAGATGTCCGGCCGCCCAGAACCACAGCGCCGGCGCCCACGGCCGTTCCACATGCAGGCGCCAACCGTCGCCGCGGCGCATCACCGCCACCGGCAGGCCGGCGAACAGCATGCGTGCGGACTCGAGCGGACCGCCGGGCGGGTCGTCGAACCGGTGCTCTGAACCGAGCGACATCAGCGACGCCGCGGCGGGACCGGTGACGTCGATGCAGATGATGCCATCGCCCAGTGCGCTGCACACGGTGCCGTCGGCGTCGTCGGGCGCGTGCTCCCGAGCGCCGATGAGCAGCGCGCTGTCGGGCGCGATGCGCAGCGCATAGACCGGCGCGTCGCAGACCTCGCGCGGTCCGACGGCGTGCGCCACGCCGGCGCGCGCGAGCGCGGCGGGCAGGCCGCGGCCGCTGATCCGCCACACGCCGGGCGGTGCGGATGCGGTGACGCGGATGCCCGGTCCCTCGAGCCGCGCCTGCCGCCAGTCGGGCGGTGGCGACCAGAACGCGCTACGGTCGAACATCGAGGCGCGCCCCCTTCGGATCGTAGAAGCAGGGCGCGACGAGCGTGCCGCGGTGCAGGGCGCCGAAGTGCTCGAACTCCAGCGTCTCGCCGTGGCGCGAGGCGCCGTCCTCGATCATCGCCAGCGCGACGGGTTTGCCGGCGCCCACGCCCATGTGGCTGCTGGTGATCCAGCCGACGCTGCGCGGCCGCACGCCGCGCGCCAGCGCATGCGCGCCGACCGGCAGCGGCTCGTCGCCGACGACGGCGACGCCCACCAGCTGGCGGCGGCCGCTGCGGCGGGCCGCCGGCGTGTGCAGCGAGCGGTCGCCGACATATGGGTCGGTGCGGACCTCGCGCGCGCGGCCCATGCCGATGTCCTGCGGCATGGTCTCGCCGTCGGTCTCGACGCCGACCAGGATGAAGCCCTTCTCGCAGCGCAGCGCGCCCAACGCCTCGACGCCGAGCGGTTCGGCGCCGGCCTCGCGGGCGCGGCGCCAAAGATGCTCGGCGAGGCCGGCGGGCACCGACACCTCGTAGCTGCGCTCGCCGGTGAAGCTGACGCGCGCGACGCGCGCGGCCTCGCCCCCGAAGCTGCCGTCACGCGCGCTCATGTGCGGGAAGGCGGCGTCGTCGAGGTCGATGCCGAGGCCGAGCGCGGTCATCACGCCCTTCGAGGCGGGGCCCGAGATGGCCATCGTGGCCCAGCGCGGCGTGGTGTCGTGGACGAAGACCCGCGACAGGTCGAAGCGGTCCTCGCGCCAGGCCTCGAGGTGCGCGGTCATCGCCGCGACATGGCTGCTCGAGCAGGAGACGACGAAGCGGTCGGGCGCGGTGCGCAGCACCACGCCGTCGTCGAACACGGCGCCGCTCTCGGCCAGCGCCAGCCCGTAGCGCAGCCGGCCCGGTGCGAGGCTCGACATGCGGGTGTAGAAGACGAAGTCGAGCAGCGCCGCCGCGTCCGGACCCTGCACCTCGATCTTGCCGAGCGAGGACGCGTCGAGGATGACGCAGCGCTCGCGCGCCGCCTTGCACTCGCGCGTCATCGCATCCTGCGCCGGTCCGTAGGACGCCGGCCGCAGCATGTCGCCGTAGCCGCGCAGCTCCGCGCGCTCCTCGCGGTGCACCGCCTCCGCGGCCAGCCGCCGCAGCGGCGCCTGCAGTTCGCCGCGCCGCGTACCCACGACGGCGGCGAGCGGCACCGGCAGGAACGGCGGACGGAAGGTGGTGACGCCGGCTTCGGCGATGGTCCGTCCGGTGCGCTCGGCGAGCAGCGCGAGGCCGTTGACGTTGGAGGTGCGGCCTTGGTCGTTCGCCATGCCGAGCGTGGTGTAGCGCTTCAGGTGTTCGACGGCGCGGAAGTTCTCGCGCACGGCGAGCGCGATGTCCTTGGCGGTGACATCGTGCTGCAGGTCGACCCATGTCCGCCGTGCGCCGAACGCCATGCGCGTGTCGGGCGCGCCGCCCCAATCGAAGGCCGGGGCGTCGCCGATGGGGACATCGGCCGCCGCACCGCCGCCCGCCTGCGCGCCCTGCGCGAGCGCTTCGGCGAGCGAACGCGCGCCGTCGGCGGCGCCGACGACGGTGGCACCGGGGATCGGCGCGCCCGCCAACAGCACGCCGCGCTCGGCATCCCAGCGCGGGCGGCCGCGGGCATGGCAATAGAGATGGATCAGCGGCGTCCAACCGCCCGAGACCGTGAGCAGGTCCGCCGGCAGCGTGCGGCCGGAGGCGGTGCGCACGCCCTGGACGCGGGCCTTGCCGAGCGCTCGCTCGATGCGCTCGCCGGCGAGCACCTCGATGCCGGCCGCGCGCGCGGCCGCCATCGCCGGCGCGTCCGCGCGTGCGTCGACGACGGTGCAGCGGGCGCCCACGGCCGAGTAGGCCAGCGCCGCCTGATAGGCGGTGTCGTTGCCGGTGGCGAACACCACCTCGCGGCCCGCGACCACCGCGTAGCGGCGCAGATACTCGAGGGCGGCGTCGGCCAGCATGATGCCGGGACGGTCGTTGTCACCGAACAGCAGCGGCCGTTCGATGGCGCCGGTCGCGAGCACGAAGGCGCGGGCGCGCACCTGCCAGATGCGGCCGCCGTCGGCGCCGCGTTCGTGCAGCACCGCGGAGTTGTGGTCGTAGAGACCGACCGCCGTGGTCTGCGTCAGCACACGGGCGCCGCCCGCCGCCAGCGCCGCGCCGAGGCCCTGCGCCCAGCGCACGCCCGGCACGCCGTCGACGACGGCATCGCGCCACAGCAGCGCGCCGCCGACGCGCGAGCGTTGCTCGACGAGCAGCACGCTGCGACCGGCCTTCAGTCCGGCGCGCGCGGCGGCGAGCCCGGCTGCGCCGCCGCCGATGACGCAGAGGTCGACGTCGATGTGGCGCAGCGCGCCGCCCTGCGCACGGCTGTCCGCCGCGACGCGGCCGAGGCCGGCCATGCGGCGGATCGTCCCCTCATATGCATGCCAGTGCGGCCACATGAAGGTCTTGTAGTAGAAGGCCGCCGGGATGAAGCGCGCGAAGCGGTCCATCACGGCGAGCAGGTCGCGCCGCGCGCTGCCGAGCGCGTGGATGGAGGAGAGCGCCGCGCCGTCGACCAAGGGCTCGAGCGTCGCACGGGCGTTGGGATCGTGGCGCGGCCCCGCGCGCAGGTCGAGGATCGCGTTGGGTTCCTCGTGGTGGGCGCCGAGCAGGCCGCGCGGCCGGTGGTACTTGAAGCTGCGCGCGATCACCGTCTCGCCGGCGGCGAGCAGCGCGGAGGCGAGCGTGTCGCCCGCGAAGCCGGTGTGGGCACGGCCGTCGAAGCTGAAGCCGAGCGGTCGGCTGCGGTCGATCTCGCCGCCTTCGGGCAGGCGCCGCGGGCCGCCCGCGCGTGGTCCGTCGATGGGGTGCGCGCTCATGTCTCCGCGCGCTCCGCGTTCATCGGCGTCACGGCCGCGACCTCGTGGGTGACCGTGTCGCGCTCGACCACCAGCCAGCGACCGCATCCAGCGCGGTGCACCCACAGTTCGCGGGCCGCGCCGCGCGCGTTGGCGCGCATCAGCAGATAGCGCGCCCACTCCTCGTCGCTGCAGCCGCGCTCCGGGCGCGGCTTGTCGGCGTCACCGACATAGTGGAACTCGGCGTCGGGGCGCGGACCGCAGAAGGGACAGGGGAAGACCTGCATCGCGCCGCCCTCAGTGCGCCACGCCGGCGTGGCCTTCGTCGACCAGCTCGCCGCGCGCGAAGCGGCCGTGGTCGAAGGGCTCGGAGAGCGGGTGGTGGCGGCCGGTGGCGAGCAGGTGCGCCATCAGCGTGCCGCCTGCGGGGATGGCCTTGAAGCCGCCGGTGCCCCAGCCGCAGTTGAGGTAGAGGCCCTCGACGGGCGCCGGGCCGATGATCGGCGAGTTGTCCGGCGAGGTGTCGACGGTGCCGCCCCACTGGCGCATCAGCTTCAGCGTCGACAGCGACGGGTACATCTCGAGCAGCGGCGCCACCACCGATTGCGTGACGCGGAACCCGCCGCGCTGCGCATACGAGGGCGAGCGGTCGAGGTTGCCGCCCATGACGAGCTCGCCCTTGTCCGATTGGCTGATGTAGGAGCCGGTGGAGGTCGACAGCGTCACCATGTCGAGGCAAGGCTTCACGGGCTCGCTGACCATCGCCTGCAGCGTGTAGCTCTGCAGCGGCAGCTCGAACCCCGCGAGGCGCGCGAGCATGGTGGAGTTGCCCGCCACCGCGAGCCCGAAGCGCTCGGCGCGGATGACGCCGCGGCTGGTCTGCACGGCGACGATGCGGCCGCGTTCGGTGGTGAAGCCGCGCACCTCGCAGTTCTGGATGATGTGCACGCCGCGCGCCGCCGCGGCGCGCGCGTAGCCCCCGGCCACGGCGTCGTGGCGGGCGGTGCCGGCGCGGCGCTGCAGCAGCGCGCCGCACACCGGCCAGCGCGCGCGCGGCGACGGGTCGAGCAGCGGTTCGCGGCGCAGCGTCTCCGCGCGGTCGATGACCTCGATGTCGACGCCGCTGATGCGCATCGCGTTGGCGGCGCGCGCCATGGTCTCGAGCTCGGGCTGGTCGTGCGCGATCTCCATCATCCCGCGCTGCGAGAACATGATGTTGTAGTTGAGCTCGCGCGACAGCGTCTCGTAGAGCGACACGGACAGGTCGTAGAGCGCGGCGCTCTGCGGATGGAAATAGTTGGAGCGGATGATGGTGGTGTTGCGGCCGGTGTTGCCGCCGCCGATCCAGCCCTTCTCGAGCACCGCCACCCGCGTGATGCCGTGGGTGCGCGCGAGATAGTAGGCGGTGGCGAGGCCGTGGCCGCCGCCGCCGATCACCACGACGTCGTAGGCGGCCTCGGGGTCGCGGTCCTCCCAGGCCGGCGTCCAGCCCTGCTGGCCGCGGAACGCCTCGCGCAGCAGCCGCCAACCGGAATAGCGCAGGGACTTATGCGTGGACATGCGCGGGACCGGTGCCTTCAGCGCGCGTCCGACGGACGACGCGCGACGAGCAGCACCAAGCCGAACGCGGCAGCGGCCGCCACCACCGAGGTCCAGCCGATGCTGGTGTACGCGCCGGTGAGCCCGAGCACGGCCCCGGCCAGCGCGGGCGCGAGCGCGGAGCCGATGTTGTTGAAGCCGCGGCCGGCGCCGGCGACGCGCCCGGTGGGGTCGACCTCCGCGGCGAGACCGAGCAGGTAGGGCATGCCGAACAGCAGCGCGGCGCTGGAGACGGTGATGCCGACGACGAGGGCGGTCGGCGCGGTCGCGTGCGTCGCGAGCCAGCCGCCGAACGCCAGCATCAGGCAGGCGATCACCAGCGGCGGCAGCCGCCCGAGGCGCGTGCCGAGCCGCTCCGCGGCGACCGGGCCGAGCAGCGCGCACACCGAGCCGATGGCGAAGGCCTGGCCGTAGGCCGCCGGCGTCATGCCGATGCTGGTGGCGATGCGCTCGAGGTACACCCAATAGGAGTTGGCGGACACGGAGAACAGCGCGATGGCGGCGCAGACCGCCGCCGCGCGCAGCGACAACGGCCCGGCGGCCGCGGCCCTCTGCGGCGCGAGCTCGACGGTGTCGGAGAGCAGCGGGATCGCGGGCAGCGCGAGCAGCGGCAGCGCCGCCATGCCGAGGAACAGCAGCCGCGCGTCCTGGCCCGCCATCACACCCGGCAGGAGCAGGAAGAACACCAGCGTCATCAGCACCACCGCGATGAAGACGCGCGCGAACGCGCGGTCGGGGTCGGCGGTGCGCGCGATCGCCGCGGTCGCCACCGCCGCCGCGATGCCTTCACCGAGGCCGGCGAGCACGCGTCCCGCGACCAGCGACCACACGGCCGGCTGCGCGGCGCTCAGCAGGTCGCCGGCGACGATCATGGCGATGGCGAGCGCCGCGCCGCGCCGCGGGCTGAACGATGCGAGCCACGGGGAGAGCGAGATCGCCGCCACCGCGAACGCGCCGAGCTGCAGGGCCATGACCATGCCGGCCGCCCCTTCGCCGATGCCATAGGTGGCGGCGACCGGTCCGAGCAGCAGCGGCATCAGGTAGCCGCCGGCCTCGGCGCAGAGGAAGACGGCGCCCACCGGCCACAGCGCGGCCGGCTTCACCTGCGGACCGCCTGCGGCCGCGGCACGGGACGCGTCGGAGCGCTCGTCGTCGGATCGGGCCGCTGCATGGTGTCACCGGAGGTCGGGATCGGGGCTGCCGCGACACTGCCAGTGATGTTGAGTCTCCGTCAAGTATCGATGCGGCGGAGTTCCTTGCCACACGGACCGCGATGCCACAGACTTGATGAAGGCTCAAGTTCGCGGCCGGCAGCGGCGCACGGAGGGTGATATGTCCGAGGGCATCGAGGTCACGCGCAGGGCGCGGGCGGCGCGTCGCGCCGCGCGCTCCAGGCTCGGCACCGGCAAGCTCGGGCAGATCCGCCGCCGGTTGCCGCCGGTGGACCTGCTCGACCAGGAGGCGGTCGAGCTCATCGAGGCGGCCGCCGAGGAGATCCTGCAGGAGATCGGCATCGAGTTCCGGCGCGACCCCGAGTCGCTGCGGCTGTGGCGCGCCGCCGGCGCCGACGTCGACGGCGAGCGGGTGCGCATGCCCAAGGGCATGTGCCGCGCGCTGCTCAGGACGGCGCCGTCGCAGTTCACGCTGCACGCGCGCGATCCGCGCCGCGACCTGCTGATCGGCGGCGATGCGACCACCTTCGGTCCGGTGGCGGGGCCGCCGTTCGTCTCGGACCTCGACCGCGGCCGCCGCTACGGCACCATCGAGGACGTCGTGAACCTCGTGAAGCTGACGCAGATGGCGCCGGCGCTGCACTTCACGGGCATCAGCGCCTGCGAGCCGATGGACCTGCCGCCCAACAAGCGCCACCTCGACATCCAGTACGCCGCGTTCCGCTGGAGCGACCAGCCCTGCGAGGGGACGCCGGAGACCCCGGGACACGCCGCCGACGCCATCGCCATGGCCGACATCCTCTTCGGCGAGGGCCACCTCGAGACCCATCCGGTGCTGCTCGGCAACATCAACTCGAACTCGCCGTTGACCTTCGATGGCCGCATGCTGGGGTCGCTGCGGGCGTTCGCGTCGCGCAACCAGGGCTGCATCATCGTGCCGGCGGTGCTCGCCGGAGCGATGGGACCCGTGACCGTGGCCGGCTGCATCGCCGAGATCCTCGCCGAGACGATGGCGGGCATGGCGCTCGCGCAGCTCGTCAGGCCGGGAGCGCCGGTGATCATGGGCTCGTTCTGCGGCGCGGTCTCGATGCGCAGCGGTTCACCGATGTTCGGCACCGCGGAGGCGACGCAGATGATCTTCGCCACCGCCCAGCTGGCGCGCCGTCTCGGCGTGCCGTGCCGGACGGGCGGGGCGCTGTGCTCCTCGAAGGTCGCCGACGCCCAGGCAGGCTACGAGACCGCGAACACGCTGCTGCCGACGCTGCTCGCGGGCGCGCATCTCGTCACCCACGCCGCGGGCTGGCTGGAGTCGGGGCTGGTGGTCTCCTACGAGAAGTTCGTCATGGACATCGACCAGCTGGCGATGCTGCAGGCGCTCGCCGGCGGGATCGACGTCAGCCCCCGCGGTCTCGCGCTCGACGCCATCCGGGAGGTGGGGCCGGGCAACCACTTCTTCGGCTGCGCGCACACCCAGGCCAACTTCGAGCAGGCGTTCCACAACTCCAACATCGCCGACTATTCCGCCTACGAGCAGTGGTCGGCCGAGGGCGGGCTCACCGCCGAGCAGCGGGCCAACCGGGTGTGGAAGCAGATGCTCGCCGACTATGTCGATCCCGGCATCGACCCCGCGGTCGACGAGGCCCTGCTGGACTTCTGCGCGCGCCGCCGCGGGTCGCTGACCGACGAGGTCCTGGAGGAGTGACGGCGCGCCGCCCGCGCGCGGGTATACTCGGCGGGCGATGGGCAAGGCGAAGGGACAGCGGTCGGCGAACACCCCCCGCATCACCGGCATCGACCGGCTGACGCTCGCCAGCCTGCGCCGGCGCCCGAGCCAGCAGCGCGGCGTGCAGCGCATCGTCGACGTCCTCGACGCCTTCGAGCGGTTGCTGCAGCGCAAGCGTTGCGAAGAGATCACCATGGACGACCTGTCGCGGACGGCGGGCATCCAGATCGGCAGCCTCTACCACTTCTTCCCCGACATCACCTCCGTCATCCTGACGGTGCTCGAGCGCGCGTTGGCCGACGAGACCTCGGTGTTCGATGTCCGGCCGGGCGATGCGAAGCTCGGCTTCGTCGGCTACATCGACGCCATCGAGCGGCGGATGACCTCGGTCTGGCGGCGGCACGGCTCGCTGATGGCGGTGTTCTTCGCCTACCAGCGGCATCCGCTCATCTGGAGCATCACCCGCCAGCAGCGCGAGCGCACCGCGACGCTGGTGGCGGCGAAGCTGCAGCAGCTCGCGCCGTCGCTCGACGCGGCGCGCGCGCGGGAGCTCGGCCGCATGGTCGGTGTGGTGATGGCGGTGCTGATCGACAACCTCGAGTTCCTGCCGGAGCCCGAACGCAGAGGGCTGCGCGAGGAGACGCAGCTGCTGCTCTGCCGCCATGTCGCCGCGGAGGGCGTGCCCGTCGGGCGCGGTGACCGCGCGCCGGCGCGACGGCCGGCGCGCAGCGCGCGCGTCAGCCGTGCCGCTCGCGCAGCACGGTCTTGAGGATCTTGCCGCTCGGGTTGCGCGGGATCTCGTCGACGAACACCACGGAACGCGGGCACTTGTAGTGCGCGATGCGGTCGCGGGTGAACGCGATCAGGTCCGCTTCGCCGGCCGTCACATCGGGCCGCAGCACGACGCAGGCGCGCACGCTCTCGCCCCAGGTCTCGTCCGGCACGCCGATGACCGCCACATCGCGCACGGCCGGGTGCGTCACCAGCACCTGCTCGACCTCCACCGGGTACACGTTCTCGCCGCCGGTGATGATCATGTCCTTGATGCGGTCGCTGACGTACAGCAGGCCTTCGGACATGTAGCCCGCATCGCCCGTGCGGTACCAACCGGGGCGCCCCTCCGGGAAGGCCTGCGCCGTCGCGGCCGGGTCCTTGTGGTAGCCGTCGAAGTTCTGGCTGGAGCGCACCCAGATCTCGCCGACCTCGCCCTCGCCGCAGACCGCGCCGGTGCGCGGCTCGACGATGCGGATGTCGAAGTGGGCGCCGGGCCGTCCCGCCGCGCGCAGGATCTCCGGCTGCTCGAGTCCACGGCGATGGTCCTCCGGCTGCAGCAGCGCGATGCAGCCCGACGACTCGGTCATGCCGTACACCTGGCGCAGGCCGCAGGGCAGCGCGCGCACGCAGCGCAGCAGCAGGTCGAGCGAGATCGGCGAGCCGCCGTAGGCGACGCACTGCAGGCTGCCGAGGTCGGTGGCGGCGAAGGCCGGCGAGGCGACCATCGCGCCCATCATGGTCGGCACCATGAAGGTGTCGGTGACCTTCCAGCGCGCGATCGCGGCGAGGAAGTCGGCGGGATCGAAGGCCGCGCGCGTCACCACGGTGCCGCCGATGCCGAGCACCCACAGCGCGTTGACGAGCCCGGAGACATGGAAGGTCGGCAGCACGTTCAGGTGCACGGTGTCCGCGCCCTTGAAGCCGAACGGACCGGTCCAGTCGGTGATGTGGGTGAGCACGCCCTGATGGGTGACCGACACGGCCTTCGGCCGCCCGGTGGTGCCCGACGAGAACATGCGGAACGCGACCGAGTCCGGGGCGACGCGCACGCGCGGATCGGCGGCGCGCTGCGCCGGCCACCATCGGCCGAACTCCGCGGCGGGGTCGTCCCCCTCGACCAGCAGCAGCTTCAGGCGGGACGGCAGCGCGAGCTCCGCGAGGCCGGCCGCGACGCTGCCGTCGGCCACCAGCACCTTGGGCTCGACCACGCCGATGGCGTAGTCGATCTCGCCGGGCTTGAGCCGCCAGTTGAGCGGCACCGACACCGCGCCGCACTTGGCCGCGCCCAACGCCAGCAACAGCGCGGCGCCGAGGCTGCGCGTCAGGCAGGCGACGGTGTCGCCGGGCGCGACGCCCGCCGCGACCAGCCCCGAGGCGACGCGGCTGGTGGCGTCGTCGAGCTCGGCGAAGGTCCACTCCCGGTCGGGCTCGACGAACGCGCGCCGTGCCGGCGCGGCCCCGGCCTGTGCGCGGATGATGTCGGCGATGGACTCGGTCTGCACGGTCGCTGCCTCCTGTGGGTCGTCGTCGGCCGCGACGCGGCCTTTTTTTGAGTTTCCCTCAAAAACCGGCGGCGAGTCCAGCGGCGGCGGCGCGGCTGCCCGGCAGCAGCGTGCTCTTCCCGAACAGCGAGCCGACGAGGTCGACGGCGAGGCGGCCGGTACGGTTGCACTGGTCGAAGGCGGGGTTCAGCTCGACGATGTCGAGCGAACCGAGACGGCCGGTGTCGGCGACCATCTCCATGCACAGCTGCGCCTCACGGTAGGTCGGGCCGCCCGGCACGGCGGTGGCGACGCCCGGGGCGAGCTCCGGATCGAGGAAATCGACATCGAGGCTCACATGCAGATGGGTGTCGGCGTCGACATCGGCCAGTGCGCGCTGCATGACGGCGCGCATGCCGAGCTCGTCGATGGACCGCATGTCGAACACGGTGACGCCCTGCTCGTGCAGCAGCGTGCGTTCGCCGCGGTCGACGCTGCGGATCCCGATCTGCCGCACCTGCGCCGGCGACAGCGCCGCGCGGCCGCCCGGCGCCGCGAGCAGCTCCGGCGGTCCGAGGCCGCAGAGGCAGGCCATGGGCATGCCGTGCAGGTTGCCGCTCGGCGAGAGCTCGGAGGTGTTGAAGTCGGGATGCGCGTCGAACCAGAGCACGACGAGACGCCGTGACGCACGGCGGCAGTGGTCGGCGACCGCGCCGATCGAGCCGATCGCGAGCGAGTGGTCGCCGCCGAGCACGATGGGGATCCGGCCGTCGGCGAGCGCGTGCCGCGTCGCGTTGCGCACCGCGCCCACCCAGGCCGCGACCTCGGCGAGGTGGCGGTGCCCCGACTCCGGCCCGCGCTCGGGGTTGGCGGGTCCGCTGACATCGCCGCGGTCCTCGACATCCATGCCTTGGGCGCGCAGCGCGTCGGCGAGGCCCGCCACGCGCAGCGCCTCCGGTCCCATCGAGGAGCCGCGCTCGCCGCCGCCGACATCGGTCGGCACACCGATGAGCGCCGCGGCAGGGCCGCGTGCCGGCGGGGTCATGCGGCGCTGAGCCGGGCGGCCGGCGCGCGCAGCAGCGAGTACAGGTCCTTCGGATCCCGCAGCGAGGGGACGAGGTCGACGCCGCGTCCGTCCCCGTGCCGCTGATGCAGCCGGTGCAGATAGCGCAGCGCGGAGAAGTCCTCGAGCGCGAAGCCGACCGAATCGAACACCGTGACCTCCTCCGCCGAGGCGCGTCCCGGCGCGCGGCCGGCGAGCACATCGCTGAGCTCCGTCACCGCGAAGTCCGCCGGCAGCTGCTGGATCTCGCCCTCGATGCGCGACTGCGGCTCGTACTCGACGAATACACGGGTATCGGCGCGCAGCAGGATGCGCGCATCGAGCTCGGTCTTGCCGGGGCAGTCGCCGCCGACCGCATTGAAGTGCATGCCCGGCGTGACCGACTCCGGGCCGAGGATGATGGCGTTGCGTTTGTCGGCCGTGACCGTGGTGACGATGTCCGCGCCGCGCGCCGCCTCGGCGGCGCTGCCGCAACGGACCACCTGCAGGCCCGGCAGCGCCATCGCCGCAAGGTTGGCCTCGAGCTTGTCGGTGGCGCGCGGGTCGGTGTCGAACAGGCGCAGCTCGCGGATGCCGAGCAGACCGTGGAAGGCCACCGCCTGGAACTCGCTCTGCGCGCCGTTGCCGATCAGCGCCATGCGGCGGCTGTCGGGCCGTGCGCAGAGCCGTGCCGCCAGCACGGAGGTCGCGGCGGTGCGCAGCGCGGTGGTGAGGGTCAGCTCCGACAGCAGCACCGGGTAGCCGGTCGCGACATCGGCGAGCACGCCGAAGGCGGTGACGGTGAGCAGGCCCTTGGCGGTGTTGCCCGGATGGCCGTTCACATACTTGAAGCTGAACTGCTCGCCGTCGCTCGCCGGCATCAGTTCGATGACGCCGACCTTGGAGTGGCAGGCGTAGCGCGGTGATTTGTCGAACTCCTGCCAGCGGCGGAAGTCGCGCTCGATCTCGGCGACGAGACCTTGCAGGAACGCCGTCTGTCCGGTGCGTGCGATGAGCTCCCGCACCCGCTCTATACCGATGTAGTCCATCGTGGTGTCCTCCTGTACACCACGAGTATGCTCGGCGGCGTCGGCCAGCCGACAGCCGCAGAAATGACCGGTTTGCTAGGTTTTTTGACCGGAACAACCGGTCCGGCAGTGCATATTGACCATCCATGCCGGAGCCGTTCGATGGACGATCTGGACAGACAGCTGATATTCGCGCTGCGCGCCGACGGGCGCGCGTCGGTGGCATCGCTCGCGAAGAGCCTCGGCGTCGCACGCGGCACGGTGCAGAACCGCATGGCACGCCTCGAGGCGGAGGGCGTCATCGTCGGCTATACGGTGCAGCTGCGGCCGCAGGTCGACGAGGAGCGCCGGATCCGCGGCCTGATGATGATCGAGGTCGAGGGCAACCGCGCCGGCAGCGTGCAGAAGGCGCTGCTCGGCGACCCTGCCATCACGCAGCTGCACACCACCAACGGCCGCTGGGACCTCGTGGCCGAGCTGCGCGCCGACAGTCTGCAGGAGTTCGACCGCGTGCTGGCGCGCGTGCGGCTGCTCGACGGCATCGCCAACACCGAGACCAACCTGCTGCTGTCCACCCACAAACTTTGACCGACCCAACAGACCGACCATCCGATCAAGTGGAGGCGAACATGAGCAAGATCCGGGGCGGCTGCCTGTGCGGCGCCGTGCGCTACAGCGCCGATGTGGAGCCGTTGCTGACGGCGGTGTGCCACTGCAAGAACTGCCAACGGCAATCCGGGACCGCGTTCTCGGTGGTGGTGGCGGTGCCGAAGGGTTCGCTGGTGTTCGAGGGCCGCGAGCCGGGCAACTACCGCGACACGGGCGAGAGCGGGCTGCCGGTCGACCGCCGGTTCTGCACCACCTGCGGCTCACCCATCATCTCCCAGCCGGCCGCCATGCCGATGATGGATGTCATCAAGGCGGGCACGCTCGACGACACTTCGTGGCTGCAGCCGCAGCTCAACGTCTGGTGCGATTCGGCGCAGCCATGGGTGCAGCTGAGCGACGCCATCCCGCGCATCCCGCGCAATCCGCCGCCGGGCTGACGCCATGAGGACGCAGAAGCCGCTCGCGGCGCTGACCGCGCTGCTCGTCGCGCTGCTCGCGATGATGGCGCCCGCCGCCGCCGCCGCCGCGGGTGCGGCCGCGGAGAAGCCGGCGCTCGTGCTCGAGCAGCGGCGCGTGACCATGAAGGACGGCACCGCGGTCGCGGTCTGCCTCGCGAAGCCGCCGGGCGCGCATCGCGGACAGCGCTTCCCCGTGCTGTTCACGACCGATGCGTATGCCGGTCCCTGCGGATATTTCGGCCGGGCGTGGTACGAGGACTTCGTGCGCGCGGGCTATGTGGTCGCCTACAAGCATGTGCGCGGCACGGGTGACAGCGACGGCATATTCCCCGACAAGGAGTACTCCGACCACGAGCTCGACGACGCGGTGGAGATGATCGGCTGGCTCGCGCGCCAACCCTGGTCCACCGGCCGCGTCGGCATGTTCGGCACCTCTTGGAGCGGCTTCAACTCCATGATGGTCGCGGCGCGCCGTCCGCCGGCGCTGCGCGCGATCGTGGTGAACGTCGGCACCGACAACATCTACCACGAGGATGCGCGCTTCCCGAGCGGCATCTTCCACATGGACGACTACATCATGTCGGCGGACGTCATGCTGCTGACGCCGCCGCAGGGGCGCGATCCGTTCGACGAGACGCTGCTGCGGCAGCGCTTCGACCAGCCACCCTGGAGCCTCACCTATCTGCGCCAGCAGCGCGACGGGGAGTTCTGGCGACGCAGCCTGCGCCGCGACCAGGATCCGCGCGCGGGCGAGGTGCCGACGATGATGATCGGCGCCTGGCACGACCCGTACCGCGACGCCGTGCTGCGCGCGCTCGAGCGCTCGAGCGGCCCGGTGCGCGCGGTGATCGGCCCGTGGAACCACAGCACCGAGTTCCCGGGTCCGTCGGCCGAGCTCGGGCGGGCGACGCTCGAGTGGTGGGACCATTTCCTGAAGGGCGAGAAGAACGGCGTGCTCGATCGGCCGCAGGTCTACGCGTACATGCGCCGGCCGTATGCG
Source organism: Steroidobacteraceae bacterium (assembly GCA_036734505.1). Classification (GTDB taxonomy): domain Bacteria; phylum Pseudomonadota; class Gammaproteobacteria; order Steroidobacterales; family Steroidobacteraceae; genus UBA964. The sequence continues at coordinate 7,191 of DAIMYL010000016.1, read as the reverse complement.
CCGATCATCACGCGCGCGATGATCCCGGGCGAATGGCGTGCCATCGACCGTTGGCGCGACGCCCCCATCGAGCCGCGACGTTGGGCGCTGAACGCCGACGGCTCGATCGGCGCCGAGGCGGGCACCGCCGGCGACCACCGGCTGCGGATGGTGGCGAGCACCGGCGTCGCCGCTGGCCTCGGCTGGATCGACGTCGCGCCGGACCAGCGGGCGGGCGATGCGACCGCGCTCGTCTACGAGAGCGCGCCCTTCACCTCGGAGCTGCAGATCCTCGGCCAGCCGGTGGCGCAGCTCTCGACCGCCATCGACGGCCGGCGCGCGAACTGGTTCGTGAAGCTCTCGGATGTCGCGCCGGACGGGACCACGACGCTCATCACGGGCGGCGCGCTCAACGGCGCGCACCGCGAGTCCTCCACCGATCCGACCATGATGGAGCCGGGCAAGCGCTATACGCTGTCGGTGCCGCTGCTCGCGACATCGTGGATCTTCCAGCCCGGGCATCGGCTGCGGATCTCCGTCGCCAACGCGCTGTTCCCCGCGTACTGGCCATCGGCGGAGCCGGTGACGATGACGCTCGGTGTCGGGCAGGGCGGCTCGACCGTCACGCTGCCGGTGATCGCGCCGCAGTCCGCCGCCGCGGCGGCGCAGGCGGCCTCGGCCATGGGCAGCCGCAACCTGACGGTCGCCGAGGCCGAGGACGCGGCGACCGGCGCAAGCACCTACACCTGGAACGGGCCGGTGCGCAGCGGATACACGCGGGACGACATCGCCTCGACCACCACCGTATCGCGCGGCTATCAGTGGCAAAGCCCCGACGGCGAGGATGTCAGCGTCGAGTTCACGGTGGACGACGACGACCCGGCGCGCTCGAGCTTCGTCGGACGGGCATCCGTGAAGAGCGCTTGGCAGGGCCAGCAGGTCGAATGGCGCGGTACGACCGAAGTGCGCAGCGATGCGACCGCGTTCGAGTACCGCCACTTCCGCCAGCTGCTCCGCGACGGCAAGGTCGTGCGCGAGCGCGAATGGAAGGAGCGCGTACCGCGCGACCACCAATGACCGAGAGGACCGAACGATGAGCGCAGCAGACCTCACCCGCCCCGCTTCCGGCATCGCCACGGCCGCCGCGCTCGCCGCCGCGGCGTTCGCGCTGCTCGGCCCGACGGCGGCCGCGGCCCCGCCCGACATCCCGCGGCGCGCGGTGGAGCCGTCCACCTGTCCGATCGTCATCGCGCCGGCGATCGCCGGCCGCGCGAGCTGCGGCCGGGTCACGGTGCCGGAGGACCGGCGACGCCCCGAGGGCCGCAGCGTCGCCTTCGAGTTCATGGTGGTCGCCGCCGAGCAGCCCGACCCGTCGCGCCTGCCGTTGTTGTTCGTGATGGGCGGCAACGGCTCGGGGCTGAAGATGCTGCAGCGCCAGTCGCGTCTCGCCGCGAGCCTCACGAAGCGCGACACCGTCATCTTCGTCGACCACCGCGGCTCGACGCCGTGGGGTCGGCCGGACATGTCCTGTCCCGGTTATCCCGAGGGGTTGGATGCGGCGTTGCCCGGCGCGGATCCGGTGCAGGTCGAGGCCTGCCGCAAGCATCTGGCCGAGCGCCTGGACATCAACCTCTATGGCCCGTACGAAGCGGCGCAGGACCTGCGCGATCTGCGGCTCGCGCTCGGCGTGCCGCGGTGGAACGTGTACGGCGTGTCCTACGGCACCACCATCGCGCAGCGGTTGCTCGGGCTCGATGCGGCGGCCATCGGGGGCATCGTGCTCGACGGGATGTCGGGCGTGGAGTCGAACGCGTTCGCCGAGGCGTTCCTGATAGACCCGCTGCTCGACCTCATCGACGAGTGCGCGGCCGCAGCGCAGTGCCGCAGCGCGTTCCCGGACTTCGAGCGGCAGCTCGGCAGCGTCGCCGCGGAGCTCGAGCGGCGGCCGCAGCGCATCGGTGGTGAGCTCGTCTCCAATGTCGAGTATCTCGCCCTGCTCCGCTACGCCTTGACGGACGCCGAGCGACGCGGTCGGATCCCGCTCGCGGTCGCGCGCAGCGCCCGCGGCGATCACCGGGCATGGGCGGCGCTCCGTATCGCGGACGGCGCCGGAGGCCCCGGCGGCAGGGATCCCGCCTTCACCTGGCCGAGCTCCGTCTGCCGCGACGAGCATCCGCGTCGCGCCGATCCCGACCGTCAGCAGGCGGCGCGCCGCGAGGTCCCGGAGGCCGTCCGCCGCGGGGTCCGCATGGTCGACGGGGAGTCCTGGGACTGGGCGACCTTCTGTCCGCGCATGGGCTTCGAGAAGAGCGCGCCGGAGACCGTCGAGGTCCCGAAGTCGGATGTACCGGCGCTGATGCTGGTCGGGCAGCTGGACCTGATCACCCCCAAGACCTGGAACGACCAGGTCGCGCGCTCGATGAGCGACGCGCGCACGGTCGTGTTCCCCTCCACCGACCACTTCGTGCTGCTCCGGCAGATGCAGTGCGCCGGCGACCTGATGCGCGGCTTCTATGCCGACCCCAAGGCGCCGCTCGATACGCGTTGCGTGGACGCCTTGCCGAAGACGGTCTGGGCGACCGAGGGCACGCGTCGGTGAGCCGGTCGCTGCGCGGCCGTACGCTGTTCATCACCGGCGCGTCGCGCGGCATCGGCCTCGCGATCGCGCGCCGCGCGGCGCGCGACGGCGCCAACATCGTCATCGCCGCGAAGACCGATACGCCGCACCGCTCCCTGCCCGGCACCATCCACACCGCTGCCGAGGAGGTCGTCGCGCTCGGCGGTCGCGCGCTGCCGCTGGTCTGCGATGTGCGCGAGGAGGGGCAGGTGGAGGCGGCCATCGCCCGCACGGTCGACGAGTTCGGCGGGCTCGACATCGTGGTCAACAACGCGAGCGCGGTGCGCCTGGCGGGCGTGGGCACGACGCCGCTGTCGCGTTTCGACCTGATGCATTCGGTCAACGTGCGCGGCAGCCTCGTGGTGCTGCAGAAGGCGCTGCCGCACCTGCAGCGTTCGGACCATCCGCATGTGCTGTCGATCTCGCCGCCGCTCGCGCTCGAGGAGCGTTGGTTCGCGCCGCACGCGCCCTACAGCATCACCAAGTACGGCATGAGCCTGCTGGTGTTCGGTGCCGCCGCCGAGCTGCGCGGGCAGGTGGCCGTCAACGCGCTGTGGCCGCGCACGGCCATCGACACCGCGGCCATGCGCGAGATCGGTCGGCGCATGGAGATCGGCGCGCTGCGCTCACCGGAGATCATGGCCGACGCGGCCTGGTTCATCCTGACCGGCGACCCGAAGACGGTGAGCGGACGGTTCTTCGTCGACGACGAGGTGCTGCGCGAGCACGGCATCCACGATCTGTCGGGCTACGGCCCGCCGGGCGTCGCCGACATCGACCTCACGCCTGACCTGTTCGTCCCCAGCCTGCGCGAGTTGGCGGGCGGCCGCTGATCCGCTGCCTGCCCGTGGTGCGTGCGCTACAGCCGTGCGCGCGCCACATATGTCGGAACCATGAAGAATCTGGCCGATTACGGAAAACCGCGGCCGGCGGGGACTGTGTACAAAGCAGCTTGGAACCAACCATTCCCGTCCAACGGGGGGATCTCATGATGCCTACGTCGCAACGCAACAACGCTCACGCGCTCCGGTCCGCGGCCCTCGCGGTCGGTCTGACGCTCTTCTCAGGGGGGGCGGCCTGGGCGCAACAGCAGCAGACGGAAGCGCTCCAGGAGATCATCATCACCGCGACCAAGCGTGAGGCGAGCCTGCAGGACGTCGCGCTGGCGGTGTCGGCCGTGACGGGCGAGCAGCTCACGGAGATGGCCGTCAAGCGCTTCGACGACATCGAGATCCCGGCGGTGCACATCGGCCAGGGCGGCGCCAACGACGCGCTGTTCATCCGCGGCGTCGGATCGGGCTTCAACTCCGGCTTCGACCAGGCCGCGCCGATCTACATCGACGGCGTATGGTTCGGCAATGCGCAGTCGCAGCGTCTGGCGTTCCTCGACGTCGGTCAGATCGAGGTCCTGAAGGGACCGCAGCCCACCTACCTCGGCAAGAACGCCATCGCCGGTGCGATCGCCATCGTCGGCGCCCGCCCGACCGCCGAGTTCTCGGCGGAAATCGATGTCAGCTACGAGTCCGAGGCCGCCGAGCGCGCCATCTCCGCCAGCATCTCCGGGCCGCTCAACGACCGGGTGCGTGCGCGCCTCGCGGTGAAGAGCACGGAGATGGACGGCTACATGCGCAACCTCGGCACCAACGACGACAACCCGGCCATCGAGGACCTCGCCGGCCGCGTCAGCCTCGAGGTCGACCTCACCGACGACCTGCAGCTGTCCGTCAAGTACGAGCGGCTCAACTTCGAGCAGCGCGGCCGCTTCACGCAGCTCATCAAGTGCCTGCCGACGGCGCCCCGCGACCCGACGGTCGAGGACTGCGTGTTCGACCTCAACCGTGCCGTGCGCTACGACCCCAACGCCTTCCAGCCCGCCACCAACCCGTTCCTCCCGACGCGCGGCGGTGGTCCGGAGTACCAGGAGCTGACGCTGGACAACGCCTTGGCCCGCCTCGATTGGGACACCGGTCCGGCCGCGGTCTCGTTCCTGGCCGCGCACTACGAGCAGGACAACTACAACGCGATCAAGCCCGACCACAACGTGCTGCAGCGCAACGCGCTCGCCGGCACCAACACGGTCAAGCTCGACAGCCAGGAGCTGCGCGCGGTGTCGAAGGGCGACGGCGCGCTGTCGTGGCTCGCCGGCGTCTACCACGACGAGCAGAAGCAGGACACGAGCGCCCGGCAGGTGCTGCTCGCGCCGATGGCGATGGCCACCGACAGCTCGTCTTCGCAGACGGCGGAGACCTGGTCGGCGTTCGCCGAGGTCGCCTACGCCTTCACCGACGCGCTCACCGCGCGCCTCGGCGTGCGCTACTCGCAGGTCGAGAAGACCGGCGTCCTCAAGGCCGACCTGTACCGTGTCAACCCGACCACCAACCTGTTCCTCGGCCCCGCGCTGCCCATCCTGCCGCTCACGCTGTCGCGCAAGGATTCCAGCACCGACCCGGCGCTCACGCTGGAGTGGCGGCCGTCGTCGGACATGCTGTTCTACGCGTCCTACCGCGAAGGCTTCAAGGCCGGCGGCATCGACCTCGACCTCAACAGCGACGTCGTCGCCGACCTGCAGTTCCGGCCGGAGTCCGTGAAGTACTACGAAGGCGGCGGCAAGATCACCTTCCTCGACGGACGGGCGCGCCTGAACTTCGCGGCCTTCCGCGGCAACTACGACGACCTGCAGGTCACGCAGTTGAACACCGACACGGGCAACTTCCGTGTGCTCAACGCCGGCAAGGTGCGCTCGCAGGGCATCGAGCTCGACGGCGCGTTCAAGGCCAACGACTACATCACCCTGTCGCTGGCCCTCACCAAGCTCGACTCCACCTACGTGACCTTCAAGGGCGCGCAGTGCTGGCAGAACCCGGCGCAGACCGCTGCACAGGGCTGTGTGCAGATCGGCACGGTGGGCGGCGTGCCGGTGCTCGGTCAGGACCTGAGCGGCAAGTCGACCTCGTTCGCACCGGATCTGTCGGGCAGCTTCTCGATCGATGTGCGATATCCGACCGGCAGCGAGCTGTTCGGCAAGGGCATCGACTTCCGGGCGATGGCGTCGGTCTTCCACACCGACGACTTCAACACCAACTTCGACGCCGATCCGCTGACGGTGCAGGAGGGGTACCAGAAGTACGACGCACGCCTCGGGCTCTCCGCGTCGGACGGCTCCTGGAACCTCGCGCTCGTCGGGCGCAACCTCACCAACGAGATCACCTCGCACTGGATCGCCAACGCGCCGTCCGCGGGGCAGGCGAAGTTCGCGCAGACCGACCGTCCGCGCGAGGTCGCCATCCAGTTCGGCCTGAGGTTCTGACCGCGCAACCGACCCTGTCGGGCCTCGGCGCGCGCTAGCCGCGCGTCGAGGCCTCGACCTCCGGCTCCGGCGGCAGCCGGACATCCTTCGGCCGGATGCCGAAGTGCGCCTTGAAGGCGGATGCGAAGGTGCCCTGGTGCTGGTAGCCCACGGCCTCCGCCACCTTGCTGATGCGGATGCGCTTCTCGCGCAGCAGGTGCAGCGCATGCTGCATGCGGCATTCGTGCCCGTACTCGAACACCGTGTGCCCGAACAGCGCCTTGAAGCCGCTCTTCAGCTTGGTCTCGTTGATGGCGAGCTCGCGCGCCAGCGAGGCGATGGTTGGCGGCGGGCTGAACTTGGTCGAGAGGATCTCGCGCGCACGGTGGAAGCGGCCGATGTCCGCCTCGGAGAACTGCTGCACCGACGCGGCTTCGAGACGGCCGAAGGCGACCACGCACAGCGTCAGCAGTTCGAGGATCTTGGCCTCGGCATAGGGTAGCCGCAGCAGCCCCGTCACGGGGTTGTTGAGCAGCGCCGCCGCGCACTCGATGATCTCGGCGGTGACGGTCAGCCGGCAGTAGCTGAAATCGGGCGCGGCGGCGGTGAGCAGCTGCTGCGCCTGCAGCGGCAGCGTCTCGCGCTCGGTGACGAGGTTGCCGAGCAGGAACTGCGGCGAGCAGAAGATCGTGATCGAGCGCGCCGACGGTGTCGGCGGGAAGAAGAGCCGCAGCGAGGTGCCGCGCGGCTGGAAGCGGACGCCGAGATGCGGGCAGTGGAAGCGCACCGGTTCGCTGCCGCCGATGCCGGCGATGAACTCGCCGGCCAGCTGGATGCGGAAGGAGATCAGGTTCTCGCCCGGCGCGCGCTCGAGCCGCGGTCCGGTGTTCTGCAGATCCTCGATGACGACGCGGATCTGGTCGCGGATGGAGAACAGCTCATAGCTGCCCGCGGCCCGCGGCAGGTTGCGGTCGACGAGGAAGCGCGTGATGCCGCGCTCGTCGTTGGCCTCGACGCGGGAGGTGTGGGGCGAGGTCCAAGCGTTCTCGAAGGCCTGCGTCAGGCGGCCGCCGGGACCGGCGAGCAGCGTGCGGATGAAGCCCTCCGTGCTGTCCTCGCCGACCCCTGTACTCCGCGTCGTCGGGCGTTTCATGGCGGCAAGGATGCAGCCCCGGGGCGGCCGATTCAATCGCGCCCGGCATCGACGGGGCGGATGCGTCCGTCATTTACAGAATCGGACGGTTGATTTGCGAAAGCGGACGCAAGGGCACGACCGCCTGCGTGTGTCCGACGGGTCTGGGTGAAGATG
>DAIMYL010000015.1:19618-24226 GCA_036734505.1 Steroidobacteraceae bacterium | reverse complement strand
ACCGCCGCCGTGCCGTGGCCGCCCGCGAAGCCGCCCGGCAGCATGACCATGAACTCGTCGCGCAGATCGGTGAACACGAAGGTCAGGAGCGCGACGCCCACGCACAGCACGACGCCGTACTGCATGAACTCGGAGCCGAGGTTGTAGAGGAACGAGGTGCGGCTGCCCCGCCAGGTCTCGCGCGTGAGCTGCGTCGGACGGTGCCCCATCAGCAGTGTCGCGAAGAGGAGGACGATCAGGATGCCGGGGTAGGTGCCGAGCAGCGCGTTGCCGTCCTCACCGCGGCTGAAGGGCAGCAGATCGTAGCCGCCGGGGCCCAGCGCAAGGCCGATCAGGCCCGCGATCATCGAGGTCGGGATGAGGAAGCGCGACAGCCACGGGATGCCGGCACGCAGCAGGTGGGCGATCACCAGCAACCCCGAGATGATGCAGAAGTCGATCAGCATGCGTCCCTCGCGGCCGTCCGTTCCTGCGTCGGCGGCAGGCCGAAGGCTTTCTTGTAGGCGTGGCTGAAGTGTGCGGTGGAGCCGAAGCCGCACTCGACGGCCACTTCACGGATCGGCAGCAGCGTCTGCCGCAGCATGGTGCGCGCGCGCTCGAGGCGGCGCTTCAGATAGAACATCGATGGGCCTACGCCCATCTGCTCCTTGAAGAGCCGCTCGATCTGGCGGGTGGAGATGCCCGCCCGGGCCGCGAGGTCGCGCAGCGGGATCGGTTCGTCGAGCGAGGATTCCATCATCTCGATCACATATGCGAGGCGCGGGCTGGCCACGGCGTACCGGTTCTGGATCGCTGTGCGCTGCGCTTCCTCTTCGTCGCGGATGCGCGGATAGATGAACTGCTCGGCGACATCCTGCGCGAGCTGGTTGCCGGCGGTCTCGCGGACGAGATGCAGCATCATGTCGAGCGCGGCGGTGCCACCGCAGCAGGTGAAGACGTCGCGGTCGAAGACGAACAGTTCGCGCGAGGTCTGCAGCGCGGGATAGCGCTTGCGGAAGAGTTCGTCGTACTCCCAATGGACGGTGGCGCGGCGGCCGTTGAGGAGCCCCGCTTCGGCGAGCACGAAGGTGCCGCAGCTGACGGCGCCGATCGCCGCGCCATGGTGGGCGAGACGCCGCAACTGGTGATGGATCTTGTGCTGCCGCCCGAACTGCAGCGGCTCGAGTCCGACGCAGACCACCACCATGTCCACATCATGCAGCTCGTCCAACGAGCATTTCACCGCCACCGGGATCCCGTTGCTCGCCGTGACGGGCCGGCCATCGACCGAGCAGAGCAGCCACTGGAAGAGCGGCTTCTCGCTGAGGCGGTTCGCGACCCGCAGCGGATCGAGCGCCGCCGCGAAGGCCAGCATCGGGAACTGCGGAGCGAGCACGAAAGCGATGCGGATGGGCGCGCTGGCGTTGCCGCGCCGGGCGAGCCGTGTGATGGCGGTCTTCGGGGGTTTTTGGCCCATCGTTGCCGACATTCTGTGCCGAAACCCCCGCCCTCCGGATGTCGAAGTATGGCATGGCGATGTCGTCTGGATGTAACGCCGGTCGGCGGGGTGCGGTGACCATCTGGGACCCATGCAAACCACTGCACGTGCTGTCGTCATCGGCGGCGGAGTCGTCGGCTGCTCCGTCCTCTACCACCTCGCGAAGTTCGGCTGGACCGACTCGGTGCTGCTCGAACGCGACGAACTGACCTCCGGGTCGACCTGGCATGCGGCCGGAGGCATGCACACGATCAACGGCGACCCCAACGTCGCCAAGCTGCAGAAGTACACCATCGACCTCTATAAAGAGATCGAGGAGCTGTCCGGCCAACCCACGGGGCTGCACCTCACGGGCGGCGTGATGCTGGCGGCCACCGAAGCGCGCTTCGACTGGCTCAAGAGCACGGTCGCCAAGGGCCGCTACCTCGGCATCGACGCCAAGATCATCACCCCCGAGCGCGCGCACGAACTGATGCCCCTGCTCGACCCGTCCTGCTTCGTCGGCGCGCTCGAGACCGTCGTCGACGGGCACCTCGACCCCTCCGGCACCACGCAGGCCTACGCCAAGGCCGCGCGCAAGCTCGGCGCCAACATCGAGCGCTTCACCAAGGTCGAGGAGCTGATCCAGAACCCCGACGGCACCTGGCGCGTGATCACCAACCGCGGCGAGATCCACGCCGAGCATGTGGTCAACGCCGGTGGCCTGTGGGCGCGCGAGGTCGGCCACATGGTCGGCCGAGAGCATCCGGTGCTGGCGATGGAGCACATGTACCTCATCACCGAGGACATGCCCGAGGTCGCCGAGATCAACCGCACGACCGGCAAGGAGGTGCTGCACGCCATCGACTTCGACGGCGAGCTGTACCTGCGCCAGGAGCGCGGCGGCATGCTCATGGGCACCTACGAGAAGGCCTGCAAGGCCTGGTCGGAGCACTCGACGCCGTGGACCTTCGGCCACGAGCTGCTGCAGCCGGACATCGACCGCATCGCGCCCTCGCTCGAGGTCGGCTTCAAGCATTTCCCGGCGTTCCAGAACGCGGGCATCAAGAAGATCGTCAACGGTCCCTTCACCTTCGCGCCCGACGGCAACCCGCTGATCGGGCCGGTGCGCGGGCTGCAGGGTTACTGGTGCGCCTGCGGCGTGATGGCCGGCTTCAGCCAGGGCGGCGGCGTCGGCCTCGCGCTCGCCAACTGGATGATCCACGGCGACCCCGGCATGGATGTCTGGGCGATGGACGTCGCGCGCTTCGGCGACTGGGCGAGCAAGGCCTACACCAACGCCAAGGTGAAGGAGAACTACGCGCGGCGCTTCTCGATCCGCTTCCCGAACGAGGAGCTGCCGGCCGGGCGGCCGCTCAAGACCTCGCCGCTCTACGACCGTCTCAAGGCGCGCGGCGCGCAGTTCGGCGCGGCCGCCGGGCTCGAGGTCCCGCTGTGGTACGCGCCCGAGGGCGTGCGCGACGAGTTCAGCTGGTACCGCTCCACGGACTTCGACACCGTCGCGGCGGAGGTCGCGGCGGTGCGCGCGCAGGTGGGCCTCATCGAGACCACCGGCTTCGCCAAGTACAGCGTGAAGGGCCCCGGCGCGCGCGCCTGGCTCGACCGTCTGCTCGCCTGCAGGATCCCGGCGCCCGGCCGCATGACCTTGGCGCCGATGCTCAAGCACGACGGCCGGCTGATCGGCGATTTCACGCTCGCCGATCTCGGTGCCGAGGGCTTCCTGATCATCGGCTCAGGGCTCGCCGAGGACTACCACATGCGCTGGTTCCAGCAGCATCTGCCGTCCGATGGTTCGGTGTCGATCGTCGCGCACGGCAGCGGCATGGCCGGCCTCGCGATCGCCGGGCCGCGTTCACGCGAGGTGCTGGCGGCGGTGACGACGGCCGACCTCTCGACGCCCAAGTTCCGCTTCATGGACATCAGGCGCATCCCGGTCGGCATGGCTTCGGCGCTGGTGGGCCGCGTCAGCTACACGGGCGATCTCGGCTACGAGATCTGGTGCGAGCCGTCGAACCTCGTCCATATCTTCGATGCGTTGATGGCCGCCGGCGGACCGCACGGCATCCGCCTGTTCGGCTCGCGCGCCCTGAACTCGCTGCGCCTCGAGAAGGCCTACGGTTCCTGGGCCCGCGAGTACCGGCCGATCTACGGCGCGCTCGAAGCCGGGCTCGACCGCTTCGTCGCCTACGACAAGCCCGCCGACTTCATCGGCAAGGAGGCTGCGCGGCGCGAGAAGGCGTCGGGCGGCCGTCTGCGCCTGCGCTGCTTCGTGGTCGACGCGGTCGATGCCGATGTCATCGGCGACGAGCCGATCTGGCACGGCGAGAAGGTGGTCGGCTGGGTCACCTCGGGCGGCTATGCGCACGCCTCGAAGCTGTCGGTCGCGATGGGCTACGTGCCGCGCGAGCTCGCCGACGAGGCCGAGGGCTGGACCATCGAGATCCTCGGGGTCCGGCAGACGGCGCGGTTGCAGCCGAAGCCGTTGTTCGACGCCGACGCCAAGCGGCTGATGGGCTGACTTAGGGGCTGACTTCGGGGCTGGCTTCGCAGCCGTACTCGGCTGCGGAGGCCACGAAGCCGCGCCAGAAGCTCGCCGCATAGCTGCGCGCCACCGCGAGCCGGTAGCACGGCGCGTCGTCGATCTGCCAGACCGTGACGCCGATATGGCTCGCGACCGTCACCGCGACATCACCGGGCCTGAAGGCGGCGGGGTGCAGGTCGATCGGCAGCAGCTTGGCGAGCGCGTCGCGGATGCGCGGACCGCCCACCTCCAGCACCACGCGGCTGTCGGTCAGGTCGAACACGGACGCCATACCTTCGAGCCTCGTCTGCAGGTCATCGGCGCCGAGCGGCACCGACGCCGACTCGACCCACCAGTGACCGGGGCCGACACCGCGCAGCGTGAGAGCGTCGCCGCCGGGATCCCTTTGCAGCGTCGCCAAGGTCGTCCCCACGGTAGCCGCTGCACCGCGGCGCGCGATGACGCTTGCGAGCAGACCGACGGACCGCTCACGCACCGTCACGCCGGCACGGCCTTCGGCTTTGCCGTGGCGGCCCGGTGCGAAGTCCATGGGAAGCGGCTCAGCCACGCAGACGCTCTCCTTGCGGATCGATGAACACCGGGTCGCAGA
>DAIMYL010000015.1:0-19518 GCA_036734505.1 Steroidobacteraceae bacterium | reverse complement strand
CCGACGAGCTGGGTGTCCGCGGGGTCGTCGAGCGCAGGCAGACGCGCCATGCGTGCACCGATGTGGTCCTTCTGCTTGGACAGCATCCGACCGAGCCCGAGCTGCTGCGCGCTGGTGCGCCCGGTGAGTTCGTTGCCGGCGACATGACCCTTCTCGATGCGCATCACGCCGAGCGCTTCGAGACCGTACGGGACGACACCGAGGTCCTGTCCTGCCGCGGCGAGCCGCCGGATGACGGCATCGCCGTGGCGCGACGGCACGGCGATCTCGTAGGCGAGCTCACCGGAGAACGAGAGGCGGAACAAGCGCCCGCGCAGGCCGTCGGCGAGCGTGACCGCGCGCGCGCCCATGTACGGGAAGGCCTCGTTCGAGATGTCCTCGCCCGGTGCGAGCACGCGCTGCAGCAGCTCGCGCGAGCGCGGCCCCGCGACCGCGAACTGCGCCCACTGCTCCGTCACCGAGGTGAACTGCACATCGAGCTCCGGCCACAGCACCTGATGACAATGCTGCATGTGCTGGTAGACCGCCACCGCGTTGGCGGTGGTGGTGGTCATGAACCAGTGCTGCTCGCCGAGCCTTGCGACCGTGCCGTCGTCCATCACACGCCCGTCCTCGCGCAGCATCACGCCGTAGCGCGCGCGGCCGATGGCGAGCGTCTGCCAACCGTTGGCGTAGAGGCGCTCGATGAAGCGCAGCGCGTCCGGACCCTTGAGCTCGATCTTGCCGAGCGTCGACACATCGCAGAGACCGACGGCCGAGCGCACCGCCTCGACCTCGCGGATGACGGGTGGCAGCCAATCCGTCTCGCCCGGACGCGGGAAGTACTGCGCACGCAGCCACGCCCCGGATTCGATGAACACCGCGCCTTGCTCGCGCGCCCAGACATGCGACGGCGTGAGCCGCGTCGGACGGAAATCCGGGCCGCGGTGATGACCGGCGAGCGCACCGATGGCGACGGGGGTGTAGGGCGGACGATAGGTGGTCGTGCCGACCTCGCCGATCGACCGGCCGGTGAGCGCCGCAAGCGTCGCGAGGCCGTTGAGCGCCGAGGTCTTGCCCTGGTCGGTCGCCATGCCGAGCGTCGTGTAGCGCTTGGCATGCTCGGACGCGCCGAAACCTTCGCGATGCGCGAGTTCGAGGTCGTCGGTCGTGACATCGTTCTGGAAGTCGATGAAGCGCTTGCCCCGGGACGAGGGCGCACGCCACAGCGGGGTCCACGCATCCGCTTCGTCGCCGGCCACGGGCGGCGTGTCGCCGCGCGGCGTGATGCCGAGGCTGCGCAAGGAATCCTCGGCTGCACGGAACCCCGTCGCCAAGGCCGCTGCGGTGTGGAGACCGCCGCCGGCGGCGCCGGCGACGAGCATGCCGGGCGGCAGCCGGTCCGGCAGGAACATCGCGCGCGCCTCGTCCCAACGCGGACGCGCGCCGAGATGCGAGGTGAGGTGCAGCGTCGGCGCCCAACCGCCCGACACGGCGAGCAGGTCGCAGTCGAAACGGTGGACACGGCCGTCGGCGCCCTCGACCTCGACGCCCTGCAGACCGCGACCGCCGAGGGCGCGCCGCACGACACCGGTCAGCAGGGGTGCATCGCGCGCGATGCCGACGGCGCGGCTGCGCGCGTCCGGCCGCGGATCGACCAGCGCGACGATCTCGGTGCCCGCAGCGCGCAGATCGGCGACCGTCGACCAGGCATGGTCGTTGTCGGCGAACACGACCGCGCGCCGGCCGGGCCTCACGGCGTAGCGGTTGATGTAGGTGCTGACCGCGCTCGCCAGCATCACGCCCGGGAGGTCGTTGTCGCCGAACACCAACGGGCGCTCGAGCGCCCCGGCGGCGAGCACGCAGCGCTTCGCGACGATGCGCCACAATCTTTGGCGCGGCTCGAAGGCGGGCGGCACGGCGACATGGTCGTTGACGCGCTCGACGGCGGTGTAGGCGCCGTGGTCGTAGGTCGCGACCACGGTGGTCCGCGGCAGCAGGCGGACATCGGGCATCGAGGCGAGCTCGGCGACCACCGATTGCGCCCAGCGATGCGCCGAGCCATCGCCGATGGCGATCCGTTCGCTGAGACAGCGGCCGCCGAACAGGAAGTCCTGCTCGGCGAGGATCACCCGCGCGCCGCTGCGCGCGGCGACCAGCGCCGCCATCAACCCGGCGGGGCCCGAGCCGACGACCAACAGGTCGCAGAACGCCGTCGCCTTCTCGTAGTGGTCGGGGTCGGGGAGGGTGGAGAGCGACCCGAGCCCCGCAGCGCGCCGGATCGCCGGCTCGTAGACCTTCTCCCAGAACTTCGCGGGCCACATGAAGGTCTTGTAGTAGAAGCCCGCGCCGAGCAACGGCGAGAACAGCCCGTTCACGGAGAGCAGGTCGAAGCGCAACGACGGCCAACGGTTCTGGCTCTGCGCCTCGAGGCCGTCGTAGAGCTCGGCCACCGTGGCGCGGGTGTTCGGCTCGCGACGCGCGCCAGTGCGCAGTTCCACCAGGGCGTTCGGCTCCTCGGGACCGGCGGTCAGCACGCCGCGCGGGCGGTGATACTTGAACGAGCGTCCGAGCAGGCGCACCTCGTCGGCGAGCAGCGCGGAGGCCAGCGTGTCGCCGGCGTAGCCCTCATGCCCGCGCCCGTCGAAACTGAAGCGCAGCGGGCGGGTGCGGTCGATCAGGCCGCCGCTCGGGAGGCGCGCGTTCACGCATCACCCCGTGCGTAGGCGACCGACCGGATCTCATGCGTGCGCGTGTCGCGCTCGACGACAAGCCAGCTGTGGCAGCCCGCGGCATGGAACCACAGCTCGCGGTACGGCCCGGCCGGGTTATCGCGCAGATACACGTAGTCGTGGAACGCTTCATCAGCGGCGTCCGCCGACGGGCGCCGCAGCGTGGCATCGCCGTGATGCACGAACTCGTCGTGGCCGCGGGGTCCGCAATGGGGGCAGGGGATGCGCATCAGTGCCGGTTCGGATGCGGGCCTTGGCCCTTCTCGTCGATGACGCGGCCGGCCGCGAACCGGTCGAGCCGGTACGCCGCCGCCACCGGATGCGGTTCATCGCGCGCAAGAAGATGCGCGAAGCACCACCCCGAGCCCGGGGTCGCCTTGAAGCCGCCGTAGCACCAACCGGCGTTGAGGTAGAGCCCGTCGATCGGCGTGCGGTCGATGATCGGCGAGCCGTCCATCGACATGTCCATGATGCCGCCCCAGGACCGCAGCAGGCGCGCGCGGCCGATCATCGGCATCAACGCCATGCCGCCTTCGCAGACATCCTCCACGGTGGCGAGGTTGCCGCGCTGCGCGTAGCTGTTGTAGCCGTCGATGTCGCCGCCGAACACGAGGCCGCCCTTGTCCGACTGGCTGATGTAGAAGTGTCCGGCGCCGAAGGTGATGACGCCGGGGATCAGCGGCTTCAGGCCTTCCGTGACGAAGGCCTGCAGCACATGGCTCTCGATCGGGAGTTTGAGGCCGGCGAGCGCCGCGACGCGCGAGGAGTTGCCGGCACAGGCGAGACCGACCTTGCGCGCCGCGATCGGGCCGCGCGTGGTCTCGACGCCGGTGACGACGCCGCCCACGATGCGGAAGCCCGTCACCTCGCAGTTCTGGATGATGTCGACACCGAGCCTGTCGGCGGCGCGGGCGTAGCCCCAGGCGACGGCGTCATGCCGCACGGTGCCGCCGCGGGGCTGCAGCAGGCCGCCGCGGATCGGGAAGCGCGCGTTGTCGAAGTCGAGGAAGGGCAGCATGCGGCGCACATCCTCCGCATCGAGCAGCTCCGCATCCACGCCCTGCAGGCGCATGGCGTTGCCGCGCCGCACATTGGCGTCGCGCTGTGCGTCGTTGTGGTGGAGGTTCAGCACGCCGCGCTGGCTGACCATCGCGTTGTAGTTGATGTCCTGCTCCAGCCCTTCCCAGAGCTTGAGCGACCACTCGTAGAACGGCGTGTTGCCGGGCAGCAGGTAGTTCGAGCGGATGATCGTGGTGTTGCGGCCGACATTGCCGCCACCGATCCAGCCCTTCTCGAGCACGGCGATATCCCGCAGGCCGTGCACCTTGGCGAGGTAGTAGGCGGTGGCGAGGCCGTGGCCCCCGCCGCCGACGATCACGGCGTCATAGGCGCGGCGCGGCGCCGCATCGCGCCACGCCGGCTGCCAGCCGCGGTTGCCGCGGAGCGCTTCAGCGAACAGTCGGAAGGCGGAATAGCGCACGTCGGGCCGGACGGGTCAGGGCTCTCCGCCGCCGATCGCCTCGCGGCGGCGAGCGATGTAGGCGTCGAGCGCCTCGAGCACGGCGGGGTCGAGCGCCGGCTGCTCGTACTCCTCGAGCGCGCGCTTCCAGATGTCGGTGGCGCGCTGCGTCGCGTCCTTGCCGCCGCCCAGCTGCCAGTTCTCGTAGTTCTGCCAGTTCGAGACCAGCGGCTGGTAGAAAGCGTGCTCGTAGCGCGCCATGGTGTGCGGGGCGCCGAAGAAATGCCCGCCCGGTGCGACCTGCTGCTGAGCCTCGAAGCCGAGCTCGGCCTCGTCGACGACGATCGGTTTGAGGAACTCGATCATCATCTGCAGCATCTCGACATCGAGCACCAGCTTCTCGAAGGAGGCGACGAGGCCGCCCTCCTGCCAGCCTGCGGCGTGGTACACGAGGTTGCAGTGGCCGAGCACCGCGCCCCACAGCGACATCTCGGTCTCGTAGACGCCCTGCGCATCGGCGACGTTGGAAGCGCTGGCGTTCGAGGTGCGGTAGGGCAGGCGGTAGCGCCGCGCGAGCTGGCCGCTCGCGATGTTGGCCTTGGTGTTCTCGGGCGTGCCGAAGGCCGGCGCACCCGAGCGCATGTCGACGTTCGAGGTGAAGGCGCCGTACATCACCGGTGCGCCGGGCCGCACCGCTTGTGCGAGGGTCAGGCCGAACAGGATCTCGGCGTTCTGCTGCGCGAGCGCGGCCGCGAGCGACACCGGCGCCATCGCACCCATCAGCGTGAACGGCGTGATCACGACCGGCTGGCCGTAGCGCGCCATCATCATCAGGCCGTCGGCCATCGCTTCGTCGAAGCGCCGCGGGCTGTTCACCGAGATGATGGTGAGCACGCCGGGGCTGTCGACCATCTGCTCGGGCGTCAGGCCGCGCGTGATCGCCATCATCTCGATGCCGTCGCGCGCGCGTCCCGCGCCGATGGCGGTGCAGTGGAAGCTGAGGTCGGAATAGACCAGGTTGGTGCGGTAGGTGTCGAGGTGGCGCGAGTTGGCGGGCAGCTCGATCGGCGCGCAGACCTGGTTGCCGATGATGTGGATGGCATTGAAGTGCTGCGCGAGCTTGATGAAGTCGCGGTAGTCGGCGAGGTTGCCGGCGCGGCGACCGCGTTCGCAGTCGTGCACGAACGGCGGTCCGGCGACGAGACCGAAGGCCATGTCCCGCCCGCCCATCTGCAGCTGCTTCGCGGGGTTGCGCGAGGTGAGCGTGAAGCGCTCGGGGGTGGTGGCGAGCGCGCGCTCCACGATCGCCCGGTCGAGCCGCACCGTGCCCGTCGCCTCATCGACCTCGGCGCCGACCGCGCGCATCGCGGCGCGCGCGGCGGGCGACATCAGCTCTATGCCGATCTCCTCGAGGATGCGCAGCGAGGTGAGGTGGATGGCCTCGAGCTGATCGGCCGACAGGATCTCCATCGGCGCGTAGGGGTTGACCACCCGCGTCCACGGGAGCTGCGGAAGACGGGCTCCGCCGGTACGGCGGCTGCGGCTGCCCGGTCTCATGGCCGCGCGGGGGTATCGGAAGGCATGCCTAAAACTGCTTCAGATGCGACATCGTTGTTTGCGTCCAGCCGACATCCGGGCAGGAAATCCCGTCATCCCCGCTTGCCCGCCCAGCGCTGCATCGTCGGCCTCACCCGCAGGAACCCGCGGTAGGCGACCTCCATCAACCAGGTCATGCCGGGCAGCCGTCCGAGGCGCCCCAGCCAGCGCCAATAGGGCAGCCGTTCCCAGAGGGCGATGAAGGCCCGGGCGCCGCTTTCGACGCGGCCATCGGCGTGCTGCACATGGAAGCGGGCGAGGAGGTCGGCCTGTGACAGACCGGCGGGCAGCGGCGCCGGCAGGGCCGCCGACGGATCGCTGATGTCGCGGAACTCGAGCGGCTGCGTCGGCTTGAGGTCCTGGTAGAGGCCGATCTCGCGGCGGCACAACGGACAGGCGCCGTCGTAGAGCACGGTGAGGCCGTCGGGGGCGGCGCAGGTCGCTTGCGGGTCTGGTCGGTCCACGCTCGGATATTGGCATGAGACGGGAGTGCGGTCGCGGTATCCTCGTCTGCATGAACGCTTGGGTCTACCTCGGTCTCGCCATCGCGCTCGAGATCACCGGCACCTTCCTGCTGAAGCTCTCCCACGGCTTCGAGCGCTGGCATTGGGGCGCGCTCTCCATCGCCTGCTACTCGGCGTGTTTCTGGGCGCTGGCACCGGCCATGAAGGTGCTGCCGGTCGGCGTCGCGTATGCGATCTGGGCCGGCATCGGCATCGTCGCCGCTGCCGCCATCGGCGTGTTCGCCTTCGACGAGAAGCTGGGCGCCATCCAATATGTGTGCATCGCGCTGGTGCTGATCGGCGCCGTGGGGTTGCGGCTCACCACCCGCGCGTAGCATCCTCCCGGCAGGGGGGGGCTGATGACCACGCCGAAAGAGGACGAGTCGGCCGACCGCGGCGCCGCAGGCACCCGCGTCGGCATCTGGGAGCTCGCACCCGGCATCGAGCGGTCCAACTTCTACGCGCTGCTCGGCACGGCGTTCTTCTCCATCGGCCTGTTGACGCTGGTCGGCAACCTGCGGCCCTACCTCTTCAACTCGATGCTCGACATCCCGGACGACATCCAGGGCCGGGTCAGCGCGTCGATGGATGTGGTGAGCGAGATCCCGGCGTTGCTGCTGTCGGGGCTCATCGGCGCCGCCTCCGACCGTCTCGGCCGCCGCATCCTCTACGGCATGGGCTTCGCGATCCTCGCGGTGGGCTACGCGCTGTTCCCGCTCGCGCGGTTCGACTGGACGCTCTACGCGATGGTCTTCATCACCGCCTGCGGCGCTTCGCTCATCGCCGCGATGCTGTCGGCGGTGATCGCCGACTTCCCGCAGGAGACCTCGCGCGGCAAGCTGGTCGGCATCTGCTTCTTCCTGAACGGGCTCGGCGTCGCATCGCTGGTCGGGCTCGCTTCGCAGCTGCCGAAGATCTTCCTCGCGCAGGGCATGACGCCGATGGAGGCCGGCCGCGCGGCGTACTGGGCCGTGGCGGTGCTTTGCCTGATCCCGATGGTGATCGTGCTGCGCGGACTGCCGCGCCGCGCGCCGGGGCAGCTCGAGGAGCGTGAGCCCTTGCTTGCCACGCTCCGGGTCGGCATCGCGGCCGCGCGCGACCTTCGTGTGCGGCTCGCTTATGCCTCCGCCACCGTATCGCGCGCCTCGCTCTCCATCATCAGCGCGTTCTTCTTCCTGTGGATGGTGCAGGCGGGCAAGGAGCAGGGCATGTCGCCCGCCGAGGCGATGCAGCGCAGCGGCGGCATCTTCGTCGTCATCCAGATCACCGCGACGCTGTGGGCCGTGACCGTCATCAGCTTCATCGACCGCGTCGATCGCGTGCTGTTCATGGCCGTCGCGTCGGCGCTCGCCTGCTTCGGCTATGTGTGGTTCGGGCTGCAGGACGATCCGTTCCGGCCGGCGATGTACATCGCGGCGGTGTTCCTGGGCATCGGCGAGATGAGCGGCATCCTCGCGTCGCAGGCGCTGGTCGGCCAGGTGGCGCCGGTGCGCGGCCGCGGCGCCGTGATCGGCGTGTTCACGCTCTGCGGTTCGGCCGGGATATTTTTGGCCGCCATCGTCGGCGGCACGCTGTTCGACATCTGGCGGCCGTCCGCGCCCTACATCCTCACCGGCTGCCTCAGCGGCCTGCTGTGCCTGATGGCGGTGTATGTCTGGGGCAGGGGCCGCGCAGCGACCGCCGCTGCCGTCTGACCAGAGCGGATTTCCGGCCAACCAGCGAGAAACGCGGCGTGTTCATCGGCGGAGCGTGGGTCATCCTTCCGTGCCATCGGCGGTCGGAGATCAGGCCATGCCCCTCGCTCACATTCGTGGCTATAATGGCCATATGAAAAAGGCCAGTATTTCGGAGTTGAAGGATAAGTTGAGCGCGCTCATCGACGGCGTGCAGCGCGGGGCGCCGCTGCTCATCGTCGATCGAGGACGACCGGTGGCACGCTTGGAGCCGGTCAGCGGCATCAGCGAAGGCGGTGACCCCGAGGGTCAGCTGGCCCGGCTCGAGCGGGCCGGAGTGTTGCGGCGGGGGCGCGTCGCCTTGGCGCCGGAGTTCCTCAAGCGCGAACTGCCGCGTCCGATCGTCAACGCTTCGGCCGTCGAGGCTCTGCTCGAGGAGCGTCGGGAAGGGCGATGAAGTTCTGGGACTCCTCGGCGCTGCTACCGCTCATCGTCAGCGAGGCGACGACGGCGTCGGCCCGCGCCTCGCTCACCGCGGATCCCGCGATGATCGTCTGGTGGGGGACGCGCATCGAGTGCGCGTCGGCCCTCGCGCGTCTCGAGCGCGATGGCGCCCTGGACGCGGTCGGCGCATCCCGTGCCTTCGACAACCTCGCGACGCTGGCGTCTGCATGGCACGAGGTCGATGCCGGCGACATGCTGCGCGAGTGCGCGATCCGTCTGCTGCGCGTGCACCCGTTGCGTGCCGCCGACGCCGTGCAGCTCGCCGCCGCGGTCATCGCCGCGGAGATGCGTCCCACCTCGCTGGAGTTCGTGACGGCCGATCGCCGCCTCGCGGACGCCGCGCGGAGGGAAGGGTTCGCGGTGCTGGCGCTCGCTTAGCGCCGTCGGAGCGCTCAACCCGTCGTGGGGCGCGACAACAACCAGGTGCCGTCGGGCTTCGAAGTCGCGGCGACGCCGAGATTGGCCTCGAGCGCCGCGATGAAGCCGGGCAGGTCGTCGACGCGGAACACACCGGCCACACGCATGCCGCCGATCGAGGGATCGTCGAACTCGAAGCGCACGTCGGTGTAGCGGGAGATCTCGTCCAGCGCCTCGGTGAGAGGCTCTCCCTGGAACACGATCATGCCGTTCTGCCAGGCGAGCGCATCGGCGATGCCTTGGGAGGAGATCCGCGTCATCTGTACGGTGGCCCGGCTGGCCTCGTACCGCTCGCCTGCGCTGAGCAGGCGAGCGGGCGAGCCTGTGTCCGGTTGGGCCGGTGTGCCGGAGCGCTTCGGTCGAGGTGCGGGAGTCACGGCGACGCGGCCCTCCGACACGATGACCGACACGGCATCCTTCGATCGTGCACGGACCGTGAACACGGTGCCGACTGCACGGATGTCGCGCTCGGCGGCGCGGACGATGAACGGATGGGCCGTATCGTGCGCCACCTCGAACGTGGCCTCGCCCGCCAGGAGTTCGACTCTCCGCGATGACCCGTCCTGCCGCGCTTCGAGCCGGGTCTGCGTGTTCATCGAGACGCGCGAGCCGTCGGGAAGGGCAAGCACGCGGCGTTCGCCGATCCGGGTCGAAGCGGACAGCTGCCACACCGATGCTGATGCGGTGGCAGCGACCTGCGCTGCGGGCTTCGTCGGCGTTTCGGTGACGATCATGCGCCAACCGGCGACGGCGAAGAGCGATATCGCGACACCGGCGATGACGCCTGCCGCGGTCCGACGCAGGCGTCGCGCCATCATGGCCTCGCGGCCGGGCAGCTCGACGAGCCCCGAGAGCACGCCGAGCGTCTCCAAAGAATCCCAGGCTCTCGCGAGTTCGACGAGCGCAGCGGCGTGACGGGGGTCCGCTCCGAGCCAGGCTTCGAGCGGGCCGCGCTCGTCCGCCGACAGCCCGCGGTCGAGCCGGGCGAGCCAGGCCGCGGCCTCGGCGTCCACTTCTGTCTTCGGTCTGAGCCGCACGACCTTGGCCATCGGGGTCTCAGCCATGGGACTCGCGCTCCCCCGACCCGCGTGACCGGTCGTCCGTCGCTTCGAGTTTCCGCATGCGCGTCGCGCAGACGAGCAGACCTTTCGCGACGTGCTTCTCGACGGTGTTCTCGCTGATGCCGAGATACGCCGCGATCTCGCGTTGGCTTAATCCGTAGACCTTCTTCAGCAGGAACGCACGGCGACACTGCAGCGGGAGCTCCGCCACCATGCGGCAGTAGAGCGCGAGGCGCTCGCGCGCGACGGCTTCGCGCTCGATGTCGACCTCGCTCACGGGCTCGTCTTCGGCGACCAGCGTGTCGAGCGATGACAACGCACGCCTGCCGGTGCGCGACCAGTGGTTGCGGGCGAGGTTCAGCGCCGTCTGATAGAGATAGCTCTGATGTCGCTGGATCGGTGTCGAGGCGTCGGCTTCGTAACATCGCAGGAACGCTTCCTGGAGTATGTCTTCGACATCGGCCGGTCCGACGAACCGCCGCAGCAACGCCGAGAGCCGTCGACGGACGGACTCGTAGGCCGTTTCGAGTTGGGATGGCGCATCCATCGGACGGATAACATCCCGCGTCTTCCCGGACGGGTCAAGCGCATCCGCCGATGCGCGAAAAGAATGTCGGGGCGCATGGCGGAAACGCTCTGCTGGATTGTCATCACCTAGATGGGGGTCAAAGTGTCTGTCCGGAGCGCTGCGCGTTGGCTATCGTTCGCCGCCTGCTGCATGGTGTCGGTCCAAGGGGTATCCCAGTCCTCCGCCGCGGCCCCGTCGGTCACCTCGGTGTCGCGCGACCTCATCCAATTCGACATCCCCTCCCAACGGGCCGACCGTGCGCTGACGGCTTTCGCCCGCCAGGCGGGTGTCACTTTGCTGTTCCGCTACGAGGATGCTTCACGCCGGCGGGCCAATGCGCTCGTCGGGCGTCACTCGCTGGCCGACGGTCTCGACATCCTGCTGCGGGACACGGGCCTTCTCGGGACGGTCGAGACCTCTCCCCATCTGGTCATCCGTGCCGGCGCTGCGTCGGCTTCCACAACGACACCTCCACAGGAGACGACGATGAATGACGGATCGCGAAAGCCCACCATGCGCCTGGGCCTGCTGAGCGGCTTCATGGCCCTGGTGGCCGGCAACGGCACCGCCCTCGCACAGGATGCGGCGCGGGCCGACGGCGGCCAGAGCGTCGTACCGACGACGCTTGAGGAGGTGGTGGTGACGGCGCGCAAGCGTAGCGAGCGGCAGATCGATGTGCCGATCGCCCTCACCTCGATCTCGGGCGATGCGCTGGACCAGCGCGGGGTGCCGAGCGTCGGCGCCGCACTCGCCGAGGTGCCGGGCGTGAACATCTACGACCGCGGCGGCAGCTACAAACTCTCCATCCGCGGCATCTCGACCTCGTTGGGGTCGAACGAGAACGGCTACTACCTCGACGACCTGCCGTTCACGGGCGTGACGGTGCCGATCAGCCCTGACGTGCGTGCCTGGGACATCGATCGCATCGAGGTCCTGCGTGGTCCGCAGGGCACGCTGTTCGGCGAGGGGTCGATGGGCGGCACGGTGCGCATCCTGACCCGCGATCCGGAGTTCAACGACTGGGATGCGAAGCTGTCGTTGTCCGGTTCGA
The DNA here is from genome assembly GCA_036734505.1 of Steroidobacteraceae bacterium. Lineage (GTDB taxonomy): Bacteria > Pseudomonadota > Gammaproteobacteria > Steroidobacterales > Steroidobacteraceae > UBA964. Next base: position 7,975 of record DAIMYL010000015.1, on the reverse strand, counting down.
GCACCAGCGACGGGGGTACGAACCGCGGCGCGAAGGCGATGATCAACATCCCGCTCGTCGATGATCGGCTCGCGCTCCGGCTCGCCGGCACCAAGGAGAAGTTCCCGGGCTGGATCGATAACGCGGTGACCGGCGTGAAGAACGTCAATTCCTTCGATTACACGAGCTACCGGGCCAAGCTGCGCTTCCAGCCGACCGATGCGCTTTCCCTCGGTGCCTCGTACTGGCACTACAAGGTGGACGGCCCGGGCGGGACGAGCGACGCCGATGATCGTGGCGACGCGAACCGAGGCGTCAGCCTCGCTGCGGTGCTCGAGTACTCGTTGGTCGGCCTGACGGCCGCCTATGATTTCGGATCGGTAGAGTTGGCGTACTCCTTCGCAGACAACTCCTTCGAGCTTCCCCAACGCGGTGCGCTGTTCGGCGGCACCCTGGAGGCGACGATCGATATCGATGTCCGCTCCAACGAACTGCGGCTCGCCTCGCAGGGTGACGGTCCGCTGCAGTGGACCTTGGGCGCCTACAAGCGCGAAGCGATCCGTCGCGACGCCTTCGTGTTCGCCCTGTTCGGCCTCAACAACACGGGTCGCGTGGCGGCGACCTCCGAGGCGCTGTTCGGCGAGGCGACCTGGTCCATGTCGTCGGTGCCGATCGACCTCACGCTCGGGCTGCGCTCGGTGCGGGAAGACCTGAAGGGTCAGGAGGCGAACTCCGGCGTGCCCACGCCGCCGGCCGGGGGCAAGTACAACAGCACGAACCCGCGCTTCATCGTCGCCTGGCGTCCGAACGAGGCCTGGCGGGTCTATGCCAGCGCCGCCAAGGGCTACCGCTCCGGACAGTTGCAGCCCTCGGTCTCGAAAGGCATCGGTGCCGCGCTCGGCATCCCTTTGCCGGATGCGTTGTCGGACGACTCGATCTGGACGTATGAACTCGGCACCAAAGCCAGCCTCGCGGACAACCGCGCCACCTTCGAGGCCGCGGTCTACCAGAGCGATTGGAAGGACGTGACCGTCCGTATCCCGCTGGGTGCGACCGGCTTCAACGGTCTGATCAACTCCAAGGGCATCGACGTGCAGGGCATCGAGGCGTCGCTCACCACCTTGTTGGGTGACGCGTGGCGGCTTAACCTCAACGCAAGCTACTCGGACGCGGTGTTCGCCGGGACCGTGCCGGGTACGGGCATCAAGGATGGCAGCCCGGTCGACGACCACGCCAAGACGACCGCGTCGATGTCGCTCGATTACACCACGACGGTGTTCGGTGACCTCACGGGCACGGGTCGGTTCGGCCTGCAATATGCGTCCGAGCGCGACTTCCCGTCGTTCGGGCCGCCGCAGTATCTGCCGGGCGATGCGACGACCACCATGGAGCTGCGCTTCGGGCTCGAGAGCCGTCACTGGGGCGTGCAGCTCTTCGTCGACAACCTGACCGACGAGGACGGGGCCATCTCGCCGCGTGCCGCACAGCAGGCGCCGGGCCTGTTGCCGACCGCGACGCGGTTCCGCCCGCGGACCATCGGCCTGCAAGTGGATCTGAAGCTGTGACGCGCCGATCCGGTGTCGCGCCGCTCGCGTGGAGCGGCGCGCTCCTCGCGTGCGCACTCGGTGCCGCGGTCGGCGCGGACGCCCTCGCGGCGCCCGTACCGACGCCGCCCCGGCCGCTGACCGATCCACGCGCGATCGTCTCGCCGGTGATGCAGCAAGCCGCGCCGACGCCGGTCGCGGCGCTGTTCTCGATCCCGAACAGCTGGGACGCGGCGCCGACCCCGGACGGACGCGGGCTCGTCTACGCCGCGGACACCAGCGGGCGTCTCAATCTTTGGTATGCCGACACTGCGGGCGCCGCGCCGCGCCGCCTGACCACCTCGGACGAGCGCCACTGGGGCATCACGGTCTCGCCCGACAGCGCGACGGTGGTCTACATGGAGGATCTCGGCGGCGCCGAGATGTTCGACCTGCACGCGGTACCGGTAGCGGGCGGCGCTTCGCGCAACCTGACCCGTACGCCCGATGCGTCCGAGACGGGCGCCGTGTTCTCGCGTGATGCGAAGCAGCTGGCGTTCTCGCGTCGCCCCAAGACCGCGCCCTCGGCGGACATCGTGGTGATGGACCTCGCGACCGGTACCGAGAAGACGCTCACGGCCGAGACGCTGCCCGACCGGCAGTGGGCGGCTATGGCGTTCTCGGCGGACGGCCGCGCGGTCTATGCGCGCCGCTCGGACATCACCGGCAGCGTCGAGGACACGCTTTACCGGATCACGATCGCGGACGGGAGTGCGGAGCCGGTGATCCGCAAGCCGTCGTCATCCATCAACCCGGTCTCGGACATCAGCCCCGACGAGCGCTGGCTGGCGCTCTCCACCGAGACCGCCGATGGTCGGAAGCAGGCGGCGCTGTTCGATGTCCGCGCCCAGAAGCTGCGGCTGCTCGCGCCCGGACCTTGGGAGCAGCACAGCCTGCGGTTCTCGTCCGATGGCAGGACCGTGCTGTTCCTAGACAACATCGACGGACGCAGCGTCGTGAAGCGCCACGACATCGCGTCTGGAAAGACCGGGACGCTGCCGCTGCCGGCCGGCATGAACGCCGATTACTTCGGCAAACTGCCCGCCGAGACCCCGGATGGCCGCATCCTCTTCCCGCATCAGTCGGGCACCGAGCCGCTCGCCTATTGGAGCCATGACCTCAAGAGCGGCCGCAGCCGTCCGGTCCTGCGCTTGTCGGAGACCGAGGTCGCGCCGCTGCCGCCGACGCAGATCGTGACCTATCCCGCGAAGGACGGAACGCTCATCAGCGCGATCCTCTGGACGCCGACCAACGCCAAGCGCGATGGCAGCGCCGCCGCCGTCGTCATCGCGCATGGCGGGCCTACAGGCCAGACCATGGACATGTATGACCCGACCGCCGTCGCGCTCGCGTCCCGCGGCTATTTCGTGATCGCACCGAACCCGCGCGGGTCCACCGGCTACGGCCGAGACTTCATGCGGGCCAACATCCGCGACCTGGGCGGCGGCGACCTCGACGATTACGTCGCGGGCGTGAGGTTCCTGGTCGATACGGGCTATGTCGACGCCAAGCGCGTCGGCATCACAGGGGTCTCCTACGGCGGCTACATGACGATGATCGCGCTCGGCCGTACGCCCGACGTGTTCGCCGCCGGCGTCGAGGTCTGCGGCATCACCAATTGGACCTCCATGCACGAACGCGGGTCGCCCGCGCTGCGCGCCTATCAGGAAGGGTTGATCGGCCACCCGGTGAAGGACCGCGAGGTCTACGAACGGGTGAGCCCCCTGACCTATCTCGACCGCTACCAAGCGCCGCTGCTCGTGCTGCAAGGCGACAACGACATCCGCGTGCCGAAGTTCGAGGCCGAACAGGTGGTCGCAACGCTGCGTCGGCTCGGCAAGACGGTCGATGCCCGCTACTACCCGGACGAAGGCCACGGCTTCTTCAAGCGCGAGAACAAGATCGACGCGGCCCTGCGCACCATCGGCTGGTTCGACCGTCATCTGCGCGGGATGGACGCGTCCGAGCGCTTGACCTGGCTGGAGCCGCCGCGCGAGGTCGCCGCCCTCGACTGGGCGCGTGCGCGCACCCGCGACACGCGCGCCGTGCTCACGGCGCATCCGCTCCATGCGCAGGTGCTCACGGAGCTGAAGACGGCGGTGGTCGCGAGCGCGCCCGCGCCCGCGGTATCCCTGACCGGCAAGCGTGCGGTCCGCCTGTTGCAGGACGCGGCGCATCCGCACGGGTTGCTGCAGACCGCGCCCCGCGGCCGCGACGGCGCTCTCGGTGCATGGCGTACGGTGCTCGACATCGCGGCGCTGCGCGGACGCGAGGGCAAGCCTTATGTCCTGCAGTGGTACGCGCCGCGCGATATCTGTCTCCCGCCCGATTTCGAGCGTTGCCTGCTGAGGCTGTCGCCGGCCGGCGCCGACGATGCGGAGCTGCGGGAGTTCGATCTCGAGCGCGGCGAGTTCGTCGCGGACGGGTTCCGTGTCCCGGCCTCGCGGGTGATGGCGACCTGGCTCGACCGCGATACCGTGGTGATCGCGCATACGGTGGGTGAGCAGCCGCTGACCGCCGCGGGCTGGGCCGCAGCGGCGCGTCTGTGGCGTCGCGGTGAGCCGCTCTCGGCTGCCCGTGAAGTGTTCCGTGCCGATCGTACCGACGCGATCCTGCAGGTCGCAGCGATCGGCAGCGGTGCGCAGCGCCGTGCCGTGCTGCTGCGCGCCATCGATTACTCGACCTTCGACATGAAGCTTGTGGACGGGGCGGGACGCATCGAGCAGGTCGAGCTGCCGCGCCGGCTGAAACCCTTCGGTGTGCTGACGATGACCGGGCGACATCTGGTGGTGCAGTTGGCGGAGGATGCGGAGGTCGAGGGGCGGCGCTACGCTGCGGAGACCCTGCTGTCCTATGACACGGCCGCACCCCGCGCGGCGCCGCGCGTGCAGGCCATCGCGACCCCGGAAGCGGGCGGGATCCTCAGCGATACGACGTTCGGCATCGCGGGGACCCGCGATGCCGTGCATTTCGTGCTGTGGCGCGACCTGGTGCCGCGCCTGTACGAGGCACGGCTCGGACCGCACGCCCGTTGGCGCACCCGGGAGACCCGTGTCGCGGCGGCGGGCGAATCGCTGCGCATCGCCGATGCTGACCGCGACGGCTCGGACATCATCGTCACCACCACGGGGTTCCTCACGCCTTCACGCAGCGACATCCGACGGCCCGATGGCCGCACTCTGCCGCTTTCGGCCGAGACGGCGGTCGTCGATGCTTCGAAGTATGTGGTGGAGGTGCGTGAGGCGCGCGCGGGCGACGGTGTCGCCGTTCCGTACTATCTGCTGCGGCCGAAGACCGCGCGCAAGGATGGGCCGACGCCGACCTTGATGACCGGCTACGGCGCCTTCGGCTTCAGCATCACGCCGGGGTACTTCGATTTCGCGGTCGGCGGCAGGTCGCTGAAGCTGTGGCTCGAGCGCGGCGGCGCGCTGGTCCTGCCGGCCATCCGTGGCGGCGGTGAAAAGGGCGCCGAGTGGCACCGCGCAGCGATGCGCGAGAGGCGTCTCGTCTCCTATGACGACTTCGCGGCCGTCACCGAATCCTTGATCGCTTCCCGCTTCACGGACCCGGCGCATATCGGTGTGTTCGGCATGTCGAACGGCGGTCTTTTGGCGGCGACGATGGGCACCCGTCGTCCGGATCTCTACGGCGCGGTGGTCAGCGATGTGCCGCTCGCCGACATGATCCGTTTCCCGCAGATGGGCATGGGTGCGGCCTGGATGAACGAGTACGGCGACCCGAGCGATCCCACCATGGCGACGGTGCTGCGCAGCTACTCACCCGTACATGCCGTCAAGGACGGCGTGCGCTATCCACCGTTCATGGTCACGGTGTCGACCGAGGACAACCGTGTGGGGCCGGGCCACGCGCGGAAGCTCGCAGCGCGGCTGCAGGAGGTGGGCGCCACGGTGCACCTCATCGAGGACGATGAAGGCGGTCATGGTGTCAGCGACCCGCTGCAGCGCCCGGACCTGATGGCCCAGCGCATGACCTTCCTCATCAGCACGCTGATGGAGATGGCCGAGGAGAAGTGACATCGTGATCGACCGACGCGGATTCCTGATCGCCGGAGCCGGTCTTGCCGCCGGCGTGGGGGCGAGCATCGTGGCGCGCGCCCAAGGCGACGGGCTTCGTTCGCCGCCGGCTGGGCAAGCCGCGCTGGATGATGCCCAAGCGGCCCACATCCGGCACATCCTGAACCTCGCGGCGATGCCGGACGGGGAATGGCGCCACATGGGCAGCAGCGATCCCGGCCAGGAGTGGCTGGACGCTTACCGCTACCAGATCGCGTTCATGGCATACACCTTGGGTCTCGCGGCGTACCATCACCTCCCCGCCGCGGCCGAGACTCTGCGCGCGCCGTTCGATGCCTTGATCCGCAAGATGCTGCGGCGCGAGGTCTGGGCGTATTGGCGCGCGACCAGCCAGTCCGGTCCACGGCTCGATCCGGGACTCGCCGCGTTGCGCGAGCCTTGGACCGATCCGGTGGTGCGCGAGAACATCATGTACAGCGGTCACCTGCTGGCGATGGTGGCGATGTACCGGATGTTGTTCGGCGACGCGAAGTACGACACCGCCGGGTCCCTGACCTTCCGTTACGACCCGATCTTCTACGGCCAAGGGCCGGAGACCTTCGTTTACGACCACGGCACGCTGCAGCGACGGATCGTGGAGCAGTTCGCGGAGTTCCACGATCTCGGTGTCCCCTGCGAGCCCAACAACATCTTCGTCGTCTGCAACCAGTACCCGCTGCTCGCGGTGCGGTTCCGGGATGCGGTGGACGGTACGCAGCATCTCGATCCGATGTTGGCGTCCTACCGTCGTGCTTGGGACGCACGCGGTGGGGTGATCGACGGCCGCGACTCGGTCATCTGGTCGCTGATGGTGCGGCAGCGCCGGCTGATCGACTATCCGACGCCGGACAGCGCGTGGACGCTGGGTGCGCTCAATTGCTGGATGCCCGAGCGCGTCCGCGCGGTCTCGGGACGGTATGCACGGCTTTGGCTCAAGGAGACCGCCGACGCCACGCTGCAGATCCGGCCGCCGCATGAGCTGCATGCGATGGCGACCGACAAAGCGGTCGGACCCGCCATCCCATACCGGTCCCCCGCCTTCGGCTATGCGGCGCTCTGGCTCTCGGAGTTGGGAGACCGTGAGCGGTTGACGGCGCTGCTGGCGCACGCAGACCGCTTCATGCGTCCGACCGTAGAGGCTGGCGGTCTTTTCTATCCGCGTGAGGATCGTTCGGCCGATGCCGCCGGACGCATGACCTACATGGACCCCCTGACGGGCAACGCGTTGATCGCCTATGCGCGTATCAACGTCGCGGACGGGATGCGTGCGATGTACGAGCGGCCCTGGTCTTCACGGCCGATCGGACCTGCGATCGTCTCGGTCTCGGGCGCGGCTTTGCGTCGGGCGGTGCATCGCGACGAGGGCCGGTCGATGGAGTTCGACTTGGCCGCCGATATCGCCACGCGTTCCCCGATCAGCATCGGTTTCGGAGCCTTGCCGCCCGGCAACACATGGCGGTTGCGCGAGATCGGCCGAGGTCACGACGGCGGCGATGGGCGATCGGTTCGCATCCCGATCGATGCGCTCGGACAGGCGATGATCGCGTCCGCGGGCAGCGCTGGCGTACGTCGCTTCCGTCTGGAGGCGGCCGTCTAAGCGACGACCGCCGCTGGGCTCAGCGCGCCGGCTCCACCGACACCGCCAGGGCCTCGGTGAAGGTGACGACCACTTCGTCGCCGGCCTTCAGCTTCTTGGCGAAGGCCTGCGCTTCGGGCGTCTCGAGCTCGACGGTGCGGACGCGCTTGTCGGGGCCGTAGAAGCGCACTTCGTTGGTCTTGCTGTCGACGGCCACGATGGTGACGGGCAGCGTGGTCCGGGTGCCGATGGCGGCGCCCGGGCGGTCGCCCGGGTCCGCGACGCCGTCGGCGAGGGCGATCGAGGCCTCCGTGGAGTCGCCCGGCTTGCGCATCGCGGCGCCGATGGTCTCGTAGTAGCGCACGACGACATCGTCGCCCACCTTCACCTGCGGCAGGTTGCGCACGGCGGGGTCGACCTCGAAGGTGAATTCGTTGCCGGCCGGACCCCGCAGGGTCATCAGCCGCGTCGCGATGTCGAGTCCGGTGACGGTGGCGCGCGCCTCGAGCGTATCCGTGAGCTCGAAGGGCTTCGGCGCGGTCGCGCAGCCGGCGAGGGCCAGGAGGGCGGCGGAGGCGACGATCAGCGGCAGCAGCGGACGGCGGTACGACATGTGGATTCCCCGGATGGATATGGGTGCGAGCCGTACATCGTATACCGGACCGGCAGGGTGCGGGTTGAACGAAGGTTCAAGCCCGCAGTCAGAGCATAGCGATGGGCGATAGAATCATCGCCTACCCCTGCAGGAGCCTCCCCATGAACAA
>DAIMYL010000014.1:11711-24327 GCA_036734505.1 Steroidobacteraceae bacterium | reverse complement strand
CCGTACTGCATGCCGCAGCACACCTTCCACGACGGCTACCGCTTCCTCACCTCCGGTGAGCGGCTCGACTTCGCGGAGATCGTGCGGCTCACGCGGCTCGCGGCGCGGCTCGGTGTGCGCAAGCTCCGCCTGACGGGCGGCGAACCGCTGCTGCGTCCCAACCTCGCCGACCTCATCGGTGACCTGTCGGCCATACCCGGCATCGAGGACATCGCGCTCACCACCAACGGCGTGCTGCTCGCCAAGCATGCGACCGAACTCAAGGCCGCAGGCCTGCGGCGCATCACGGTCAGCCTCGACAGCCTCGACCCCGAGGTGTTCGCCCGCCTGAGCGGCGGCTTCGGCGGTGTCGAGCAGGTGCTCGAGGGCATCGAGGCGGCGCAGCGCGCCGGACTCGCACCCATCAAGGTCAACGCCGTCGTGCAGCGCGGCGTCAACGACCACACGGTGTTCGGGCTCCTCGAGCGGTTCCGCGGCACGGGGGTCACGGTGCGCTTCATCGAGTACATGGATGTCGGCAACCGCAACGATTGGCGGCCCGGGTCCGTCGTGCCCTCGGCCGAGCTCGCCGCGCGCATCGGTGCGCGCTGGCCGCTGGCGCCCGTGGGCCGCGCCTACCCCGGCGAGGTGGCCGAGCGTCAGGTCTTCGCGGACGGCGGCGGCGAGGTCGGCTTCATCTCGTCGGTGAGCCAGCCGTTCTGCGGCGCCTGCTCGCGCGCACGGCTCTCCTCGGACGGCAAGCTCTACACCTGTCTCTTCGCCACGAAGGGCGTCGACCTGCGCGCGCCGCTGCGCGCAGGCGCCGACGACGCGGCGCTGCTCGCGCTGCTGCAGGATGTCTGGCAGCGTCGCGACGACCGTTACAGCGAACAGCGCGCGGAACTGCGCGCCGCCGAGACTGCGGCCCAGGGCGCAGCCAAGGTGGAGATGTTCCACATCGGAGGCTGACATGCCACGCCGCACCCGCCTCACCCACCTCGACGCGCGCAACCGCCCCGCGATGGTCGACATCGGCGACAAAGCCGTCACCGCGCGCGAGGCCGTGGCCGAGGCGCGCGTCACGCTGCCCGCCGAGGTCGCCCGCGCGCTCGCGGCGAGCGGACACCGCACCCGCAAGGGACCCGTGTTCGACACCGCCATCATCGCCGCGGTGCAGGCGGTCAAGCGGACGCACGAGCTCATACCTTTCTGCCACCCCCTGCCCATCGAGCACTGCGATGTCGACATCGAGACGCCGCGCCGCGGCCTGATCGTCGTGCGCTGCACGGTGCGCACCACGCACCGCACCGGCGTAGAGATGGAGGCGCTGACCGGCGCCACGGTCGCGGCGCTCGTCGTCTACGACATGTGCAAGGCGCTGTCGCACGACATCCGAATCGGCCCGGTGCGGCTCATCGCCAAGCGAGGCGGCAAGCGCGATTTCGCCCGCAGGACCGTCGTCCGCAGCCCGGCGAAGCGGGCCCGATGAGCGCAGCGTTGCACGGACTCGTGCTCGCCGGCGGGCGCAGCACGCGGATGGGGCGCGACAAGGCCACCCTCGCCTACCACGGCCGCAGCCAGCTCGAGGCCGCCTGGGCACTGCTCGCGCCGCGGGTCGCGGACTGCTTCGTGTCGGTGCGGCCCGACCAGGTGGGCGACCCCGCGCGGGCGCAGCATCCGCAGATCGTCGACGGGCCGGAGGTCGCGGGCCCCGCTGCGGGGATCCTCGCGGCGCAACGCGTGCACCCGCAGGCGGCGTGGCTGGTGCTCGCCTGCGACCTCCCGTTCCTCGACGCGGGTACGCTCGATGCGCTGCTCGCCGCGCGCGACCCCGCCAAGCTCGCCACCGCCTTCCGTTCGGCGCATGACGGACTGCCCGAGCCGCTGTGCGCCATCTACGAACCGGCCGCCGCACCGCACTTCGCCCGCCATGTCGGCGAGGGCCGGTCCTGCCCGCGCAAGTTCCTGCTCACCCATGACGTGAAGGTCATCGACCTGCCCCGTGCCGATGCCCTCGACAACATCAACTCCGCCGACGAATATTGGACGACCATGCAGTCCCTCGCCCCGCAAGCGCTCGCACCGCGCCCGCTCGAGGTCAGGTACTTCGCGCTGCTGCGCGAACAGGCGGGCGCGTCGCGCGAGACGCTGACCAGCGCCGCGCGCAACCCGCGCGAGCTCTACGCCGAGCTCCGCGCGCGCCATGGCTTCACCCTGCCCCACGAGATGCTCAAGGTCGCCGTCAACGGCGAGTTCGGCGATTGGGAGCAGCCGTTGGTGGCGGGCGACAGCGTGGTGTTCATCCCGCCGGTGGCGGGCGGTTGAGCACGGACCACGACCCATGAGCCGCTTCGAGTTCAGCCATACGGCCATCGACCCGACCGCGCTCGCGCGCGGACTCGCCGATCCGACCTGCGGCGGCTACGCCTCGTTCGAGGGCTGGGTTCGGGACCACAACGAGGGCCGCGCCGTGCGCCGCCTCGAGTACGAGGCCTTCGAGGAGCTCGCGGTGCGCGAGGGCGAGCGCATCGTCGCCGAGGCCTGCGCGCGTTTCGGCGTGCGGAACGCGCGCTGCGTGCACCGCATCGGCGACCTGCCGCTCGGCGAGATCGCGGTGTGGGTGGGCGTCTCCGCGCCGCACCGTGATGAGGCCTTCCGGGCGTGCCGCTACATCATCGACGAGGTCAAGCACCGCGTCCCGATCTGGAAGAAGGAACACTATGTCGACGGCGACTCGGGTTGGGTGAACTGCGAGCGCTGCGCCACCGCGCCCCAGCACGCGCACCACGATCACGCTCATGGTCACGATCACCACGACCACGCGCATCATGACCACGCGCACCGCGACCACGAGCATCACCGACCGCAACCCAGCCATGCGCCCGTCTCGCCGGACTACTCGCGGCAGACCGCGCTGCGCGAAGTGGGCCTCGCCGGGCAGGCACGCCTGCGCGCGAGCCGCGTCGCGGTGGTGGGCGCCGGCGGCCTCGGCGTGCCGGTGCTGCAATACCTCGCAGGCGCCGGCATCGGTCATCTCACGGTGATCGACGGCGACCGCCTCGAGGCGTCGAACCTGCACCGCCAGACCTGGTACGCGCTCGCCGACTGCGGCCAGCCCAAGGCCCTGCTCGCGGCCGCCCGCATCACCGCGCTCAACCCCGAGGTGCAGGTGACGACGCATACCGAGCGCCTCGATGCCGCCAACGGCGCGCGGCTGCTCGCCGGCCACGACCTCGTGGTCGATTGCAGCGACAACTTCGCCACCAAGTTCCTGCTCAACGACCTCGCGCACGAACTCGGCACCCGCGTGCTGTTCGCGAGCGTGCACCAGTTCGAGGGCCAGCTGCAGTCGGTCGACCCGGCGCGGGGCGGCGCCTGCCTGCGCTGCCTCTGGCCGGAGGCGACGCGCGACGGCGTGGTCGGCAACTGCGCGGAGGCCGGCGTGCTCGGCCCGGTGCCGGGCGTGCTCGGCAGCCTGCAGGCGCTGGAGGCGATCAAGATCCTGCTCGAGCTGCCGGGGCGCCTGGGCGACGGACTGCTGCTGGTGGGTCTCAGCGACCTCGGCATGTCGCGCCTCGCCGCGAAGCGGTCGGACGATTGCCGCGGCGGCAGCTGCGCGCGTGCGGCGGCCGCGCTCGCCGCCGCGCGAGGACGGCCCGCCGTGGGCACCGCCGCGCTGGAGCTCGATTTCGACGACCTCGCCCAGGCCGCCGCCGCAGGTTATGCCGTCATCGACATCCGTGACCCGGCGGAGAGCACGGCCGACCCGCTGCCGGGTTTCGCGCGACGCATCCCCATGGCGGAACTGCTCGCGGGCGGCAACCTGCCCGCCGATGGCCGGTATCTGCTGGTCTGCGCGCGCGGCCTGCGCAGCCGCCACACCTGCGAGGCGCTGCGCGAGCGCGGCATCCCGGAAGCCTGGTCGTTGCGCGGCGGCGCGCAGGGGCTCGCGGCCCGGACCTGATGACGGCTACGGCCTGACCTGCCCCGAGCCGCGCACCACATACTTGTAGGTCGTCAGCTGTTCGACGCCGACCGGACCGCGCGCGTGGATGCGGTCGGTCGAGATGCCGATCTCGGCGCCCATGCCGAACTCGCCGCCGTCGGCGAACTGCGTCGAGGCGTTGTGCAGCACTATCGCGCTGTCGACGCCCTCCAGGAAGCGCTGCGCCGCGGCCGCGTCCTCGGTGACGATGGACTCGGTGTGCGCCGAGCCGTACCTGGCGATGTGGTCCATCGCACCCTGCACGCCGTCGACCACGCGCACCGCGATCACGGCGTCGAGATACTCGGTGAACCAGTCGTCCTCGGTGGCGACGATGACGCGGGCGTCGACGCGCTGCGCGGCCGCATCGCCGCGCACCTCGCAACCGGCATCGAGCAGCGCGGTCACGAGCGGCGCGAGGTGGGTCGAGGCGCAGGCACGGTCGACCAGCAAGGTCTCGGCCGCGCCGCAGACGCCGGTGCGCCGAAGTTTGGCGTTGAGCGCGATGGCCGTGGCCATGCGCAGATCGGCGGCGGCGTCCACATAGACATGGCAGTTGCCGTCGAGGTGGCCGATGACCGGCACCCGCGCCTCGTCCTGCACGCGCTTGACGAGGCTCTTGCCGCCGCGCGGCACGACCACATCGAGGTAGTCGACCATGCCGGCCAGCATCACGCCCACGGCCGCCCGGTCGGTGACCGGCACGAGCTGGATGCAGGCCTCGGGGAGCCCCGCGGCGCGCAGCCCCTCCCGGAGGCAGGCGTGGATGGCGGCGCTCGAATGCGCGCTCTCCGACCCGCCGCGCAGGATCACCGCGTTGCCCGACTTGAGGCACAGCGCGCCCGCGTCGGCGGTCACGTTGGGGCGGCTCTCGTAGATGATGCCGACCACGCCTAGCGGCACCGCCACCCGGGCGATGCGGAGGCCGTTGGGCCGCGTCCACTCGGCGAGCACGCGACCGACGGGATCGTCGAGCGCGGCGATGTCCTCGAGGCCGCGCGCCATCGCCTCGAGGCGCGCATCGTCGAGCAGCAGCCGGTCGAGCATGGCGCCTTCGAGCCCCTTGGCGCGGGCCGCCGCCATGTCGGCGGCGTTGGCCTCGAGCAGCGCGGCGCGCCTGCCGCGCAGCGCCCCGGCGGCGGCGCGCAAGGCGGCGTCCTTCTGCGCCCGCGGCGCCTGAGCGAGCACGGGCTGCGCCGCGAGCGCCGCCTCGCCGAGACCGCGCATCAGCGCCTCGATGTCGTCCGTCCCGGCGGCGATCGGCGGGCGGGTCATTGCAGCACCAGGTCGTCGCGGTGGACGATCTCGTCGCGCCCGGCATAGCCGAGCAGCGCCGTGATGTCGGCGCTGCGCCGGCCGATGATGCGCGCCGCCTCGGCATCGCCGTAGGCGACGATGCCGCGCGCCACCTCGCGCCCGTCGGCGGTGCAGACGCTGACCGTATCGCCGCGCTCGAAGCGTCCGCGGGTCGCGGTGACGCCGGCCGGCAGCAGGCTCTTGCCCGAGCGCAGCGCACGCACGGCGCCCTCGTCGATGAGCAGCTCGCCCGCCGGCCGCAGCGTGCCCGCGATCCACTGCTTGCGCGCGGCGACCGGCGTGGCGGCCGGCCTGAACCAGGTGCAGCGTCCGCCCTGCTCGATGCGGCGTACCGGATGGCGCGGTGCGCCCGCCGCGATGCAGAAATGGCAGCCCGCCGCGACCGCGATGCGCGCCGCGATGACCTTGGTGGCCATGCCGCCGCGGCCGACCTCGGAGGCCGAGTCGCCGGCCATCGCCTCGATATCCGGCGTGATCTCCCGCACCAAGGGGATGAAGCGCGCCGTCGGATCCTTGTTGGGGTCGGCCGTGTAGAGGCCGTCGATGTCCGACAGCAGCACGACGCAGTCGGCGCTGACCATCTGCGCGACCCGCGCCGCGAGCCGGTCGTTGTCGCCGTAGCGGATCTCGGCGGTCGCCACGGTGTCGTTCTCGTTGATCACCGGCACCGCACCGCAGGCCAGCAGCGTGGTGAGGGTGGCGCGGGCATTGAGATAGCGGCGGCGCTGCTCGCTGTCCTCCAGCGTGAGCAGCACCTGCGCGACCGGCACCCCCTCGGCTTCCAGCAGCTCCTTGTAGGCGTGCGCCAGACGGATCTGGCCGACGGCCGCGGCGGCCTGGCTCTCCTCGAGACGCAGGGGACCGCGGGGCAGCCCGAGATGGCGGCGGCCGAGCGCGATCGCGCCCGACGAGACCAGCACCACTTCCTTGCCCTGCCGGCGCAGCCGCACGATGTCGGCGACCAAGGTCTCGAGCCAAGCGCGGTTGAGACGCCCGGTAGCGGCGTCGACGAGCAACGCCGACCCGACCTTCACCACGATGCGGCGGGCGCGGGACAGCGGCGTGACGGGCGGTGCGGTGCGTGCGGGCATGCGGATCGGCGGTGGATGCCGTGGCACTATAGTCCAGAGTGGCGGTAAAATCCCGCCGCTGAAAACCGTGCTAGCCGAGGTGTGCGCCGTGAGCCGAGACAACGAACCCGTCGTGGGTCAGTGGTACGAGATCATCGACGAGGATGAGACCTTCCGCGTGATCGCCGTCGACGAGGACGAGGAACTGGTCGAGATCGAGTACCTCGACGGCGAGAACGACAAGTTCGACCTCGAGGAGTGGCACGAGCTCGACCTCGAACTCATCGCCGAGCCCGAGGGCTGGTCCGACGAGGACGATGAGGACGAGGACGACGACGAGGAGTGGGACGACGAGGACGAGGAAGAAGAGGACGACGACTGGGACGAGGATGACGAGGACGACATCGAGGACGACCACGACGACGGCCGGGAGCGCTGAGCGCGGTCGAGGGTGAGCGGATCCCCCGACAGCTGGTTCCATGAAAAGGAGTCCGCCTGGCTCTACGGGCGGGTAGCGGCGCGCGAGACGGACCCCGCGCGCCGCGAGATGTTCCGCAAGCTCGGCCAAGCCGCCGAGGAACAGGCCCTGCAGTGGCAGGCGCGCGATCCGCAGCGCGACTTCCGCTTCGTCCCCACGCCGCGCGCGCGCATCGTCGCACGCCTCGTCGACGCCTTCGGCCCGCGCGCCACTCGCCACGCGCTCGCCGCCATGAAGCTGCGCGGCCTGTCGGTCTACACCGCCCCGGCCGCGCCCACCGCCGGCGGCCATCTGATGCCCACCTCGGTCAGCGAAGTGGGCCAGCGCCACCGCGGCGTCTCGGGCGGCAACCTGCGCGCCACGGTGTTCGGCGTCAACGACGGTCTCGTCTCCAACGCCGCGCTCGTCATGGGCGTGGCCGGCGCCGGCGCGGGATCCGACACGGTGCTGATGACCGGCGTCGCCGGCCTGCTCGCCGGCGCGCTCTCGATGGCCGCGGGCGAGTATGTCTCGGTGCGCTCCCAGCGCGACATGTACGAGTACCAGATCGCGCTGGAGAAAGAGGAGCTCGAGGAGTACCCCGAAGAGGAGGCCGAGGAGCTCGCGCTCATCTACAACGCGCGCGGCATCCCGCTCGAGCAGGCGCGCGAGATGGCGCGCAGCCTGCTGTCCCGGCCGGAGCAGGCCCTCGACGCCCTCGCCCGCGAGGAACTCGGGCTCAACCCCGATGACCTCGGCTCACCGGTCGGCGCGGCGACCTCCTCGTTCATCGCCTTCTCGGCGGGTGCGGTGCTGCCGTTGCTGCCGTTCCTGTTCCGCGGGCTCGAGCACCCGCTCTTCTGGTCGATCGGCGTGACGGCGTTGGCGCTGGCCGCCGTCGGCCTGGCGCTGAGCCTGTTCACCGGCCGCGGCGCCCTGCAGGGCGCGCTGCGCATGCTGCTGATCGGCGGCGGCGCCGGCGTCGTCGCCTGGGGCGTCGGGCGGCTTTTGGGCGTCGCCATCGGCTGAACGACCGCACCGCGGCCTCGCACCGGGGCGGCGCTGAAGCCCCGGCGAGGCTGTCATAGCCTCCTCATCCGGGGGTCTGCATGTCACTGACGCGACGCGATTTCTTGGGTCGGACGGCGCTGGCGGGCGCTGCGACGGCGCTCGCCCTGCGGCATGGCCGGGCCGCGGCCGACGCCGCCACCCGACCCTATCGTCGCATCGAAGATGTGTGGCGCCGCAAGTGGACCTGGGACAAGGTCGCACACGGCACCCACGGCACCAACTGCGCCGGCACCTGCGCCTTCAACGTCTACATCCGCAAGGGCGTGGTCTGGCGCGAGGAGCAGCAGGCCGAGTACGAGCGCTCCGGCACGCCCGACACGCCCGACTACGGCCCGCGCGGCTGCAACAAGGGCCTGCGCCACGCGCGCTACATGTACGGCAAGCAGCGCGTGCTCTACCCGATGAAACGGGTCGGCAAGCGCGGCGAAGGCAGGTGGCAGCGCATCTCCTGGGACCAGGCGACGCGCGAGATCGCGGCGAAGTTCATCGAGGTCGCGGTGGAGCACGGCCCGGACTCGATCACCTTGGGCAGCGGCACCCAGCTCGCGGTCAAGATGGCCTCGTACTCCGCGCTCGCGCGCTTCTCGAACATCACCGGCGTGACGGTGCCCGAGTTCTACTCCGGCGTCGGCGACCTGCCGACCGGCTTCTACATGACCACCGGCATCACCTACCTCGGCGACACCATGGCCGCGGTGTACAAGTCGAGATGCGTGCTGGTGTGGATGGCGAACCCGGCGGTGACCCGCATCCCGGATGCGCATTTCTTCTGGGAAGCGAAGTACAACGGCACCGAGGTCGTCACGATCGCGCCGGAGTTCACGCCGACGGCGATGCACTCCTCGAAGTGGCTCAACATCAAGCCCGGCACCGACACCGCGCTCGCGATGGCGATGGTGCATGTGATCCTCGCCGAGAAGCGCTACGACCCGGCCTACATCCGCGAGCAGACCGACCTGCCGTTCCTGGTGCGCGCCGACAACGGCGAGTTCCTGCGCGCCGAGGACATGAGCCTGGTCGACATGCTGGCGGTGCGCGACAACGTCTTCTACATGTGGGACCGGCGCAGCAAGCGCATCGTGCAGGCGCCCGGGACCGGCGCCTCCGAGGCGCCGGTCGGACGGCGCCGCCGCAAGCCGGGCAGCCTCGCGCTCGGCGACATCGACCCGGCGCTCGAGGGCGCGTGGACCGTCGAGACCCGCCAGGGCCCGGTGCGCGTCACCACGGTGTTCGAGGTCCTGAAGCTGCGCGCCGCGCAGCACTCGCCCGAGAAGACCGCGGCGATCACCGGTCTCAACGCGCAGGCCGTGCGCACCGTGGCGCGGGAGTTCGCCAAGGCCGGCAAGCGCGCGATGATCTACGCGGGGTTCTCCGCCTGCAAATGGCTGCACGGCGACCTGCTGCAGCGCGCCATGGTGCTGCTGTGCGCGCTCACCGGTGCCACCGGCCACGAGGGCGGCGGCGTGCAGATGGCCAACGGCCCGAAATCCCGCGGCATCACCTCGTTCGCGTTCGCGGGCGTCGGCGCCGCGACCCGCATCGTCGCCTCGACGCTCTGGGACTACGACCACGGGCGCATGAAGGAGCTCACGGCCAAGATCTACGGCCGCGAGCTCGCCGACGAGTTCGACTCGCACTACCAGCACAGCCTCAAGGAGGACTGGTTCCCCCAGTACGGCAAGAACGGCTGGAAGATGGGCATCTTCGCCGGCGAGAACGGCGCCAACTGGCGCGCCTCCGGCAACCGTTGGCGCACCGAGGCCTTCGAGAAGCTGGAGATGATCGTGGCGCTGGTGCCGGACGCGGGCATCACCATGCACCACGCCGACATCGTGCTGCCGATCGCGCACCACTACGAGCGCGCCGACATCATGCTGCAGTCGCGCCACCCCTATGTGCAGGTGCTCGACGCCGCCGTGAAGCCCTTGGGGGAGGCGGTCGACGACTTCGAGGCGCTGCGGCGCATCTCGGCGGCGATCAGCGCGGTGGCGCGCGAGCGGCGCACCCCGGCCATCAAGGACGATGTGGACGGCCGCACCTTCCGCCGCGACCTCGCGCGTACGCTCGAGCTCTACACCATGGACGGGGCCATCAAGGACTCGCGCGACATCGTGCAGTTCATCATCAACGCCACGCCCGGCATCCCCAAGATGAGCTTCGCGGAGCTCGCCGCGAAGGGCATCGTGCGCGTGGACGAATCGCGCGGCAGCACCGTATGGGACAGCGATGACAGCCCCTTCCATGCCGACATCGCCGAGTCGGTGCACGGCAAGCGGCCGTACGAGACGCTCACCGGCCGCCAGCAGTTCTACATCGACCACGAGTGGTTCCTGAAGTACGACGAGGCGCTGCCGGTGCACCATGCGCCGCTCAAGCAGGAGAAGTACCCGCTGCAGATGACCATGGGCCACGCGCGCCACGGCATCCACAGCATGTGGCGCGACGACCCGTTCCTGCTCTCGCTGCAGCGCGGAGAGCCCGACATCTTCGTGAACCCCGACGACGCCGCGGCGCGCGGCGTCCGCGACGGCGACCTCATCGAGGTCTTCAACGACGCCGGCCGCTTCAGCTGCATGGCGCACCTGTCGGCGGGCATCATGCCGGGCACGGTCTACATGTACCACGGCTGGGATCCGACCATGTTCCGCGGCCGTCAGAACTTCGCGGCGGTCATCCCGACCGCGGGGCTCGTCAAGCCGACCTCGGTCGCGGGCGACTACGGGCACCTCGGCTACCGCGTGCTCGCCTACGCGCCCAACCAGACCTACCGCGACTTCACCTGCGAGTTCCGCCTCAAGGAGCGCGGCAAGGTGACCGCCGCGAAGGTGCGCACCACATGATCGACGACCCCTTCGCGGCGCTCGCCCGCGCACGCATATACGGCGTGCTCGCCCCGCTCGTGGCCTCGCCCGAAGAGGCGGTGGCGACGGGCTGGCAGGACCCTGCAGCGGCCGTCGAGGAGCTCGTCGCGTCGTTGGAGGATGCGCCCTTCGACCTGCCGGAGACGAGCGACGACACGCTGGCGCAGCTCGCCGCCGCCGCCCGGGCAGCGCCGGCCGCCGTGCTCGCCGCCGATGTGGCGCGCGCCCACGGCGCGCTGTTCGAGGTGGGCGACCGCGGTCCGCCGCTCGCGCTGCGCGAGGAGCTCGCTCCGGGCGCCAACGCCGCGGCCAAGGAGGAGGTCGCGCGCTTCTACGAGCACTTCGGCTACGAACTCGGCGACGGCTACGCCTGGCGACCGGACCATCTGTCGCCGATGCTGGAGTTCATGCACTTCCTCGCCTGGCACGAGGCGCAGCCGCCGTCCGACGAGGAGACGGGGCTCGCCGCCGGGCTGCGCGCCGCGCAGCGCGACTTCGCCGCGCGCCATCTGGTGCGCTGGCTGCCGACCGTCGCCGCAGCCGTCGCGGCGCGCGCGGACGGCTCACCGCTCATCGCCGGCACGCTCACGCTCGCCGCCGACCTCATCGCCGCCGACCTCGACTGGCTCGAGGCGCGCATCGCTTCCGACTCCGGGGATTGAGACGCATGGGCAGACAGATCTCGATGGTCATGGACCTCAACAAGTGCATCGGCTGCCAGAGCTGCACCGTCGCCTGCAAGACGCTGTGGACCAGCGGCGAGGGCATGGAGCACATCCTCTTCAACAACGTGGAGACCAAGCCGGGGCCGGGCTATCCAAAGAACTGGGAGCAGGTCAACGGCGGCTTCAAGGACGGCCGGCTGCAGCTGCCGCCGCTCATCGACCGCGAGGACTACGGCGGCGAGAAGCCGGTCAACTTCCAGGAGGTGTTCTTCGAGGGCAAGTCCGACCGCCTGCAGCAGCAGGGCGAGATGGGCTACGGCGCCAACTGGGACGAGGACACGAGCTCCGGCACCTACCCGAACAACTACCACTTCTACCTGCCGCGGCTCTGCAACCACTGCACCAACCCCGCCTGCCTCAAGGCCTGCCCGACGCAGGCCATCTACAAGCGCGAGGAGGACGGCAGCGTCGTGCTCGACGAGGACAAGTGCCAGGGCTTCCGCAAGTGCAACCAGGCCTGCCCCTACAAGAAGGTCTACTTCAACTTCGTCACCAAGAAGTCGACCAAGTGCATCTTCTGCTTCCCGCGCATCGAGCAGGGCGTGGCCCCGGCCTGCGCTCGCCAGTGCCCGGGTCGGCTGCGTTTCGTCGGCTTCCTCGACGACGAGGACGGCCCCATCCACAAGCTCGTGTACCAGTGGAAGGTCGCGCTGCCGCTGCACCCTGAGTACGGCACCGAGCCCAACGTGTTCTATGTGCCGCCCATCCTCGCCGCATCGTTCGACGAGAACGGCGACTTCTCCGAGAACCCGCGCATCCCGATCTCCTACCTGCGCTACCTCTTCGGCGACAAGGTCGACGACGCGCTGATCACGCTCTTGGGCGAGATGGAGCGGCGCAAGGAAGGCAAGAAGTCCGAGCTGATGGACCTCTTGATCGCCGCCGACTGGAAGCAGCTGTTCGGCATCCCGGTGGTCAAGTATGCCTGAGGCGTCGGCCGCGCCCGCGACGCCGTCCGCCGCGCCGTCGGCACCCGCCGTGACGCCCGCGCGGCGCCGCTGGGTGCTCGCGGCGCTGCTGCTCGCGACCGTGCTCGCGAGCCTCGACTCGAGCTTCGTGCCGATCGCGTTCCCGGACATCATCGACAAGCTCGACACCAGCACCGGCGTCGTGGTGTGGGTGGCGCTCGGTTATCTCATCTCCGCGACCGG
>DAIMYL010000014.1:0-11611 GCA_036734505.1 Steroidobacteraceae bacterium | reverse complement strand
CTGCCCGTCGAGGACAACCACCGCGACCTGCTGGTGTGGGCGGTGACGGTCGGCGGCTTCGTCGCGCTGTGGGCCTTCCTGCGCCACGAGCGGCGGGTCGCGCAGCCGCTCGTCGACCTGTCGCTGTTCGACGAGAGCCGCGAGTTCAAGCGCGCCTGCATCGCCTTCACCACCTATTTCGCGGCGCTGCCGGTGCAGCTCTTCATCCTGCCGCTGGTGCTGATCGGCGCGCTCGAGTTCAGCGCCTGGGATACCGGCATGACCATGGCGGTCATCGCCGTCGCCACCACCCTCATCAGCCCGCTCGCCGGCAAGCTCGCCGAGCGCTTCGGTGCGGCGCAGCTCGCGGTCGCGGGCGCGGTGCTGACGGCGCTCGGCTATCTCGCGCTCTTCATCGTCACACCGACCAGCGGCCAGCTCGCGCTGATGCCGGCGATGGTGCTGCTCGGCCTCGGCTCGGCGTTCTTCTTCGCGCCCAACAACGCCTTGATGATGGGCAACGTCCCGCCACGGGCGCTCGTCACCGCTGCGGGGCTCATCGGCGTGCTGCGCCAGTCGGGCTATGCCGCCGGCTTCGCCATGATCGCGAGCCTCGTCACCGCCATCCAGGACAACCTCGAGGAGGTCTGGACCGCGGCCAGCACGGCGCATCTGCGCGCCGAGACGGCGAGCGGCCTCGCGCGGCTCTTCGAGGGCGGCGGCATCTGGTCGCCCGAGATCCTCATCTTCGCCATGCGGGTCGGCGTACTGATCGCCGTGGCGATCCTCGCCATCACGGTCATCACCAGCTGGCCGAGACTCGCCCTCGGCCGACGCCTCGCCTGGCTCTCCGGCGGCGGGGTCGTGGCGGGGGTGTTGGCCGGGGTGGTCGGCATCGCCGGTCTGAGCGGCATCCCGCTCTCCTTCGGCGGCGCACAGGCCGCCCCGGCGACCGTGACGGCGCCCGCCCCCTTCGGCTACACCGCCCGCGCCGTGGCCGACCCGGCACCGCCCGCCACGGCCGACGGGGCGGCCCTCTACGCCCTGCATTGCGTCGCCTGCCATGGGCCCGACCTGCAGGGGATCGCGGAACTTGGCGTCACCCTGGCCGGCTCCGCCTATGTCGGCCGCAGCGACGCCGCCAGCCTCGCCGCCTTCCTCAAGGTCGGCCGGATGCCGGGTCAGCCGGGCAATGTCTCCGGGCGGGTCATGCCGGGATTCTCCTACCTCCCAGACGCCGAACTCGCCGCCCTGGCCGAGTTCCTGAAGGCCCGACGAAGGTAGACTGGCAGCCCGCCCCGGACCCGGATAAATTTGCGGGCCAGGGGAACCCCCTGACTTGGAATAAGTCCAAGTCGCAGGGGCAGGAACGCCCCGACAACGACCCTTTTCAAGGAGACCTTGGACCCCATGAAACGCATCCTGCTCTTCCTCGTGACGAACCTCGCCGTGGTGTTCGTGCTCTCGATCGCCATGCGCCTGCTCGGCATCGACCAGTACATCGCAGCGCAGGGCGGCAGCGCCTATGGCCTGCTGGTGTTCGCCGCGGTGTTCGGCTTCGGCGGCGCGATCATCTCGCTGCTGATGTCCAAGTGGAGCGCCAAGCGCATGATGGGCGTCCGCATCATCGAGCAGCCGCGCGATGCGGTGGAGACCTGGCTGGTCGAGACCGTGCGTCGCCAGGCCCGCGAGGTCGGCATCGGCATGCCCGAGGTCGGCATCTTCGACTCGGCCGACCCGAACGCCTTCGCCACCGGCGCCAACAAGAACAAGGCCCTGGTCGCGGTCAGCACCGGCCTGCTGCAGCGCATGAAGCGCGAAGAGGTCGAGGCCGTGCTCGGCCATGAGGTCGGTCACGTCGCCAACGGCGACATGGTGACCCTCACGCTCATCCAGGGCGTGGTCAACACCTTCGTCATCTTCCTCGCCCGCATCATCGGCGGGTTCGTGGACCGCGCCATCTTCAAGAACGAGGAAGGCCGCGGGATCGGCTACTTCGTGATCGTGATGGTCACCGAGCTGCTGCTCGGCATCCTCGCCAGCGTCATCGTGATGTGGTTCTCGCGGCAGCGCGAGTTCCGCGCCGACATCGCCGGCGCCCGGCTGTCGAGCCCGCGGCACATGGTCGGCGCGCTCGAGGCCCTCAAGCGCGTCCACCAGCCCGAGGCGCTGCCGCAGCAGATGGCCGCCTTCGGCATCAACGGCGGCATCGGCGGCGGCCTGAAGAAGCTCTTCATGAGCCACCCGCCGCTCGACGAGCGCATCGACGCGCTCAAGCGCGCCAACGGTCTCGCCTGACGCAGGCTCCGCTTGGCAGACGGCGCCTACAGCCCGAAACCCGCCTCCCCGGCCTGGCGCCGGTGGGGGCGGGCTTTCGTGAACTGGTTCGACACCGGTCCGCATGTCGTGCCGTCGGACGGCGCGCCGCTGCCGGAGATCCCGGACAAGGTCGAGTGGGCGCGGATCCTGCCCTTCATCGGCATGCACCTCGCCTGCCTTGCGGTCATCTGGGTCGGCTGGAGCCCGGTGGCGGTGGGCGTCGCCATCGGCGCCTACCTGGTGCGGATGTTCGCCATCACCGGCTTCTACCACCGCTACTTCTCGCACCGCTCGTTCAAGACCTCGCGCGTCGGGCAGTTCATCTTCGGTCTGCTCGGCGCCTCGGCGGTGCAGCGCGGGCCGGTGTGGTGGGCCGCCCACCACCGCCATCACCACGCCTACTCGGACAAACCCGAGGATGTGCACTCGCCGGTGCAGCGCGGCTTCATCCGCTCGCACATGGGCTGGTTCCTGACCGCGCGCGGCTTCCGCCCCGACCTGCGCCGCGTGCGCGACCTGCTGCAGTTCCCGGAGCTGCGCTGGCTCGACCGCTTCGACATCCTCGTGCCGGTGGCCCTCGCGGTGGGCATGTTCGGCTTGGGCGCCCTGCTTGCGCGCGTCGCGCCGGAGCTCGGCACCAGCGCCGGCCAGATGCTGGTCTGGGGCTTCTTCATCTCGACCGTGGCCTGCTACCACGGCACCTACACCATCAACTCGCTCTCGCATGTCTTCGGTCGCCAGCGCTACCGCACCGGCGACACGAGCCGCAACAACTGGCTGCTGGCCTTGGTCACGCTCGGCGAGGGCTGGCACAACAACCACCACCATTTCCCGAGCTCGACCCGCCAAGGTTTTTATTGGTGGGAGATCGACATCACCTACTATGTGCTGAAGGTCATGTCCTGGCTCGGCATCATCTGGGACCTGAAGCCCGTACCGGTCGCCATCCGCGACCACTCGCCGCGGCGCATCACGCCGCGCGGCGGCTGACCCGGCCTGCCCGCAGACGCATCGCCCGGTCGGACGACCCCCGCCCTGGTGTAGGCTGAAAGCATGAGCCGCATCGCCATCGTGGGCACGGGCATCGCCGGCATGACGGCGGCCTGGCACCTGCACCGCCACCACGACCTCACCGTCTTCGAGGCCAACGACTACGTCGGCGGCCACACCGCCACCGTAGATGTCGATCGGCATGGCCGGCGCTACGCCGTGGACACCGGCTTCATCGTGTTCAACGACTGGACCTACCCGAACTTCATCGCCCTGCTGGAGGCGGTGGGCGCGCCCTGGCAGTGGTCGGACATGAGCTTCTCGCTGCGCTGCGAGCGCACCGGCCTCGAGTACAACGGCACCTCGGTCGATGCGCTGTTCGCGCAGCGGCGCAACATCTTCAACCTGCCCTTCCTGCGCATGATCGCCGACATCCTGCGCTTCAACGGCCGCGCCCGCGCGCTGCTCGCGGGCGACGACGACCGCCTCACCCTCGGCGAGTACCTCGCGCGCGAGGGCTATTCGCGCGCCTTCACGGAGCGCTACATCCTGCCCATGGGCCGCGCGATCTGGTCGGCCACCGGGCGCGGCATGCTCGAGTTCCCGGCGCGCTTCTTCGTCGATTTCTTCGACCGGCACGGCTTCCTGAACGTCGACGACCGGCCGACCTGGCGCACGGTCAGCGGCGGCTCGCGCGAGTACGCGCGGCGTCTCATCGCGCCGTTCCGCGACCGTATCCGCCTGTCGACGCCGGTGCGCCGCGTGGTCCGCGGCGATGCCGGGGTCGAGATCACGAGCGAGGGCCCGGGCGGTCTCGCCACCGAGCGCTTCGACGCCGTGTTCTTCGCCTGCCACTCCGACCAGGCGCTCGCCGTGCTCGCGGACGCCGCCCCCGCCGAGCGCGACATCCTCGGCGCCTTCCCATACCAGGCCAACGACGCCGTGCTGCATGTCGACCGCCGGATGCTGCCGCGGGCGCCGCTCGCGCGCGCGGCCTGGAACTACCATCTGCTCGATCCGGACACCGAGCGCGTGGCGCTGACCTACGACATGAGCCTGCTGCAGTCGCTCGACGGCCCGGAACCGTTCCTCGTCACGCTCAACCGCAGCGCCGACATCGACCCGGCGCTGGTGCTCGGCCGCTACACCTACCATCACCCGGTGTACACACCGGCCGCCGTCGCCGCGCAGCGCCGGCGCGGCGAGATCAGCGGCAAGCGGCGGACCTTCTATTGCGGCGCCTACTGGCGCTACGGCTTCCACGAGGACGGCGTGGTGAGCGGTCTTTGGGCGCTGCAGGATTTCGCGGCCGCGACCGGCGGCGCACCGCCGCCCGCGCCGAAGCTCGAGCCCACCCGCCGCAGCCTGAAGGCGCGCGCATGAGCGCGTCCGCGCCGACGGCGCCGGCAGGCACGGCGGAGGTCGGGGCGCGCAGCAGCTGCCTCTACCGGGGCCATATCCGGCACCGGCGTTTCGGACCGCGGCGCAACGCCTTCCGTTACCGGCTCTTCATGGCCTACATCGACCTCGCGGAACTGCCGGGGGTGTTCGATGGCCGCTGGTTCTGGTCGGCCCGTCGGCCCGCCCTCGTCTGGTTCCGCCGTGCCGATTTCCTGGGCGACCCGTCCGTGCCGCTCGACACGGCGGTGCGCGACCTCGTCGAAAAGCGCCTCGGCCACCGTCCGGACGGTCCGATCCGCTTGCTCACCCATCTGCGCTATTTCGGCTACAACTTCAACCCGGTCAGTTTCTATTATGTCTACGACCGGACCGGAGAGAGGCTGGAGACCGTGGTCGCCGAGATCACCAACACGCCCTGGGACGAGCGTCATGCCTATGTGCTGCCGGTGCGCGATGCCGCGCGCGAGGGTGCGCAGGTCCTGCGCTGGCAGTTCGACAAGGCCTTCCATGTCTCGCCCTTCCTGCCGATGGACATGCGCTACGACTGGCGCTTCACGGCGCCGGCCGGGACCTTGGGCGTGCACATGGAGAACTGGCGCGAGGGCGCCTCGCAGTTCGACGCCACGCTCACCCTGCATCGCGAACCGCTCACCGGCGCGGCGCTGGCGCGCGCGCTCGTCGCCGTGCCCTTCGTCACGGTGAAGGTGAGCGCGCTCATCTACTGGCAGGCGCTCGTGCTGCTCCTGAAGCGCGTGCCCTTCTTCACCCATCCCGACAAACTCGCGACGGAGCCGCGCTGACCATGGCCTCGCCCAGCATCATCCCGCGCGACGACGGCCGGACCGGCGCGGGCGGCCCGCCGGACGGGCGTCCAGGGATGCTCGCAGGTCTCGGCCGTCGGCTGCTGCTCGGCCAGCTCGCTGGGCTGCGCGACGGCGAACTCACCCTCGTCGAACCCGACGGCACGCGCCACCGCTTCGGCGCGCGCACGCCGCGGCTCGATGTCGCCGTCACGCTCGAGGTGCTGCACCCGCAGCTCTACGCGGACGCCGCCTTCGGCGGCACCGTGGGCGCGGGCGAGGCCTACATCCGCGGCCTCTGGCGCTGCGACGACCTGACGGGCCTCGTACGCGTGTTCGTCGCCAACCGCGAGCTGATGGACGGCATGGACAGCGGCTGGGCACGGTTCAGCCGGCCGCTGCACAAGGTCTTCCACTGGCTCAACCGCAACAGCCGCGAGGGCAGCGCCCGCAACATCGCCGCGCACTACGACCTCGGCAACCCGCTCTACGAGCTCATGCTCGACCCGACCATGGCCTACTCCTGCGGCATCTTCGCCGACGACCAGGCCACGCTCGAGCAGGCCTCGCTCGCCAAGTTCGACGCCGTGTGCCGCAAGCTCGGGTTGCGGCAGGGTGAGCGCGTGGTCGAGATCGGCACCGGTTGGGGCGGTCTCGCCCTGCACGCGGCCGCCCACTACGGCGCCCATGTCACCACCACCACCATCTCGCGCGAGCAGCACGACTACGCCCGCGAGAAGATCGCGCGCGCCGGGCTCGAGGGCCGCATCACGCTGCTGCTCGAGGACTACCGCGACCTCAAGGGCCGGTTCGACAAGGCCATGTCGATCGAGATGATCGAGGCCGTGGGCGCGGATTACCTCGACACCTATCTCGCCAAGTGCTCCTCGCTGCTCGAGCCGCACGGCGCGATGCTGCTGCAGGCCATCACCATCCAGGACCAGCACTACGAGCAGGCGCGTCGCTCGGTCGACTACATCCAGCGCTACATCTTCCCGGGCAGCTTCATCCCGAGCGTGCAGGCGATCAGCGCCTCGCTCACCCGCGTCACCGACCTCAAGATCTTCCACCTCGAGGACATCGGTCCGCACTACGCGCGTACGCTCCGCGAGTGGCGCCGCAATTTCATGGGCCAGCTCGACAAGGTCCGTGCGCTCGGCTACCCGGACTCCTTCGTACGCATGTGGGAGTTCTATCTCTGCTACTGCGAGGGCGGCTACATGGAGCGGCAGCTGGGCGATGTGCAGCTGCTGCTCACCAAGCCGGGCTGCCGCCTGCCGACGCCGCTCGCGGTGCCACCGCTCGCCGCGTCCGCGATGCCCGCACCCGCCGCATGATGCCGGGCGGCCCGGCCTCGCCGCTCGCGCAGCTCGTCGCGCGCTTCGGCACCGAGGTCATCGTCACCGACCCGGCGTCGCTCGAGGCGACCGCCGTCGACCACCGCCGGCTCTACCGCGGCAAGCCGCTGGCGCTCGCGCTGCCGCGCAGCACGGCCGAGGTCTCGCAGCTGCTCGCGCTCTGCAACGCGCTCGGCATCGGCGTCGTGCCGCAGGGCGGCAACACGGGCTACTGCGGCGCCGCCACGCCCGACGAGTCCGGCACGCAGCTCGTGCTGTCGCTGCGCCGCCTGCGCGCCGTGCGGCGTGTCGATGCGCTCAACGATTCGATGGTGGTCGAGGCCGGCTGCCTGCTCGTGGAGGTCCAGCAGGCGGCGGCGGCGGCGGGACGCCTGTTCCCGCTCAGCCTCGGCTCCGAGGGCAGCTGCCAGATCGGCGGCAACCTCTCGACCAACGCCGGCGGCGTCAATGTGCTGCGCTACGGGATGATGCGCGAGCTCGTGCTCGGTCTCGAGGTGGTGCTCGCCGACGGCCGTGTGCTCTCCAGCCTCGACGCCCTGCGCAAGGACAACACCGGCTACGACCTGCGCAACCTCTTCATCGGCGCCGAAGGCACGCTCGGCGTGATCACGGCGGCGGCGCTGCGGCTCTTCCCGCCGCCGCGCGCGGTCGCCACCGCTTTCGTGGCGGTGCCCACGGTCGCGGCCGCCGTCCAGCTGCTCGCCGACCTGCGCGCGGCGAGCGGCGACCGCGTGTCGAGCTTCGAGCTCGTCCCGCAGCAGGCCTTGGATCTCGTGCTGCAGCATGTCCCCGGCAGCCGCGCCCCGCTGACGGACGGCTCGCCGTGGTATGTGCTCTGCGAACTCACCAGCGCCCGCGCGGAGGATCCGCTCGATGCCATCCTCGAGACCGCGCTCGCGACGGCGCTCGAGGCCGGGCTCGCCACCGACGCCGCCCTCGCCCAAGGCGAGCGCGAGCGCAAGTCGTTCTGGCACCTGCGCGAGAACATCCCCGAGGGACAGCGACGCGACGGCCCGAGCCTCAAGCACGATGTCTCGCTGCCCATCGACCGCCTCGCCGCGTTCACGGAACGCGCCTCGGCCTGGGTCGCCGCCGAGGTCCCCGAGGCCCGGCTCGTGGCCTACGGCCATGTGGGCGACGGCAACCTGCACTTCAACCTCAACCAGGCGCCGGGGCGGGCTGCGGGGGCCCTCGCGGCCCGCGAGGCCGACATCAAGCGCGTCATCCACGATCTCGTGCGCGAGCACGGCGGCTCATTCAGCGCCGAGCACGGCATCGGTCGGCTGAAGGTCGAGGAATTGCAGCGCTACGCCTCGCCGGTCGAGCTCGCGCTGATGAAGGCGATCAAGCAGGCCTTCGACCCCAGAGGCATCATGAACCCGGGCAAGGTGCTCGCCGCGCGCTGACGCCGGCGGATCGCCCGGGCCGACCGACGGGAACCCTCGGCCTATCCGACATGTCACCCCCCCTGATGCGCCGCCTATCATCACGCATGCGTTCCCCTCATCCGGCCTCCCGCCATCGCACCGTGAGGCCGATCGGACTGCCGATCCTCGTCCTCGGGTCTCTGCTGCTCATGGCACCGGCCCCGGCATCCGCCGACGAGGGCGCCGACGCCGCGCGCCCCAAGACCATCCTGCCGGGGGTGACCTCCCGGGTGACCCGCGAGAGCACCCGTCGGCCGGCCGACCTGCCGACCGATGCCGAGCTCGCCGCGGCCGGCGTCCGCATCGGCGAGATCCGCATCCGTCCGCTCGAGATCTTCGACACCTCGCTCCCCGAGGAGGACACCGCCCTCTTCCGTCTCGCCAACAAGCTGCACATCCGCACCCGCGAGTCGACCATCGCCGACCAGCTGCTCTTCGGGTCCGGCGAGCCCTACGACGGGCGGCTGCTGCAGGAGACCGCGCGCCTGCTGCGCGACACCCGTTACCTGCATGACGCGCGCGTGGAACCGGTGGCGCTGCGCGACGGCGTCGTCGACATCGAGGTCACCACCAACGACGTCTGGACGCTCAACCCCGGCATCTCCTTCGGCCGCAAGGGCGGCGAGAGCACCTCCGGCATCGAGCTCGACGAGCTGAACCTGCTCGGCCTCGGCATGCAGATCGGCGTATCGCGCACCCGGGACGTCGACCGCACCTCCACGCTCTTCAAGTACCGCGACCGGCAGCTCGGCCGATCCTGGTGGGCGCTGGGCATCGACTACGCCGACAACAGCGACGGCAAGCGCAAAGGTCTGCTGCTCGACCACGACTTCTACGCGCTCGACACGCGCTCCGCGGCGGGCGGATCGTTCCTGGACGACGAACGCATCGACTCCCGCTACGACCAGGGCGAGGTGGTCGACGAGTATCGGGTTCAGCAGAAAACGGCGACCGTGTACGGCGGTTGGTCGAAGGGTCTCGTCGCCGGCCAGGTGCTGCGCTGGCGCGCGGGCTACACCTACGATGACCGGCAGTTCGGCTTCGTGCCCGGCAGCAAGCTGCCCTCGGATGTCCCGCCGGACCGCAAGCTCGCCTACCCGTGGATCTCGGCCGAGTGGATCGAAGACGATTTCCGCGAGGCACGCAACCGCGACCAGATCGAACGCACCGAGGACTTCGCCTACGGCTGGCGCGCCCGCGGCCGCCTCGGCTACGCGTCGCCCAGCTTCGGCGCGGACCGCAGCGCGCTGCTGTTCGACGGCCGCGTGTCCCGCGGCTTCACGCCGCGCGAACGCAGCACGCTGCTGGTCGAGGCCGCGCTCGGCGGCCGCCGCGAGGGCGGCGAGTTCCGCGATGTCCTGCTCGAGGCCGAGGCGCGCTACTACCGGCGCCACTCGGAACGCAGACTGACCTTCGCCTCGGTGACCGTCGCCGTCGGCCACGAACTCGACGCCGACCGGCAGGTGCTGCTCGGCGGCGACAACGGGCTGCGCGGCTACCCCCTGCGCTACCAGGGCGGCGAGGGACGCTGGTTGCTCACCGTGGAGCAGCGCTTCTACAGCAACTGGTACCCCTTCCGCCTGGTCAATGTCGGCGGCGCGGTGTTCGCCGATGTGGGCGCCGCCTTCGGGGCCAACCCCTACGGCAGCAAGACCCGCGACACCCTCGCCGACGTCGGCTTCGGTCTGCGGCTCGGCAACAGCCGGTCAGGCCTCGGCAACGTGCTGCACATCGACCTCGCCTTCCCGCTCAACGCCGACAAGTCGATCAAGAGCATGCAGCTCTTGGTCGAGACCAAGCGCAGCTTTTGACCCCGCGGCGGGCCATGCCATGATGTCGCGGCATGACCCACGCACCTGACCTCGATTCCGCGACCTGCGTCGGCGGCCTGCACGAACTCTGCGTCGGCGTACCCGACCTCGCGACGGCCATCGACGACTTCGCCGCCTACGGCTGCCGACCGGGCGAGCAAGGCGCGCTCGATGCCGCCGCGGCGGAAGCCCTCTACGGCCATCCGTCCGCGCTGCGCTCCGTGCGCCTGCTGCACGGCGCGGCCGACCACGGCCTCGTGCGCATCATGCAGTGGGAGACGCCACGCAACGACGGCGTGGGGCTGCGCAAGGACCTGCGCGGCATCGGCTCGCGCTGGGGCGTCAGGGTCACGCAGAGCGTGTACGGCATCGTGAACCACGCCGAGCGCGCACTGCAGGCCGGCCAGCCCCTCACGCTCATCCCGCCGCAGCTCGCCGTCATCGGCGAGGTATCGGGGGTGCGCGCCGCGCGTCCGTTCCGCGACCCCATCGTCGGCGTGCGCGAGATGGTGCTGCTGCAGCCGCACTACCGGCAGGTGTTCTTCGAGCGCTTCGGCTACGAGAGCCCGCTCTACGGGCAGGTGGACCCGGCTTCGCTGCTGCGCACGAGCCAGCACACCCACGGCGGGCTGATGGTCGTCTCGGACGATCCGCACATCTTCGACTTCTACGACGGCGTGCTCGGCCTCAAGCGCAGCCACGAAGAGACCGTGCCCTACGAGAACGCCACCGGCTCGCGGAGCATCTTCGGTCTCGAGCCGGGCGAAGGCTTCCACATGGTGGACTTCGACGACCCGCGCACCGGCGACACGCTCGCCACCCGCCGTTCGGGCAAGCTGAAGTGCGTGCGTTTCGCGGCCGGCGCACGCATCGACGACCTGCGCGAGGCGGCGCGTCCGGGCAGCCTCGGCTACTGCCTCTACACCTGGCGGGTGGACGACATCGACGGCATGCACGCGAAGCTCGCCGCGACGCCGGGGGTGACGCAGCTGCGGCCCGTGCAGCCCGACGAGTTCGGACGGCGGAGCGTCACGTTCCGCGCGCCGGACGGCTACGACTGGATGCTGGTGCAGGCCTGACCGACAGCCGATGTCCGCGCGCCCGAGCGCGGACGACGCGTCTCAACGCGTGGCCGTCTCGAGATACGCGATCAGCGCCGCGCGGTCCGCTTCCCCCGCGATCCCCGCGAACGCCATGGTGTTGCCGGGCACCATCTTGCCGGGCGCGGCGAGCCAGGCGTCGAGGCGCGCCCGGTCCCAGACGAAGTCCTGAGCGCGCAGCGCCGACGAATAGCCGAACCCTTCGACGCCCGCGACCTTGCGGCCGAGGAGGCCGCCGAGATGAGGGCCCACCAGCGCGGCGCCCGTCGGTCGCAGCTCGTGGCAGGCGCGGCATTGCAGGTACAGGAGCCGCCCCCGCTTCGCCTGCGGCGACTCCGCGGCAGGACCGGACGCCGCGGCGGCCTGCTGCGCATGGAGGGACGCCGGACCCGCAGCGCAGGCCAGCATCGCCGCGACGATCGCAGC
>DAIMYL010000013.1:0-24639 GCA_036734505.1 Steroidobacteraceae bacterium | reverse complement strand
GCGAACGCTCGGCCTTGGCCAGCGTCTCGAACCAGTCCGCGATCTCGTCGAAGCCTTCGTCGCGGGCGGTCTTCGCCATGCCCGGGTACATGTCGGTGTACTCGTGCGTCTCGCCGGCGATCGACGCCTTGAGGTTCAGCTTCGTGTCGCCGATCGGCAGGCCCGTCGCCGGGTCGCCCGAGGCCTCGAGGTACTCGAGGTGGCCGTGCGCGTGGCCGGTCTCGCCTTCGGCGGTGGAACGGAACACGGCCGACACATCGTTGAAGCCCTCGACGTCAGCCTTGGCTGCGAAGTAGAGGTAACGGCGGTTGGCCTGCGACTCGCCGGCGAACGCGTCCTTGAGGTTCTGCTCGGTCTTGCTGCCCTTCAGCTGCATGCGTGCTCTCCTTGGTGGGTTGGGGCGGATGGACCGGGGTCGTTTAGACTAGGTCTAACCGCGGCGAAGGACTGTAGACGCGGCATCCGACACCGTCAACCCGCACTCGCCGCCGCTTTCCCGCCTGTTGTATAACCACCCCATGAGCAAGAGCAAACGCCCCCCGGATTTCGAGAAGTCCCTGGCCGAACTCGAGGCGCTGGTCGAGCGTCTGGAGGGCGGCGAGCTGCCCCTCGAGGAGTCCCTGAAGTCCTTCGAGCGGGGCGTCGCCCTGACCCGTGAGTGCCAGGTGGCCCTGCAGGCCGCCCAGGCGCGCGTCGACATCCTGCTGAAGCGGGATGGCCAGGAGGTCATCGAGCCCCTCGCCACCGACGAGGAAGACATCGACGGGGACGCGCTCGACTGATGACACCGCCTGTGACCGATTGGCCGACCCGCATCGAGCAGGTGCTCGACCGCGCCCTGACCCTGCCGGAGGCGGGCTCCGCCCGGCTGCGCGAGGCCATGCGCTACAGCGCGCTGGGCGGCGGCAAGCGCCTGCGGCCCACCCTCGTCTATGTGGCGGGGACGGCCCTAGGGGCCTCTCCGGAGGCCTTGGACGACCCCGCGGCCGCGGTCGAGTTGATCCATGTCTACAGCCTCGTCCACGACGACCTGC
Organism: Steroidobacteraceae bacterium; assembly: GCA_036734505.1. GTDB lineage: Bacteria > Pseudomonadota > Gammaproteobacteria > Steroidobacterales > Steroidobacteraceae > UBA964. The sequence goes on along the minus strand of DAIMYL010000013.1, from coordinate 23,605 downwards.
CGGCGATGGACGACGACGACCTGCGGCGCGGGCGCCCGTCCTGCCACCGGGCCTTCGATGAAGCGACCGCGATCCTGGCAGGCGATGCCCTGCAGGCGCTGGCGTTCGAGCTGCTGGCGGGCAAGGCGGTCGATGGCCGAGGCGGCACCGCAGTGCGGGACCCCGCCGAGGCCCAACGCCGGCTCGCCATGAGCCGCCTGCTCGCGCAGGGCATCGGCACCGCCGGGATGGCGGGGGGGCAGGCCATCGACCTCGAGGCGGTGGGACGGCGGCTCGATCTCGCAGCACTGCAGGACATGCACCGCCGCAAGACCGGCGCGTTGATCGAGACCAGCGTGCTGATGGGCGCGGCGGCGGCGGGCGTATTCGAGGGTCCGGTGCATGCAGCGTTGCGCGAGTACGGCTCGGCCATCGGCCTCGCCTTCCAGATCCAGGACGACATCCTCGATGTGACCGGCACCACGGCCTCGATCGGCAAGATCGCCGGCGCCGATGCCGCCCACGACAAGCCCACCTACACCAGCCTGATGGGGTTGGAGGGTGCCCGCGCCGAAGCCGCCGCCCAGCACGCCCGAGCCCTCGCCGCCCTCGCCCCCTTGGGCCCCGCGGGCGCTGAACTCGCGCGTCTCGCGGGCTTCGTCATCGGTCGGGCGAGCTGAACCCCGGCCGACCGTCCCGCTACGGCGGGGCGCACGGTAAACTCGCGCGTTCCATGACCGCGTCCGACCCCCGCTGGCCCCTGCTCTCGCGCATCGAGTCGCCCGCCGACCTGCGCGCGCTCGCGCCTGCGCAGCTGCCGCAGGTCTGCGCGGAACTGCGCGACTGCCTCATCCAGACCGTCGCCACCCGCGGCGGACATTTCGCGGCCGGGCTCGGCACCGTCGAGCTGACGGTGGCGTTGCACTATGTCTACGACACGCCCGAGGACCGCCTGGTGTGGGATGTCGGCCATCAGGCCTATCCGCACAAGGTGCTCACGGGCCGGCGCGACCGCTTGGCGACGATCAAGCAGAAGGACGGGCTCGCGCCCTTCCCGACGCGCAGCGAAAGCCCCTACGACACCTTCGGCGTCGGCCACTCGAGCACCTCGATCAGCGCCGCGCTCGGCATGGCGGTCGGCGCGCAGCAGCAGGGTGTCGCGCGGCGCGTGGTCGCGGTGATCGGCGACGGCGCGATCACCGCCGGGCAGGCCTTCGAGGCGCTCAACAACGCCGGCTCGCTCAAGTCCGACCTGCTGGTCGTGCTCAACGACAACGACATGTCGATCTCGGAGAACGTCGGTGCGCTCTCCAACTACTTCGCGCGCATCCTGTCGTCGCGCAAGTACGCCGCGCTGCGCGAGACCGGCAAGAAGGTGCTGCGCCGCATGCCCTCGATGTGGGAGCTGGCGCGCCGCTCCGAGGCCTACTTCAAGGGCATGGTGCTGCCGGGCACGCTCTTCGAGGAGCTCGGCTTCAACTACATCGGCCCCATCGACGGCCACGACATCGGCGCGCTGGTGCAGACGCTGCGCAACCAGCGCCGGCTGCCCGGACCGCAGTTCCTGCATGTGGTGACGCGCAAGGGCAAGGGCTACGCGCCCGCCGAAGCCGACCCCATCACCTGGCACGGCCCGGGACCGTTCGATCCGGCGAGCGGCACCATCTTCAAAGAGAAGTCGGGCGGCCCGACCTTCTCGCAGGTGTTCGGCGACTGGCTCTGCGACATGGCGGAACGCGACCCGAAGGTGGTCGGCATCACGCCGGCGATGCGCGAAGGCTCGGGCCTCGTCGAGTTCTCGCGCCGCTTCCCGGATCGTTACTTCGATGTCGCGATCGCCGAGCAGCATGCCGTCACCTTCGCCGCCGGGCTCGCCTGCGAGGGCCTGAAGCCCGTGGTCGCGATCTACTCGACCTTCCTGCAGCGCGGCTACGACCAGCTCGTGCACGATGTGGCGCTGCAGGACCTGCCGGTGGTGTTCGCGCTCGACCGCGCCGGTCTCGTCGGCAGCGACGGCGCCACCCACCAGGGCGCCTACGACATCTCGTACCTGCGCTGCATCCCGAACATGACGCTGATGGCACCGGCCGACGAGGACGAGTGCCGGCAGATGCTCTACACCGCGACCACGCTGCCGGGACCGTCGGCGGTGCGCTATCCGCGCGGCGCGGGCGACGGCACCACGCCGCGCAAGGAGATGACCGCCCTCCCCGTCGGCCGCGGCGAGATCCGGCGCGAGGGCGGCAGCGGGCTCGCGATCCTGGTGTTCGGCACGCTGCTCGCGAGCGTGCTGAAGGTCGCCGAGCGGCTCGATGCGACGGTCGTCAGCATGCGCTTCATCAAGCCGCTCGACACCGCGCTGCTCGAGCAGGTCGCGGCGCGCCACAGCGCGCTCGTCACCGTCGAGGAGAACGCGGTCGCGGGCGGCGCCGGCGCCGCGGTCGCCGAGGCGCTCGCCGCCGCCGGCACCCTGCGCCCGCTGCACATGGTCGGCATCCCCGACCGCTTCATCGAACACGGCAGCCGCAACGACTGCCTCGCCGCCGCCGGGCTCGACCCGGCCGGCATCGCCCGCCAGATCGAGACCTGGTGGCAGGAACAGCGCGGTTCGCCGCGCCGCGCCGCCGGCGCGTAAGGAGACCCATGACCCCGTCGAACCCCAGCGCCGCGGCCATCGCGGATGTGCAGTCCCACCGTGACGAGCGCCGCATCCCGATCAGCAAGGTCGGCATCAAGGACATCCTGCACCCGGTGCGGCTGCGCGACCGCTCGAGCGGCGAGCAGCACAGCGTCGCGTCGTTCAACATGTTCGTCGACCTGCCGCACCACTTCAAAGGCACGCACATGTCGCGCTTCGTCGAGATCCTGCACCGCGAGCGCGAGATCTCGGTGGCGGACCACGGCCGCATGCTCGAGGAGATGACGGCGCGGCTCGAGGCGGACTCCGGGCACATCGACCTCAGCTTCCCGTTCTTCGTGATGAAGCGCGCGCCGGTGTCGGGCGTCGAGAGCCTGATGGACTACCGGGTGACGCTGATCGGCGAGCGGCGGGCGGGCCGCAACCTGACCTCCATCAAGGTGGTGGTGCCGGTGACGAGCCTCTGCCCCTGCAGCAAGCGGATCTCCGAACGCGGCGCGCACAACCAGCGTTCGCATGTGACGCTCACGGTGCGGCTGCGCGAGCACCTCTGGATCGAGGAGTTGATCGACATCGCCGAGACCGAGGCCTCGAGCCAGCTCTACGGGCTGCTCAAGCGCCCCGACGAGAAGTTCGTCACCGAGCGCGCCTACGACAACCCGAAGTTCGTCGAGGACCTGGTGCGCGACATCGCGCTGCGGCTCAACGCCGAACCGCGCGTCGCCGCCTACTCGGTGGAAGCGGAGAACTTCGAGTCGATCCACAACCACTCGGCCTATGCGCTGGTCGAGCGGGACAAGGACCTCGAGCCGGTCGAGGCGGCGGACGCTCAGCCCGCGAAGTGATCGAAGCCGGCCGCGGTGGCCGGCGTCTCCGACAGCGTGCCGTCCGCGGTGCGTCGGCGCAGCATCACGCGGGCGCCGGTCGATGCGTCGCGCAGCCCACCGACACGCGTCAGCCCCGGCATCGATGCGACGCGCGCGATGTTCTCAGGCGGCACCGCGAGCAGCAGCTCGTAGTCGTCACCGCCGTCGAGCATGGACCGCAGCGCCGCTTCGGGCGTGACCGCGGCGAGGGCCGCCGAACGCGGCAACGCGTCGAGATCGAGCACGGCCGCGCAGCCGCTGGCGGCGGCGAGTTTGCCCAGATCGCCCACGAGACCGTCCGAGATGTCGATGCAGGCGCTCGCCAGACCGCGCAGGGCCTCGCCCTCGGCGATCCGCGGCGTGGGGAAGAGGAAGCGCTGGCGCAGCGCCTCGAGAGCGTCCGCCGGCGCGTCGGGCGCGCCGGACGCCGCCATGATGAGGCCGAGCCCCGCCGCGGCATCGCCTGGCGTACCGGTGACGAACAGCGCATCGCCCGGACGCCCGCCGCTGCGACGCAGCCCTTCGCCCGCCGGCACCGTGCCGAGCACCTGCACGCCGATGGTCATCGGACCGCGCGTCGTGTCACCGCCGACCAGCGCCACGCCGTGCGCTCGGGCGAGCGCACCGAAGCCGCGCGCGAAACCCGCGAGCCACGCCTCCTCGACCCGCGGCAGCGTGAGGGACAGCAGGGCCCAACGCGGCGTCGCGCCCATCGCGGCGATGTCGCTGAGGTTGACCGCGAGCGCCCTATGGCCGATGGACTCGGCGGGGCTGCCGATGGGGAAATGCACGCCCTCGACGAGGGTGTCGCTGACGGCGACGAGGTCGCAACCGGGCGGCGGACGCAGCAGCGCACCGTCGTCGCCGATGCCGACCACGACATCGACGCGCGGCGTGCCGCAGTCGCGGAAGAAGCGGTCGATCAGCTCGAACTCGCCGAGCGCCATGGTCGCGCGGTCAGTGTTCGTGCGGACGCAGCGCGCGCGCCGCGCGGTCGAGCACCGCGTTGACGAACTTGTGGCCGTCGGTGGCGCCGAAGCGCTTGGTGAGCGTCACGGCCTCGGTGATCACCACGCGCCACGGCAGCTCGGGACGGTGCGCGAGCTCGTGCACGCCGACGAGCAGCACCGCATGCTCGACCGGATCGAGCGACTCGGGCTTGCGGTCGACCCACTGCGCGAGCGTGCCGTCGAGCGCCTCGCGGTCCTCGCAGCAGGCCTGCACGAGCGCCCGGAAGTACTCGCCGTCGGCGCGGGCCATGTCCGGCTCGTCCGCGAACTCGCTCACGAGGTCCTGCCACGGCCCGGCGTTGAGCTGGACACGGTAGATCGCCTGCACGGCGAGCCGACGCGCGACGGAACGCGCGCCGGAGGCGGGGTCGCGGCGTGGACGGCTGCCCGTCATGTCAGCCCTGCCCCGCGGCGATCGCCGCCAGCGTACGCGCGGTCTCGATGGCCGACTCGACGGCCTCGCCGCCCTTGTCGAGCCGTGCGGTATCGGCACGCTCGAGCGCCTGAGCCTCGTCCTCGACGGTCAGCACGCCGAACACCACCGGGATGCCGCTCTCGAGGCCGGCCTGCATGAGGCCCTGCGCGCTCTGGCCGGCGACATAGTCGAAGTGCGGCGTATCGCCGCGGATGACGCAGCCGAGCGCCACCACCGCCGAGTAGCGGCCGGTGAAGGCCGCGTGCCGACAGGCGAGCGGCAGCTCGAAGGCGCCGGGCACCCGGAACACCTCGAGGTCCGCCGGGTCGCCGCCGTGACGCGCCCATGCGGCGCGGGCGCCGGCGAGCATGCGGTCGACGAGCGGCGCGTTGAAGCGCGCGGCGACGAGGGCGATGCGCAGACCCCGCGCATCGAGCTGTGCCGCGCCCTCGCGGGTGTCGGACTCAACGCGCATCGACATCTCCCGGGGCATCTCCCGGCCCGATGTACTCGAGCACCTCGAGGTCGAAGGCCGACAGGCCCTGCATCTGCTTGGGCGAGGACAGCACGCGCATGCGGCGCACGCCGAGGTCCTGCAGGATCTGCGCGCCGATTCCGTAGGTGCGCCAGACAGGCGCGACCGCGGGATCGGCGCTCTGCGTCGGCGGCGTCACCGCGGACATGTCGCCGCGCACGGCATCGGCGAGTTCGCGCGGCGATTCCTGCTCGCGCAGGATCACCACCACGCCCTGCCCCTCCCGCGCGATGCGCGCGAGCGCGGCGTCGAGCGTCCAACGGGCCGGGGTCTCCTGCACGCCGACGAGGTCGCGCAGCGTCTCGGCGAGGTGCACGCGCACCAGCGGCGTCGTCGCGCCGTCGATGGCGCCGCGCACCAGCGCCAGATGCACATCGCGGTGGGTGTGGTCCTGGTAGGCGAGCAGGCGGAACTCGCCGTGCGCGGTGGTCACGACACGCTCGGCGACGCGCTCGACCGAGCGCTCGGTGCGCAACCGATAGCGGATGAGGTCGGCGATGGTGCCGATGCGCAGCCCATGCTCGCGCGCGAAGCGCCGCAGCTCCGGCTGCCGCGCCATCGTGCCGTCGTCGCTCATGATCTCGACGATGAGCGCGGCGGGTTCGAGGCCCGCGAGCCGCGCGAGGTCGCAGCCCGCCTCGGTATGGCCGGCGCGGGTCAGCACGCCGCCCGGCTGCGCCATCAGCGGGAAGATGTGGCCCGGCTGGCGCAGATGCTCGGGGCGCGCGTCCTCGGCCACCGCGGTGCGCACGGTGTGCGCGCGGTCGAAGGCCGAGATGCCGGTCGTGACGCCCTCGGCGGCCTCGATGGAGAGCGTGAAGTTCGTGCGGTGCTCGCGGTCGGTGCCGCTCACCATCAGCGGCAGGCGCAGCTGGCGGCAACGCTCGGGCGTCAGCGTGAGGCAGATGAGGCCGCGGCCGTAGCGCGCCATGAAGTTCACATCTTCGGGCCGCACCTTCGCGGCGGCCATGATGAGGTCGCCCTCGTTCTCGCGGCGCTCGTCGTCGAGGATGACGACCATGCGACCGGCGGCGAGGTCGGCCAGGATGTCCTCGATGCGGTCGAAACCATCGACCGGCGCGGGATCGGGCACCACGCGCAGGGTCATGCCGCCGCTCCCGCGGCGAGCAGCCGCTCCACATAACGGGCGATCGGGTCGATCTCGAGGTTCACGCGGCGGCCCGGTGCATAGCCGCCGATGGTCGTGACCTGCCAGGTGTGCGGGATGATGTTGATGCCGAACTCTCGGCCCTCGACCTCGTTGACCGTGAGGCTCACGCCGTCGATGGCGATGGAGCCCTTGCGGGCCACATAGCGCGCGAGGTCCGGCGGGGTCTCGAAGCGGATGCGCCACGAGCGCGCGTCCTGAGCGAGCGACACCACCCGGCCCACGCCGTCGACATGACCCGAGACCAGATGCCCGCCGAGCGGATCACCGGCGCGCAGCGCGGGCTCGAGGTTGACATGGGAGCCCGGGGCCAGGTCGCCGAGCGTGGTGAGCGAGAGCGTCTCGTTCGAGACATCCGCCGCGAACCCGCGGGCGTCGTGCTCGACCACCGTGAGACAGACGCCGCTGACGGCGATGCTGTCGCCGGTGCGCACGGCGTCGAGCGGCAGCCGGTCGACCGCGACGCGCACGCGCACATCGCCGGCGCGCGGCTCCAACGCGACGATGCGTCCCATGTCCTGCACGATGCCGGTGAACACGCTTGGCGACTCCTCAGATCGGACCGATGCCGGGGCCGTCAGGCGCCCGGGCGCAGCATGATACGGATATCCGGGCCGATCGGCCGCATATCCTGCATGCGCCACGGCGCCGCGTCCGCGAGGCGCGCGAGCGGCGGCAGATGGGCGAGCGGTCGGGCATCAGGACCCAGCAGCCGCGGCGCCATGTACACGACGAGCTCGTCGACAAGACCGGCGGCGAGCAAGGCTCCGGCGAGCGTCGGGCCGGCCTCGGTCCAGACCTCGTTGATCCCCTCGCCGCCGAGCCAGGCGAGCACCGCAGGCAGCGAGAGGCGGCCTGCGGCATCGGTCGCGATCCGCGCGATGCGGTGCTCAGGCGTCGCCGCTGCGTCCGGCAGGGCGGCCTGCGCCGCCACCAGGCGCACGACCTCGCCCGACCCCTGGAACAACCGTGCGGTGCTCGGCACCCGGGCATGGGCGTCGAGGATCACCCGCAGCGGCTGGCGGATCGGATCCGCCGCGGGCGCCGGCCGTGCGGTGAGTTCGGGGTCGTCGGCGAGCACGGTGGCGCTGCTGCTGAGCACGGCCGCGCTCTCGGCGCGCCAGGCGTGTACATCCTCGCGCGCCTCACGGGAGGTGATCCACCGGCTCTCGCCGCCCGCGAGCGCGGTGCGGCCATCGAGGCTCGCCGCCATCTTCAGACGAAGCCACGGACGCCCGCGGCGCATGCGGCTGAAGAACCCGAGGTTGAGCTCCTCGCCCTCCGCCGCCAGCAGACCGGTCGCGACCTCGACGCCCGCGGCGCGCAGCCGTGCGGCGCCCGAACCATCGACCCGCGGGTTGGGATCGCCGCACGCGTAGATGACACGCGCGACGCCGGCCGCGATCAGCGCTTCGCTGCAGGGCGGCGTGCGCCCGTGATGGTTGCAGGGCTCGAGCGTGACGAAGGCGGTGGCGCCACGCGCGGCCGCGCCCGCCTGACGCAGCGCGAACACCTCGGCGTGAGGCTCGCCGGCGCGCTGATGCCAGCCCTCGCCGATGATCCGCTCGCCCTGCGCGATGACGCAGCCCACGCGAGGGTTGGGCTGGGTGCTGCGGCGGCCGAGCGCGGCGAGCTCGAGCGCGCGCGCCATCGCCTGTCTCTCGAAGGGGGTGCCGTCCATGGTGTGCGGTGCGGTCGTACGCTGCGGTTGCGTGATGCGGTCGCGCGACGCGTCAGTGGCTGCGCCGCGGCGGCTTGCCGGGCGTCTTGGCGCCCGCGGCGCCGGGCGTCTGGCCGGCAGGATCCTCGCCGCCGAGCAGCGACATCTGCCCCGCGAGCGGCTCGCGACGGCGGCGGGTGCGCAGCTTGTCGACCTCGTCGCGGAACGCCTCGATGTCCTGGAAGCTGCGGTACACCGACGCGAAGCGCACATAGGCGACCTCGTCGAGGTGCCGCAGCTCGTCCATCACGAACTCGCCGACCTGCCGCGAGGGCACCTCGCGCTCACCGAGCGCGCGCAGCCGATGGGTGATGCGCTCTAGGGCCGACTCGACCTTCTCCTGCGGCACCGGGCGCTTCTGCAGCGCGCGCAGGATGCCGGAGCGCAGCTTCTGCACATCGAAGGGTTCGCGGTCGCCCTTGCTCTTGACCACGAGCGGCATCACGAGCTCGGCGGACTCGAAGGTGGTGAAGCGCTCACCGCAGGCGAGGCACTCGCGGCGGCGGCGGATCTGACGGCCTTCGGCGGCGAGCCGCGAGTCGTTCACCTTGGTCTCTTCGTGGCCGCAGAAGGGACAGTGCATGGTGGCGTCCCGTCAGCGCAGCGTCCGGCTCAGCGGACCTGCGCCGCGGGGGAGCGGCTCGACCCGTACACCGGGAAGCGCTGGCAGAGCGCGGTGACCTTCGCGCGCACGGCCGCGACCGCTTCCGGCGCGCCCTCGGCGTCGAGCACATCGGCGATGAGGTCGGCGACATGCTCCATCTCGGCTTCCTTGAAGCCGCGGGTGGTCGAGGCCGGCGTGCCGATGCGGATGCCGCTCGTAACCATGGGCGGACGCGGGTCGTTCGGCACCGCGTTCTTGTTGACCGTGATGTGGGCGGCGCCGAGCGCGGCATCGGCCTCCTTGCCGTTGATCCGCTTGTCGGAGAGGTCGATGAGGAAGAGATGGTTGTCGGTGCCGCCCGAGACGATGCGGTAGCCGCGCTGCTGCAGGCGCGCGCACATGGCGCGAGCGTTGGCGACCACCTGCTTCTGGTAGTCCTTGAACTCCGGCTGCAGCGCCTCGAGGAAGGCGACGGCCTTGGCGGCGATGACATGCATCAGCGGCCCGCCCTGCGTGCCCGGGAACACGAGCGAGTTGAACTTCTTGGTCAACTCGTCGTTGGCGCGCGCGAGGATGATGCCGCCGCGCGGCCCGCGCAGCGTCTTGTGCGTGGTGCTGGTGACGACATCGGCGTAGGGCACCGGGTTCGGGTAGACGCCGGCCGCGGCGAGGCCGGCGAAGTGCGCCATGTCGACATGCAGCAGCGCCCCCGCCTTGTCGGCGATGGCGCGGAAGCGCGGGAAGTCGAGGAAGCGCGAGTAGGCCGAGAAGCCGGCGATGATGAGCTTGGGCTTGACCTCGAGCGCCTGGCTCTCGAGCGCGTCGTAGTCGATCTCGCCGTTGTCCGGGCGGATGCCGTATTGGACGGCGGTGAAGAGCTTGCCGGAGAAGTTGACCTTCGCGCCGTGCGTGAGATGGCCGCCGTGGTCGAGGCTCATGCCGAGGATGGTGTCGCCGGGCTTCAGCAGCGCGAGGTAGACGGCGGCGTTGGCCTGCGAACCGGAGTGCGGCTGCACATTGGCGTAGTCGGCGCCGAAGAGCTGCTTGACGCGGTCGATGGCGAGCTGCTCGGCGATGTCGACGAACTCGCAGCCGCCGTAGTAGCGCTTGCCGGGGTAGCCCTCGGCGTATTTGTTCGTGAGCACCGACCCTTGGGCCTCGAGCACGCGGGGGCTCGCGTAGTTCTCCGAGGCGATGAGCTCGATGTGGTCTTCCTGACGCTCCCGCTCGGCCGACATGGCGCCGGCGAGGACGGGGTCGAATCCTTCGATGGTCATGCTCTTCGGGAACATCAGCGGGCCTCGCGCGGGACGACGGGCCATTCTAGCCCATCAAGTCCCGCCCAAGAGACCCTCCACCACGGCGCACCAGCCGAGGCCGATGTTGCTGCGGTTGTAGCCGCCGCCGCCGAGCGCCAGCACCCGGCCGTGGCCGAGGCGCTCGGCGAGCCGTACGAGGTCGCGCGCGGCGCGGCCGTGGGCCGCCGGCGTGAAGGCGAGGTGCGTGAGCGGGTCGCCGGCGATGCTGTCGGTGCCGCACTGCAGCAAGATGAACTCCGGCCGTTGTGCCTCGAGGACCTCGAGCGCCGGGCCCCAGGCCGCGTCGAAGGCCGCATCGTCGGCCCCGGGCGGCAACGGCGCGTTGTACTTCGTGCCCGCCGCCGCGCCCTTGCCGGTCTCGGTCGCCGCGCCCGTGCCCGGGTAGAGATGGCGGCCGTCCTCGTGCAGGTCGGCGATGGCGATGTCGGGGTCGCCCTCGAAGGCGTAGAACACGCCGTCGCCGTGGTGCGCGTCGATGTCGACATAGGCGACGCGCTGCAGGCCGCGCTGCCTGCGCAGCCACTCGATGACCACGCCGCAATCGTTGAGCGCGCAGAACCCGGCCGCACCGCTCCGCGAGGCGTGGTGCAGACCCGCGATCGGCACGAAGGCGCGGCGCGCCCGGCCGTCCATCACCGCCTCGGCGGCGCTCAGCGCACCGCCGACCACATCCGCCGCGGCCTCGTAGATGCCGCGGAAGGCAGGGGTATCACCGGCGTCGAGCCAGCCCTCACCCGTCGCGGACCGCGTGCGCACCTGCGCCACATGCGCGGGGTCGTGGAACAGCAGCAACTCCTCGGGGGTGGCCGCACGCGTACCCTCGAGGGCGCAGCGGCCGTCGAGCCCGCGGGCGCGGAACTCGCGCGTGAACGCGGCATGGCGGTCGGGACCGAAGGGATGTCCGCCCGGGAAGCCGTAGCGGGCGAGCCGCTCGTCGGAGATGACCAGAAGTCCCGTGTCCATCGCGCTCTGCATGGGGCGGCCTAGATGGCCACCTGGCCGCCGGACTCGAGGATCTGCTCGGCGGGGATGCCGAAGTGGTCGCCCGCGAACTCGGCGTTGCGCGACATGAAGGCGAACAGCGCCTTCTGCAGCCGCGTGAAATCGCTGCGACCGGTGGTCACCACATCGTCGCGGCCCAGCACATACACCGCGCCGCGAAGCTCGAGCTCCTTGTGGCGCCGCTGCGCCTCGCGCAGCAAGGCCGGGATGTCGGGCCGGTCCATGAAGCCGATGGTGGCGACCACCCGGTAGAGCCCGGGACGCAGCTCCTGCAGACGCACCCGGGACCCGAAATCGACGCGCGGCGCCGAGGCGGTGTGCAGCGTCATCACGATGGTCTGCGAATGCAGCACGCGGTTGGTCTGCAGGTTGCGCACCAGCGTGCGCGGCATCAGCTCGGCGTTGCTGGAGAGGAACACGGCGGTGCGGTCGACCACCGTCGGCCGCAGCCGCTCGATGAGCGCCACGAGATCGGCGGGGCGCAGGTCCTCGCGCGCGGTGCGCGAGGCGACGACATCGCGACCGCTGCGCCAGGTCTGCATGAGGAAGAAGAGCGTGGAACCGAGCGCGAGCGGCACCCAGCCGCCGTCGCCGATCTTCTGCAGATTGCCGAGGATGTAGAGCGCCTCGAGGGCGAGCACGCCGATCATCAGCCCCATCTGCAGGCCGCGCAGCTGCCGTTGCGTCGCGGCCAGCAGGACGAGCATCAGCAGCGTGTCGAGCGCCATGGTGATCGAGACGCCGACGCCGTAGGCGCCGGCGAGGCGGTCCGAGGAGCCGAACGACACCACCAGCACCAGCGTCAGCAGGCACAGCATCCAGTTGACGAAGGGCACATAGACCTGACCGATCGCCGCCTCGGACGAATGCACCACGCGCATGCGCGGCAGGTAGCCGAGCTGCTGGCACTGGCGGGCGATGGAGAACACGCCCGAGATCACGGCCTGCGAGGCGATGACGGTGGCCGCGGTCGCGAGCAGCACCAGCGGCAGCACGAACGCGGCGGGCGCCAGCTTGTAGAACGGGTTGGCGAGCGCCGTCGGGTCGCGCAGCAGCAGCGCGCCCTGCCCGAAATAGTTGAGCAGCAGCGCCGGCCAGACGAGGAAGTACCACGCGCGCGCGATGGCCGGCCGCCCGAAGTGGCCTAGGTCGGCGTACAGCGCCTCGCCGCCCGTCACGCACAGGAACACGGCGCCGAACACCGCGAGCGCGATGCCCGGATGGTCGATGAACAGCGCGAACGCGTGCGCCGGATGCACCGCGACGAGCACCTCGGGCGAGCGGACGATCGACAGCGTGCCGAGCACCGCCAGCACGGTGAACCACACCAGCATGATCGGGCCGAAGGCCCGGCCGATGCGGTCGGTGCCCTTGCGCTGCAGGCGGAACAGCGCGAGCAGGATCACGACCGTGATGGGCACGACGGAACCGGCGAGGCTGGGCGCCACGAGCCCGAGCCCCTCGACGGCGCTCAGCACCGAGATCGCCGGGGTGATCACCCCGTCGCCGAAGAAGAGCGCACAGCCGACGAGACCCATCGCCGCGAGCGGCACGGCGACCCGCGGACCCGCGGAGTCCCGGGCGAGCTGCATGAGAGCGAGCACCCCGCCCTCGCCGTCGTTGTCGGCGCGCAGCACGATGGTGACGTACTTCAGCGCCACCACGCTCGCGATCGACCAGAAGACGAGCGACAGCACCCCGAGGATGTTCGCGAGCTCGCCGGGGGACAGTCCGGAGACGGTGAACACCGCGCGGAAGGCGTAGAGGGGGCTGGTGCCGACATCGCCGAACACGACGCCCATCGCGCCGATGACCAGCGCCACGGAGGGCGAGACTGAGCGCGATGAGGCCATCGGGGGCGGGGATTGTAGCACCGGGAGGGGCCGGGCCGACCGAGGCGGTATAATGTTGCCATGGCCCAGTACATCTACACCATGAACCGGGTGGGCAAGATCGTGCCCCCCAAGCGTCACATCCTGCGCGACATCAGCCTGTCGTTCTTCCCGGGCGCCAAGATCGGCGTGCTCGGCCTGAACGGCTCGGGCAAGTCGACCCTGCTCAAGATCATGGCGGGTCTCGACAACAACATCGAGGGCGAGGCCCGGCCGCAGAGCGGCATCAAGGTCGGCTATCTGCCGCAGGAGCCGGAGCTCGACCCGAAGAAGACCGTGCGCGAAGAGGTCGTGCAGGGCATCGGCGGGCTGTTCGCGAAGCTCGAACGCTTCAACGCCATCAGCGAGAAGTTCGCCGAGCCGATGTCGGACGACGAGATGAACGCGCTGCTCGAGGAGCAGGCGAAGCTGCAGGACGCGCTCGATGCGGCGGGCGGCTGGGAGCTCGACCGCAAGCTCGAGATCGCCGCCGACGCGCTGCGCCTGCCGCCTTGGGATGCGGTCATCGAGAAGCTCTCGGGCGGCGAGAAGCGCCGCGTGGCGCTCTGCCGCCTGCTGCTCTCCGCGCCCGACATGCTGCTGCTCGACGAGCCGACCAACCACCTCGATGCTGAGTCGATCGCCTGGCTCGAGAAGTACCTCGAGGAGTACCCGAGCACCGTCATCGCGGTGACCCACGACCGCTACTTCCTCGACAACGTCGCGGAGTGGATCCTCGAGCTCGACCGCGGGCACGGCATCCCCTACCACGGCAACTACTCGTCGTGGCTCGAGCAGAAGGAGAAGCGACTCGCGCAGGAGGAGCGCGAGCGCGATGCGCTGCGCAAGACCCTCGAGCGCGAGCTCGAGTGGGTGCGCCAGAACCCGAAGGCGCGCCAGGCCAAGAGCAAGGCGCGCATGCAGCGCTACGAAGAGCTCTCCTCGCGCGAGTTCCAGGAGCGCAACGAGACCAATGAGATCTACATCCCGCCCGGCGAGCGGCTCGGCGACCTCGTCATCGAGGCGAAGGGCCTGCGCAAGGCCTTCGGCGACCGGCTGCTCATCGACGACCTGAACTTCAACCTGCCGAAGGGCGGCATCGTCGGCATCATCGGCCCGAACGGCGCGGGCAAGACCACGCTCTTCCGCATGCTGACCGGCGCCGAGCAGCCGGACGCCGGCGAGCTGCGCATGGGTCCGTCGGTGAAGCTCGCCTATGTCGACCAGTCGCGGCAGGCGCTCAACGACAAGAACAGCGTCTGGCAGGAGATCTCGAACGGCCTCGACATGATCAAGGTCGGCAACTACGAGACGCCCTCACGCGGCTATGTCGGCCGCTTCAACTTCAAGGGCACGCAGCAGCAGCAGCTGATCGGCGAGCTGTCGGGCGGCGAGCGCAACCGCGTGCACCTCGCCAAGGTGTTGAAGTCGGGCGGCAATGTCCTGCTGCTCGACGAGCCGACCAACGACCTCGATGTCGAGACGCTGCGCGCGCTGGAGGAAGGCCTGCTCGCCTACCCGGGCTGCGCGGTGGTCATCTCGCACGACCGCTGGTTCCTCGACCGCATCGCCACCCACATCCTCGCCTTCGAGGGCAACTCGGAGGTGGTGTGGTTCGAGGGGAACTACCAGGAGTACGTCGAGGACTACCGCAAGCGCCGCGGCGAAGACGCCCTCCAGCCGCACCGCATCCGCTACAAGCCGCTGACGCGCTGACCGTCCAGCGCTCCGGGGAGGCTCACTGCCCGTTGACGATGGCCGAGGCGCCGATGGCGCCGCGCGCCTGCTGCTCTCGCACCCAGTCGGCCGAGCTGCTCTGCGAATCGGGAGTGGAGCACACCTTGCGGGTCTGCAGCCGTGAGCCGGTCTTCTTCTCCTCGCGGCACACGACCTGGGCCTTGGCCTTCGGCTTCTCGTCGGTCGCGGACGCGGCGGCCGGCGCGGCCTGGCCCGTGGTCGCCGCTGCCGGCGCTTGGACCGGCGCCGGGGCCGTTGCGGGCTGAGGCGAAACAGCCGTCTGCGGGGCGGGCGGGTCGCTGGCCCAGACCGATCCCGCAAGCAGGGCGGAGACGGCGATGAGGGTGGCGGAGCGGATGGCGGCGTGCGGCATGGTGGACTCCCGACGGATATCTCCTCGACTGGGGTTATTATGCGCAGAAGCCCATGGTGACGCCAACCGACACCGGCGCAGCGCCCGTCCCCGCCTCTTCCGAAGACGCCCAGACCCTGCTTGCCGCAGGCCTCGCGATGGGCGCTGCGCGCGGAGGTGAACGGGCTGTGCCGACGCTCGAGCAGGCGGTGGCGCTCGATCCCGGGCTCGCCGCGGGCTGGCGTGCATTGCATGGCCACCTCACGACCATGGGCGAACTCGACAGGGCCCGCCATGCGCAGGCCCGATATCTGCGGGCGCTGGCATCGGACCCGGCGCTGCGGCCCGCGGCACAAGCGCTCTGCGACGAGCGCTATCCCGAGGCCGAGTTCCTGCTGAAGAACACGCTGCGCCGACAGCCCGACCAAGCCCTCGCCCTGAGGTTGCTCGCCGAGGCCGCTTTCTGCCGCCAGCGGGACGAGGACGCGATCCGCCACCTGACGCGCTGCCTGGAGCTGGACCGCGAGATGCCGGGCCTGCGTTTCGCGCGTGCGCTCGCCTGCTACCGGGCCGGCCAGCCGGTGGCGGCGCAGGCCGACCTCGAGACCGAACTCGCGCTGCATCCCGACGATGCCGCCTGCCGCGCGCTGCTCGCGGCGGTGCTCAGCAAGACCAGCGAGATCGAACGCACCGTGCGGCTATACGAGGATCTGGCGCCGGAGTACCCGTCACAGCCCAAACTGTGGACCAGCTACGGGCATGTCCTGAAGGCATCGGGGCGCCAACCCGACAGCATCGCCGCCTACCGCCGTGCGATCGACCTCGCCCCCGGGCTCGGCGAAGCATGGTGGAGCCTCGCCAACCTCAAGACGGTGAAGTTCGGGCCCGCCGACATCGACGCCATGAAGGCGCAGCTCGCACGCCCTGACCTCGGCGAGGACGACCGGCTGCATTTCGAGTTCGCGCTCGGCAAGGCGCTCGAGGATGCCCGGCGCTACGAGGAATCGTTCGTGCACTACGACCGCGGCAACCGGCTGCGGCTCGAGACCGCGCACTACGACCCCGAGAGCTCCACGGTCAACCTGCGGCGCAGCCAGCGTCTGCTGACGGGAGAGTTCTTCGCGGCGCGCGCCGGTCTCGGCTGCCCAGCGCCCGACCCCATATTCATCGTCGGCCTGCCGCGCGCCGGGTCGACGCTGCTCGAGCAGATCCTCGCCAGCCATCCGATGGTGGAAGGAACGATGGAGCTGCCGGACATCACCAACATCGCACGCGGCATCGCCGACCGTCGCCGCGATGACCAGGACTACGACTACCTCCCGCAGCTCGCCGAGGTCCGCGCCGACGAATGGCACGCCCTCGGCCAGAGCTACCTGGACACCACACGGGTGCACCGCAAGCTCGGCCGGCCGTTCTTCATCGACAAGATGCCGAACAACTTCACGCACCTCGGCCTCATCCATCTCATCCTGCCGCGCGCCCGCATCATCGACGCACGGCGCCATCCGCTCGCCTCCTGCTTCTCGAACTTCAAGCAGCACTTCGCGCTCGGCCAGCTGTTCTCCTACGGCCTCGAGAACATCGGCGGCTTCTACCGCGACTATGTGGAGCTCATGGCCCACTACGACGCTGTGCTGCCGGGCCGCGTACATCGCGTGTTCTACGAGCGCATGGTCGAGGACACCGCGAACGAGGTGCGGCGGCTGCTGGATTACTGCGGACTGCCGTTCGACGAGGCCTGCCTGCGCTTCTACGAGAACGACCGCATCGTGCGCACGGCGAGCTCCGAGCAGGTGCGACGCCCGATCTACCGCGAGGGCGTCGACCATTGGCGCAACTACGAGCCCTGGCTCGGACCGTTGAAGGCCGCGCTCGGTCCGGTGCTGACCGCATACCCCGAGGTACCGCCGTTCCCGCCGCCGTGATGGGCGCCGTGACGGCCGCCGTGGTCGCCGGACTTCAGTCGCCGAAGGCGTAACCGAAACGCTCGATGTCGTCACGGTAGAGCTCGCCCACCGCGCGCACGAGCCCGTCGTCGTAATGCTCGGCGTAGGGCCGGTGCTGCGAGGCGTTGCGCACCTCGAGCGCCGACGGCGCGAGACCGAACTCGGCGCAGACCGCGTCGTAGTCCGCCTGCAGCCGCTCGGCTCGGCAGAGACGGGTCACGATCCGCTCGCCGGCGTCGTCGCAGACGAAATCCGACTGCGGACGGAAGTGCACGAAGGACTGGTTCTGCGGGTTCTCGAGCACCCGCCACATCGCGCCGCGCGGGTCGCGTTCGAACGCGCCGTTCATGCGCATCATGAAAGCCACATAGGACACGAACCGTGCCCAGGGGTTGCGCACCACCGCGAACGAGCGGTAGCGGGACCAGGCGTCGGCGCCGAGCGCTTGGCGCACCTCGAGCGCGGTCTGGTGACCGTGCTCGACGCGGTCGAAGGGCGGACGGTCGATGCGCTTGCGGACGAACAGCGATACCTGCTCCTCGTCGCCCGGCCCGAGCTGTCCGCGCAGCGCGAAACGGATCGCGTGGCTCGCGCTCTTCGGCACCGCGATGAAGATCACGCGGTGGTGGTGCGAGAGGATGGTCACGCGGCGACCGCCGGCTCCTCGAGGTAGTCGACGATCAGGTGGATGCGCCGCACCGGCGAGAGGTTCTGCACGTAGTGCAGCCGCATGTTGTCGAGCTCGTAGGCCTCGCCCACCGAGAGCGACATGTCGCGTCCCTCCACCACGAAGCGCACATCGGGGTGGGTCTCGAGCGGGACATGCACGCGGTGCGTCGCCTCCAGCGTCGGCCCGTAGTCGGCGTGCTCGGGGATGTCGTCGCCCGACGCCAGCAGCGCGACCTGCGCGTTGAGCGCACGGCCCGGGCGCGGATAGAAGGACCCGATGCGCTGCAGCACCGGCTCGAACGCCTCGCGCAGCGGCTCCCAGCCGGCGAGGTGCCGCGTCGGCATCTGCGGACCCCCGAGGGTCATCATCAGATAGACGCTGCGGGACTTGCGGTAGGGTGCGAGGCGCTTCTGGAATTCGGCGTCGGCGTCCCAGATCGCCTCGGGTTGGCTGGCCAACGCGGCCGCGAACGGCGCGATGTCGACCGTACCCAGATGCCGCATCGGTTCGGCGCAACGCATCGTGTCGTCCTCTCTCCAGCTGCCGCAGCTCGGCCCGATGTCGATGCTAGCGGATTCCGCGAGTTCGGTTAAAGTCGCGCCATGACCGGCGCCGCCACCACCGCCCTCGCCGAGGCCCATAGGGCATTCAGCACCGGGGATCTCGATACCGCCGAGCGCCGGCTCGAGGCGCTCCTGCGCGCCCACCCGAGGTGGCCGCCTGCCGTGCATCTCGCGGGTCTCGTGGCGCGCGACCGCGGAGACCTCTCGCGCGCGGAGGATCTGATGCGCGAATCGCTCGACCTGCCGGGCGTGACCGGACGGACACAAGCCGAGTTCGCCAACAACCTCGGCAATCTGTTGCTCGGCGCGGGCTACACCCCCTCGGCCGAGGTGATGTACCAGTACTCCCTCGCGGCCCACGAGCTACCGCAGGCGCGCCTCGGTCTCGCAAGGGCAGCGCTCGAACTGCTGCGCCCCGACGATGCGTTGGCGCACCTCGATCGTCTGCCCGCCGGCGCCATGGGTCCATCCGCGGTGCTGCTGCGCGCCGAGGCGCTGTCACAGACCGGCGAACGCAAGGCGGCGCTCGATGTGCTCACCGCAGCGGGACCCGAAGTCCAGGGGCGGACCGAGTACTGGCTCGCACTCGGTGCCCGACTGGTGGACCTCGGACTCTTCGACGATGCGCTCACAGCTTTGCGTCCGCTGCTCCGCGGTCCGGATGCCACGCGCGCAAGGCTCGCGATCGTCGACCTGTGCGTGGCACGGCGTGACTGGGAGGGTGCGCAGGCGATCCTCCGGGAGGGGCTCGCGGCGGAGCCCGGTCATGTCGAGATGCTCAGCCGCAGCGCCGCGTTGGCTTGGATGCAGGGTGATGACGCGCGCTTCGCGGACGGCTTCAGGAACGCGCTCGCCGCGGCCCCGGACGATCCGGCGCTGCGCCTCGCGTTCGTCGCAACGCTGCAGAACGCGTCCCGTCATGACGAGGCAGAGCGCGTGCTGCGCGAAGGGCTGGCGCTGCGACCGGACGACGAATATGCACTGGCGCTGCTCGCGCTGCGCTGCGCCGAGACGGACCGGCAGGCTGAGGCGGAGAAGGCCATCGACATCGCGCTCGCCCGCGCGCCCGAACTCGAGCTCGTCCGCGAGAACGCCGCGATCGTCGCCCTCACCGGCCTGCGCGCCGACGACGCCTTGAGACACACGGACTGGCTCATCGAACGGCGACCCCGCGGTCAGACCGGATGGGCGCTGCGCTCACTCGCGCTGCGCATCGCGGGCGATGACACATGGCGCGCGCTCGCCGAACCGGAGCGCGTCTGCCGGGTCGCGACGCTCGCACCGCCCGAAGGGTTCTCGACCATCGCGGAGTACAACGCAGAGCTCGCGCTGCGCCTGCGTCAGCGCCACACGCTGCAGGCGCATCCGCTCGTCAACTCGGTGCGCGGCGGCACCCAGATCGAGATCCACATGGGCTCGGAGACGGACGAGGTCGTCCGGGCGTTCTTCGAGGTCATCCACCCCGCCATCGAGGCGTACATGACGGCGATGCCGCAGCTGCCCGGACATCCGCTCTTCGGGCGCGCCGCCAAGGGCTACCGGATCAGCGGCTGCTGGTCGGTGCGGCTCTTCGGCGGCGGCGGCAGCCATGTAGGGCACATCCATCCGCGGGGCTGGCTGAGCTCGGCGTACTACCTCGCGGTGCCGCCGGAGGTCTCGCAGGATCCGCATCGTGCCGGCTGGCTGCATTTCGGACGGCCGCCCTATCCCGTGCCCGGCATCGGCCCCACGGGGTGGGTGCAGCCCGATAACGGGCGGCTGGCGCTGTTCCCCTCGTACCAGTGGCACGGCGTGGAGCCGTTCCCCGGTCAGGGCGAACGCATGACGGTCGCGTTCGACGTGGTGCCGACGGGCGGCTGATCCCGCCTGAGGCGCGCAGCCGGTCAGGAGCCCAGCCGGAACGCGCGCTCGGCTTCGGCCATGCGCTGCACGATGAGGCGCTCCTCCGGCGTCAGCAACGGGTTCCAGACATCGAAGATCATCACGACGCGGATCTCGTCGCTGTCGTTCCAGGCCTCGTGCTCGATGGTGTCGTCGAAGATCAGCACTTCGCCTTCCTTCCACCGCCGGTTGTCGTAGCCGACCCGGAACAGGCAGTCGGACGGGACGACGAGCGGCAGGTGGGCCACCAAGCGCGCGTTCGACTCGCCGTGGTGCGGCGGGATGTGGGTCTTCGGCGCGAGCACCGAGAACATGGCGTTCGGGCAGGTGCCGGCGAGATGGACGGCATCGATGAGCTTGAGCGCCTCCGCGGTGCGCGGACAGCGCGCGAGGTTCTCCTCCACCGGCTTGCCGCCGCGGAACAGGTGGAAGCCGGTCCAAGCGCGCGAATGGTTGAGCTCAGCCCACTGGTTCACCGGGTCGCCCGGGTTGTACTGGATGTACGGCTCGAACTGCGTCCCGGCATCGGCCAAGGCCGCGATCATCTCCTCGCGGATGGCGTCGGTGCGCTTCTCGAACTCGGCCACCCAACCGAACATCTCGCGACGGAAGAAAGGCTGCGCGGGCAGACGCGGCACCGTGAGCTGGTTGCAGTCCGCGTGGAACGGACGACTGCGACCCGACATGATGGAGACCGCCTCGCGCCACTTCTGGCTCATGCCGGGCAGGTCGCCGACCGCCTGCAGCAGCGTGGTCTCGAGGGCCTCGGCATACATCGCCACCATGCGCTCGGCGTGGGCGAGCGGCTTCGCGAACGCCTCGGGTCGATACTCGGACGGCGGCGAGATGCGCAGCACATCGCGGTACATGACCGCGGCGGCCTTGAGATCGCCTTTTTTCTCGAGGAGGTCCGCCTTCTGCAGCAGCGCCGGCCAACAGTAGGGGTCGTAGGCGAGTGCGGTCTGCAAAGCCGCCACCTCGTCGTCGGCGCGGCCCAGCATGCGGCAGGCCGCCGCACGCATCAGGAAAAGCTCCGTTCTGGGCGCCGGCCCCAGATCCGCAGGCACCAGCCCCTCGAGGCGTCCGAGCGCCTCTGCCGCACGACCCGCCGCGAGGTCGGCGCGCGCCGCCTGCAGGGTTTCAGACTCGCTGTTCATCCGCTCGCTCTCCGGCTGACAACCCGATGTACCCGAGACCCAAAAAAGAACTGGGGTGCCGCTTGCGCGACACCCCAGTTGTTTCAAGCATCGACCGTGGACGGTGTCAGAACTTGTACGACACGCCGAGGCTGTACTTGGGGCCCAGCGGATCGTAGTAGTCGACGTAGGTGTTCGGTGCCGTGTTGGCACCCGGGATGTTGCCCACGATGGTCGGCTCCTCGTCCAGGATGTTCTGGGCGGCGAGGGTGACCTTGAGGGCATCGTTCCAACGCCACTGCAGCGACAGGTCGAGGTACTGGTACGAGGGGATCTTCTCGACCAGGTAGATGCTGTTGCCGACCTGGTCCGGGTCGTCCACACGGGCCTGGACATCGACCGCCGACAGATGACGCACGAACAGCGTCGCCGACAGCGACTTCCAACCGACCGAGGCCGACAGGTTGACGCGGTCCTTGGAGGTCGGGTTGCCGCAGGTGTCGCCGTAAAGGCCCTGGCACTCGATCAGCGGCGACGCCGGGCTCGACTTGAACGAACTGTCGAGCGTATGGGTGCCCGACAGGCCGAGCCCGATGTCGAACTCGCCGATGTCGAAGTCGTAGGCCAACGAGTAGTCGATGCCCTCCGCCTTGATGGTCGCGAGGTTGCGGATCTCCTGGACGATGCCGAAGCCGTCGCCCTCGAGCTCGCCGACCGAGTTGCGCTTCACCAGGCTGCAGAAGCTGGTCAGGTTGTTGTTGAAGCAGTTGTCCAGGATCTCCTGGGCACCGAACGAGCCGATGCCGCCGTCGATCTCGATCTTGTAATAGTCGACCGAGGCCGAGAAGCCCGGCAGCCAATCCGGCGACATCTGGAAGCCGACCGTGAAGGTATCGGCCTCCTCAGGCTTCAGCTGCACACCGAGCGAGATGGCACCGCCACCGATGCTCGCGGCCTGCTGCGCCGCCGGCGGGGAGATGAGGCCGATCTGCGAGGCCGGAGCGCCCTGCGCGATGCACTTCGCGCGGAGCGTGGCGTTGGTGACCGGAGCGGAGCCCGCGCAGGGATCCGAACGCACCTCCGTGAGACCGAAGGACAGCGGCGCGTACTGCTCGCCGATGTTCGGTGCGCGGACAGCGCGCTGCAGCATCGTGCGGAAACGGTAGCCTTCCACCGGGGTGTACTCGAGACCCGCCTTCCAGGTCTCGAAGGACCCGGCGAGGTTGGTGTCCGAGAAACGGGCGCCGAGGTCGAGCGCGAGGTTCTGGATGCCGGCCTTGCCCTCGACGAGCGGCAGGTAAGCTTCCACGAAGAACTCCGTGCTGTCGACGCGGCCGGAGAGCGGCGGCGATGTGCCGCCCTGACCCATCGCACCGCCGAACTGTGTGAGGTCGTCCGGACGGTAGACCGAGGTGAACTCGTTCCAGTCGACACCCGCGGCGAGACCCAGCGAGGACTCCGCGGTGGGCAGCTTGAAGGCCGGCACATCGCCCGCGACGCTGGCCGAGGCGGAGTGGGCCTCGGTGGTCTGCGACGAGTAGTAGTTGGCGCGGATGTAGTCGAGACCCGCCTGGGACATCGCGCCGGTCATCGGCACGCCGCTGTCGCGGTAAGGAGCACCGTTGCCCGAGAAGATGTTCACCGGGGCGCACGGCGGACCGGACACACACTGGATGCCGTCCGGGGTCTGGATCGCGATGAGCGAGTTGCGCGCGCGGATGATGCTGACGTCGTTCTCCAGGCCGTCGAAACGCGACACGCGGCCCCACTGGGCCGACACATCCCAGGTCCATCCGCTGGAGCCGAGGTCACCCCGGACACCGCCGGTGAGCTGCAGGGTCTTGGACTCGGAGATGCCGACGCGGGGTCCGAGCTCGATCAGGCGGCGCCGGATGCCGTTCACCGTGACGAGCTGGGTGCCGGCGGGGGCCGCTGCGTTGTAGGGCCCGTGAGCTGCCTCACCCGGGATCGGGAAGGCGGCTTCATTGTTGTACGCCGCGATCAGCGCCGTGCGCTGCGCCGCGGTCAGGTACGGGTTGTCGAGGTTGACCTTGAAGGTCGCCGTCGAACCACCGAAGAACGCCGACGAGGCGAGCTGGGTCGGCACGCTCGAGTTCACGGCGAACACACGGCCGTAGACCTCGACCGAGTCGTTGATGTCGTAGTCGACCGAGGCGAACGCCTGCCAACGCT
>DAIMYL010000012.1:0-25676 GCA_036734505.1 Steroidobacteraceae bacterium | reverse complement strand
GGGCGCCCTGCGGTACCACGAGCTTCAGCGACGGGTTCGCCGCCGCCGACTCCACTATCGCACGGCGCGACTGGAACAGCCGTCCGCCCGGCGCGCACAGGTCACGGATGCTCTGCACACCGCCGAGAGCCGTCTGCACGGCCCATTGCCCCGGCACATTGCTGCACAGGCGCAGCGACGCCAGCAGCTCCATCGCCTCGAGGAAACTCTGCGCAGCGCGCAGCTTGCCGGACACCACGGCCCACCCTACGCGATACCCGCAGGCGCGGTAGACCTTGGACAGCCCCGACATCGTCACGCAGACGGCGTCGTGCACCAGCGTCGCCATCGGCACGAACTCGGCACCGTCGTAGAGCACCTGGTCGTAGATCTCATCGCTCAGCACCACGAGCCCATGGCGCTCGGCGAGGCGCGCCAGCGCTTCGAGCACGGCGCGCGGGTAGACCGCACCGGTAGGGTTGTTGGGGTTGACGACGACGATGGCGCGGGTGCGCGGCGTGATGAGCCGCGCGACCTCCTCGGGGTCCGGCACGAAGCCGTTCTCGGGAAGGCAGGCGTAGTGCACGGCGCGGCCGCGGTTGAGGTTCACCGCCGCCGTCCACAGCGGGTAGTCGGGGCTCGGCACCAGCACCTCGTCGCCGTCGTTGAGCAGCGCGCGCAAGGTGAGATCGATGAGCTCGCTCACCCCGTTGCCGATGAACACCTCTTCGGCGCTCACGCCCGTCACGCCACGGGCCTGCTGCTGCATCACCACCGCCTCGCGGGCCGGGA
This sequence comes from Steroidobacteraceae bacterium, assembly GCA_036734505.1. Lineage (GTDB taxonomy): Bacteria > Pseudomonadota > Gammaproteobacteria > Steroidobacterales > Steroidobacteraceae > UBA964. Next base: position 24,905 of record DAIMYL010000012.1, on the reverse strand, counting down.
AGATGCCCTTCTGGTGGCAGTAGCCCTCGCTGTCCGGGAAGTTCTCGATCATGGCGAGACGCATCGTCTCGGGCGTGCGGAAACCGAACAGCGCCGGGTTGCCGATGTTGAGCGAGATGACTTCGTAACCCTTGCGGGAGATCTCCTGCGCGCGACGGGCGAGTTTGCCGCGGATCTCATAACGGACGTTGCGGAGACTGTCGCTGGTGCGGACGGCCGCTTCGGGCGTGGTCATCTGAGGGTCCTTCTCTTTGGGGGCTTGCCGGGCTGGCCGCTGGCCGGCCAAGCCGACAAGCATACCCGGAAGCCCCATCGGTCGCCCTCCCGCCCCCACCGGAGGCCATGATAGCGTCCGTCCCGGGGTACCGACGGGAGGTCCTGCGCATGGAGACCTCCGACATGACCGATCTCGCCAAGCTGATGCCGCTGCTCTCGAGCCAAGCCGGCATCTGGGAAGGCACCTACCGCTACTACGACGCGGCCGGACGGCTGGTGGACGAACACGCCTCCCGACTGACCTGCCGTGTCGCGCCGGGCAACGGCTGGGACTACCACCAGACGAACCTCTACACCTGGACGGACGGGCGCACCGAGAACCGCGAGTTCCAAGGGCGCTGGCGCGATGACCGCTTGTGGTTCGAGGACGGGCCGATCGACGGTTGGGCCGCCGAAGATGCCCGCGATCCCGAGAACCGCACGCTGCTGCTGCAGTGGCGCAGACGCGATGAGCCGGCGACGCGCTTCTACGAGATGATCCAGTTGGACGCCACGCTGCGCCTGCGTTCCCGGGTATGGCAGTGGATCGGCGCCGACGGCCGCATCCGGCTCCGGACCCTCATCGACGAGCAAAAGGTCGCCGACGACTGGCGTTGAGCGGCGTGGGATGAAGGGACGCCCGGCCCGTCGACGCGACGGGCCGGGCGCCGGTCGCCTCAACGGCGGCTGCGCTTCTTCTTCTTGTGCTTGTGGTCGACCATCCCGTCGCCGTGATGGTGCGCCATGTCGCCGTGCGCGTGCCCGTGGTCGAACTCGAAGTCGATCGGGTGGTTATGACCGTGCGAGTTCACCCACTTGTAGAGCTCAGGGTTGCGGTTGAGCAAGCGGCTCGCTGCGCGTTCCTGGTTCTCTTCGATGTTGGTCCACGGGTTGAAGTGGAAGTGGTTGTAGAGCTGCGTGTCGGTGCGGCCGATGGCGAGGATGCCGAGCTTGGAGGCGAACGCGCCGTGGTTGATGTACGGCGGACGCCAGAAGTAGCCGCCCGTCGGCAGGTCGCCGAACTGCATCATCCAGGAGGTGCCCCAGATGTGGTACGCCTCCTCGCAGCAGTCGTGGTAGGAGATGTTGTCCTGCCAGAAGTTCGGCGTCATGCAATACAGGAACGTGAACCCATGCGTGCGCGGGTCGAAGCGCAGCACCTTCACCATGCAACCCGGCGCCGTCGCCGGGAAGAAGTTGGTGGAGGTCCAGTGCATGTTGTCGTACGCGTTCACCATCGCGAGGCGGTTGCGCTCGGCGTGCTTGTGGTCGCTGTCCGACTCGACGAACGAGGGTTCGCCGTAGTTGTAGAAGATGAGACCGGTCGCGCCGCGCGGCGAGGCCAGCGCCTCGATGGCGACGCCGGCCGGCACGAAGACATAGCTGCCCGGTCCCCACACCTTCTCGCCGATGGTGATGGAACCGGACATGATGAAGAGCTCGTATTCCGAGTAGCTCATGCCGGGCGGCTGCTTGTAGCCGGGCTCGAAGAGCACGGTCATGGTGCAGGCGCCGTCGTCGGTGTCGAGCGACAGCATCTTGTACTGCATGCCCTTCGGGAAACCCGGCAGGGTCATCTTCTTGAACGGGACGTCTCGGTCGACGAAAGGTTCGATATGCGGACGGGCCATGTGTCGGTCCTCTCTGGAAGGGGTGGCGTCAGAACACGACGCGGAACTTGCGCTTCGGCTTGACCGGGATCTCCTCCGGCCGGACCTTGCGCAGCTGGTCGTAGTGCGTATGGACGCCACGGGTCTGGATGCGCTGCAGGAACTGCGCGATCCACTTGTCGCGCTTCGGCGACAGCGCCTCCTGTTCGGCGACGATCTTGCGGTAGCGCTTGCGCTGCTCGAGCTCTTCCTTGCGCAGCCAGGACTCGACCTCGCGGCCGCGCTTGTGCGGAATGGACTTCATGCCACGGACTCCCGTTGCGCGGCCCCCCATGGCCGCTCCTCCCGATACTACGCCCGCCCTACCCGCGCGTGCGTCCGCGGAACGGGCAAGCCGCTCGTCTGTCCACCCTGTGACCCGGCCCGATACGGCTACGATGCGCCCATGCTCCGCGACATCCTGATGGTGACGCTCTGCGTGCCGGACCTCGACGCGGCAGAGCGGGCCTATGTCGGGTGGCTGGGCTATCGAGCGGCCGGTCGGACCGAGGTGTCCGCCGCACTGGCGGGATCCTGGGAGGCGCCGCTCGCGATCGGCAGCCGCCTCGCCCTCTTGCGCCCACCCCTCGCGCCCGGCTTCACGCTGCGGCTCGTCGAGCGCCCCGACACGCCCGGATACGCGGTCCTGCGGACCCACGGCTGGAACGCGAACGAGATCCTCGCGCAGGACCCGCAAGCCCTCGCCGAGCGCTTCGCGGCCGCCGGCTCGCCGTTCCGCGTGATCGGACGCCCCGAGCCGCTCGCTTCCAACCCGGCCATCGTCGCGATGCAGGCGCTCGGCCCGGCGGGCGAGCTCAACTATTTCACCCGGCTGCCGCCCGGCGGCGGGACTTTCGTGAAGACACCGGCCCGCAGCTTCGTGGACCGCAGCTTCATACTGGTGCTGGGCGGACCCTCGATGCCGGCGATGCAGGCGTTCTATCGGGAGGTGCTGGGCCTCGCCGTGACTCCGGCCTTCGGCTCGCCCGTCGGCGTCCTGCAGGCCGCCCATGGGCTGCCCCCGACCAGCGAGACGCCGCTCGCCTTGGTCCCGCTGTCGCGCGGGTTCGCGCTCGAACTCGATGGCTACCCCGCGAGCGCCGCGCCCCGACCGCAGCGCGAGGGAGACCTCCCCCCCGGACTCGCGATGGTGAGCTTCCTCAGCGACCCCACCGCCAGCGGGTCCGCGATCGGCGCACTGCCGTGGCTGCGGGAACCCGCAGCGCGGACCGAAGCCCCGTACGACGGGCGCAGCGCTGGGCTGCTGCGCGGCGCGGCCGGCGAGTGGTTGGAGATCGTCCTGGCTCGATGACCGCCCCGCCTTTCCGGCGGGCGTCGGTCACAGCGACTCGGTGACGATGAACTGCGGGCTGTCCGCCATCGACTGGAAGGTCGCTGCGACCTTCTGCATCGTCTCCGAGGAGACGTCCTGGCCGAGCTGCTCGAGGCTGTGCAGATCGATGATCTCGACATACTGGTACGGGGCCGCGCCGCCGCCGAGCAGTCCCTGCGACTTCAGGACCTCGAAGTTGCGCACCGAAGGCAGCTTGTTGACGATCGGCAGATCGGTCTCGCGCGCGAAGCGTTCATAGTCGGCGACGCTGACACCGGGCTTGAGGTTGAAGAGCACGATTATCTTGGCCATCGGATCCTCCTGTCGTGGTTGTCGCGTCGTCGGAACGCTTCCGGGTCAGAGACCGAGCGCGCCGGGGTTCATCCGGCCGTCGGGGTCGAGCAAAGATTTCAGGTCCCGCAGGAACGCCGATGCGGTCGGGTCCAGCCCGTCCTGGTAGCGGTAGAACTTCCCGAGCTGGAAGCTCACCGCGCCCCGCTCCATGAACGCCGTCGCCAGGTCGCTGCGGATCTCGGCCACCGCGGCGGCGGCCGCCGGGTTCGGCGGGAACGTCGGCAGTTTCGCCAGGTAGCCGGCGTCGAGCACGCGCTCGTGGAAACCGAGGCGCGCATCGGGCCAGTAGAGCACGGGCTCGAGCAGTGTGCCGGACCCGCCCACCGTGCACAGCAGATAGCCGCGGTCGATGTCGAGACGCTGCATGACCGCGGCGTGCCGGGCGAACACCGCTTCGCAGGACCCGTACATGGACGACGCCTGCGAGAACGGCACGGTGCCGTGCACCGGCACCCAGCGCTCACCGCCCGGCCCCAGCATGCTGTTGAGCTCGGCGAAGGGGTTGGCGCGCATCACCTTCGGCACCGTGTTCTCGACCTCGGTGCCCCCTGCCGACATGATGCGCCGCACGATGGCGGCCTTCGCGTCCGCGTCGGCCGCGTCGCGACCGTCGAGCGACAGATGGATGGAGAAGCTGCCCTCCTCGAGGAAGCCGCGGCCGGCCATCACCACCTTCGCGCCTTCCTTGAGACCCTTGAGCACCCCGCCCGCGTTCTTGACCACCGCACCGAGCGCTTTGGCATCGGCGGCGAGGCTGGTGCGCTTCATGCGCACGGCCTGCAGTCCGGGGTCGAAACCGAACTGCTCCGACACGACATCGGCGCGCGCGACCTCGGCCATCGCCGCGAACAGCGGCTCCGCCGCGCGGAAGCTGAACGACAGGTAACGCGTCTCCGGCTGCGGCTCGATGAGCTTGAAGGTGGCGCGGGTCTTGATGCCGAGCGCGCCGCAGTCCGAGAGGAACATGCCGAGCGTGTCCGGGCCGAACTGCCTGAAGAAGGGCTTGCCGTTCTTGTTGGCGTGGCTGCCGAGCCGCAGCACGCGGCCGTCGACGGTCACCACATCGAGCCCGATGACGCTCTCCGCTGCCGGCCCATAGCGTCCGGATCCGAGGAAGATGCTGCCCTGCGAGAGCGCGCCGCCGATGCTGGAGCGCAGCCCGGACAGCGGTCCGTAGTACGGCGTGCGCACGCCGTGCGGCGCAAGCGCGTCGAACAGCTGCTTCCAGGTGGCCCCGCACTGCACCGTGACGAACCGGTCCTCGGCGTCGATCGTCTCCACCCGGTCCATCGCCAGCAGGTCGACCATGATCGAACCGGGCGACGTCGGCAGGTAACCATCCGTGTAGGACATGCCGCCGCCGCGCGGCACGATGGGCAGCCGCGCCGGCGCGATCGCGCGCAGCGCCTCGGCCAGCTGCTCGGTGCCGGTCGGCCGGATCAGCGCGGCCGGCAGCTCGCCGCTGCGATAGACATCCTGCGAATGGAACTCGAGCTCGGCACGGTCGGTGACCACCCGCTCGGCGCCCAGCACGCGCCGCAGCTCGGCGATCGCGCCGTCGACGGCGCCCGGCATCAGATGTACGGCCTGGGACATGCGGCGCTCCTTCAGCGCGGTCGTTGACGGGCAGTCTAGCCGAGCCGGGGCGCAGGGGCATCGAGCTCCGGGCCCGGTGATAGACTTCGCCACCGTCTGACGGGCGTTCCCGTCCGTGCAGGGACAACGACATGGGCATCATCCGCGACCAGATCCCCGAATTCGAGTTCAGCATCGACGTCGCCGTGGTCGGCGCGGGGGCATGTGGCCTCACCGCTGCGCTCGCCGCGCGGGATGCCGGCCGCGAGGTGCTGGTGCTCGAGCGCGATGCCCGTCCTTGGGGCAGCACCTCGATGTCGCTGGGCGCGGTCTGCGGCGTCGGCACGGCGGCACAGCGTGCCGCAGGCGTCGAGGACGATCCGGAGTCCTTCGTCGCGGATGTCATGGCCAAGACCGAGGGCCGCGCCGACCCCGCGTTGGCGCGTCTCATCGCCCGCGAATCCGGTCCCACCCTCGACTGGCTGACAGAGCACCACGGTGTCCCGTTGCTGCTCGACTTCAAGTGGACCGGTCTCGGGCACTCGCGGCCGCGGCTGCACATCCCGCCCGGCCGCAACGGCGAGGAGCTGCTCGGCCTGCTGCAGAACGCCTGCGGTCGGGCCGGCATCGAGGTCATGACGGAGGCACGCGTCACCGACCTGTACGCCGATGCGGACGACCGCGTGCTCGGACTGCGCATCGAACGGCCGGGCGGCGTGGTGGAGCATCTCGGGTGCGGCGCGGTGGTGCTCGCCACCTGCGGCTTCGGCGGCAACCACGCGATGGTGGCGCGCCACATCCCCGAGATGGCGAACGCCAAGTATTTCGGGCACGAGGGCAACCAGGGCGACGGCATCCTGTGGGGCGAGGCGCTCGGCGGCGCGGTGGGCGACATGACCGCCTATCAGGGCTTGGGCACCCTCGCCGACCCGCAGCAGATCGTCGTCCCCCATCCGTTGCTCATCGAGGGGGGCTTCCTCGCCAACGCCGAGGGCCACCGCTTCACGCACGAGCTCGCGAACATCTCGGGCATGTGCGTGCCGGTGCTCGCGCAGCCGGGCGGCGTCGCCTGGGTGGTTTTCGATGGCCGCCGTCACGAGGCCTGCGTACCTCACTCCGTCGAGCAGCGGCAGCTGGTCGAGGTCGGGGCGCTGCGTCGCGGCGATACCTGGGCGGAGCTCGAACAGGCTTGCCGGGTGCCCGAGGGTACCTTCGCCGCCGAGAACGCAGCGATCGACACGGCGCGGTCGTCCGGGACCGAGGATCGGTTCGGACGCAGTTTCGCAGGTCTCGCGCCGCTCGCGCCGCCCTACTACGCCGTGCGCGTCACAGGTGCGCTGTTCCACACCCAGGGCGGATTGCAGGTGGACGACGGCGCCCGCGTGCTGCGTCCCGACGGTCGTCCGCTGCCGAACATCACGGCAGGCGGCGGCGCTGCCCGCAGCATCTCCGGCCCGGCGGTGACGGGCTACCTGCCGGCGGTCGGCCTGTGCATGGCGGTGACGCTCGGCCGCTTGGCGGGTGCTTCAGCGGCGCGCCTCTGCACCGACGCGTCCGCTGCCGCCTAACGCGTCTCCCACCGCAACGCCGCGATCACCTTGGCGCGGCGCTCCGGATCCTTGATCGGCGGATAGCGCATGCGGTGCTTGCCGCCGAGGAAGCCCTCGGGGTCCGCGATCAACGCCTCGATCTGAGCCGCGTCCCACACCAGCCCGCCCTGCCCCGCTTCCACGAACGCCGGCGAGTAGTAGAACCCGGCGGCGCTCGCGGCGCGGCGCCCGAACACCCGGTGCAGGTTCGGTCCGACGCCGTGCGCCCCGCCCTTGTCGAAGGTGTGGCAGAAACGGCACCACATGAAATCCTTGGTGGTCTGCGCATCGAGCGGCGGCGGCGGTGACGCATCGAGGTACGGGTCGGCGACGGGTGGCGGCCCAGAGTCGACCAGCTGCGCGCCGGTGGTGAACGGCACCACGCCGAACACCTTGTACGGCATCCAGGCGCCGAGCGCGAGCACGCCGGCGAACAGCAGCGCATGCAGCGCGTTCCAGCCGGCGCCCGTGCGGGCGAGGTCGCTGACCTGCGACCCGGACCAAGGGACAGCCGGCAACATCCGCCAAGGTGCGGCGCGATATCGGACCGCCTGCCAAAGCGCGACGCACACCGACAGACCGACGAGCACCAGCAATGCGAACGATACGGCGCTGTGCAGGTACCCGAGCGTCACCGAGGGCCGGTATCCCGCGCCGATCATCGGCGGCAGCGTGACGAGCCCGTACCACGACACCGCATGCCCCTCGGACCACGCGAAGAAGGGACCGATGAGGCACAGCGCGAGCAGCAGCAGGTAGAGGCCGAGGTTGCAGCGCCGCGCGAGGTCGTCCGCGGCTGCGGGGACGCGCGTCGGACGCGCCGGACGCGGCAACCGGAACCACAGCCATAGGCGCGGCAGCAGCAGCAGCAGGATGGTGAGGCCGTTGGCGACATGCAGGTGCTGCAGCGCCTCGCGTGCCGCTGTGCCGCGCGGCGTGGTGCCGACCTTGGTCGATTGGTAGATCTGGAACGCCGCCAGCGCGAAGATCGCCAGCGACAACAGGCCCTCCGCGAGCCGCAGGCGCTGCTCGGCGACCCGGCCGTTCATCGGCGCACCGCGCCGATGAGCGCGTTGGGCAGGATGGCGTCGTCCCATTCACGGGACGAGACGCCGGTGCGCACGATCACGAGTTCCTGCGAGGGCACGATGTACACGCGTTGTCCTCCGAAGCCGTCGATGTAGATGATGTCCTCGGCCAAGAAGCGCGACGAATGGAACGCGCTCGCATCGGCCTTGGTGGTATGGCGGTTGTATGGTCGTCGCTGCGCCGGCGGCGATCCGAGCCAGACATGCATGCCGAAGTTCGGGTTGCGGGCCGATGGCGTGGTCATGGCATCGATCCACTCGGCGGGCAGCACCTGCGCCTCGCCGACGCGGCCGCGGTCGAGGATCAGCCGACCGACCCGCAACCAATCGCGGGCCGTGGCGAACAGGCAGCAGAACCCGCGCGGCTGTCCGCCCGCGCGGTCCATCCAGAGCGCCGCGTCGCCCGCCCCGATCGGTTGCCAGAGCCGTTGCGAGAGGTACTGCGCGTAGCGCTTGCCGGTGGCCCGCTCCACGACCATCACCAAGGCCTGGGAACTCGCGTTGTTGTATTGGAACAGGCTGCCGTGCGGCGCCTCGGTGCCGAGGCCAAGCACCCCGGCCTGCAGGTCCGAGCCGAACAGGATGCGCGAGGATTTCCAGGTGCCGAACACCGGTACCTCGAGACCGCTCGACATCTGCAGCAGTTCGCGCACCGTGATGTCACGCCGTGCATCGTTCTGCCATGCGGGGAGCCACTTCGAGGCGGGCGCATCCACCGAATCGATGAAGCCGTCGGCGATCGCCGCCCCGACCACCAGCGCCAGCACGCCCTTGTGCATGGAGTTCGGGTTGGTCCGGGTCGTGGCGTCGTAGCCCGGCCAATAACGCTCGTAGCGCAGTGCGCCGCGGTGGAACACCAGGAGCGCCACCGACTGCATCTTGTCGGCGTAGGTCTCGGCGAGCGCGAGACCGCGCGGGTCGATGGTCACCTGCGCGCCGATCGCGATGTCGTCGCGCGGACGGCCGGGGACGGTCGCCTGCGGCTGCGAGTCCTGCACCGCCGCCGGCTCGCTCAAGGACTGACCGAACAGCAGGTTCCGCGGCACCGCGGGATCGGCGATCCACGCGGCGACCAGCGCGCCGACCACCAGGAGCGCCATGAGCGCGAGCAGACCGCCCAGGATCCGACCGGCCCGACGCAGGATCCTGCCCATCAGCGTGCCTCCAAGGCGCGGCGTTCTTCGAGCTGCCGCCTGATCGACGCATGCCGCGCCGCGTCGATCGGATAGCGCCACATCAGCATGATCGGCACGAGGAGCAGCAGCGCGGGCAGCGCCGAGGCGCCGAGCCTGACACCCATCGCGGCGTCATCGGACAACGCCGCGCCCATCCCGGCGTAACCGAACGCCGTCAGGAACTGCAGGCCGACCACGAGCCCGAGCCCCATGCCGAGCTTGAACACACAGGCGAGGAACGCCATATGCCCGCCCATCTGCGCGATACCGGACTCGAGCTCGTCGGAGTCGACCGCGTCGGCGGTCATCGCCGGCGGCGTGACCATCGTGCCGCCGTTGCCGAAGGCCATCAGCGCGTTCACCGCGAGGACCGGCCAGGCGAGGCCCGCAGGCACCACGAGCAGCAGCAGATAGGACAGCGCGGTGACGAGGTTGGCGAGGCAGTAGGCGCGATGCTTGCCGATCGCGTTGGAGATCGGCACCCAGGTGAAGGCGAGCAGCACGGCGGCTATCGTGTTGACGAGCGCCACCACCAGCACTTGGTCGGGGATGCCGAGCGCCTGGGAGATCAGCGCCGGTTGCACAGCGAAGTACGCGCCCATGGCGATGCGATCGATGAGGTACGCGCCGGCGAGTCGCCGGAACGGCGCATTGCGGCGCAGGATGGCGATGAGTTCGCCCCAGCCGGGCGTGCGTTCCGTGGCAGCCGACGCGGCCGGCACCCGGGCGAAGCACCAAAGGATTCCGATCGGCAACGCGACCGCGAAGAACACGCCCACCGCCTGCACGATCTGCGCATAGCTGGGCGCCGCGATGCCGCGGTACATGTTCCAGTAGAGGATGCCGACGAGGGTCGCGCTCAGGAACCCCAGGAACGCCCCGCTCTCGCGGAACCCCGCGATGCGCGAGCGCTCCGCATAGTCGTCGGAGAGTTCGCCGCCCCAGGTCTGGTGCGGCACATAGACCATCGTCCAACCGGCGTAGAACACCGCCAGCGCCACGACGAGGTAGACGAGCGTCGCGCCGGGGGGCGGCGACAGCAGGAACCAGGCGGCGGCCAACACCACCGGCGCACCGGCGAGCATCCAGACGCGACGGCGCCCGAAACGACTGCGCGTGCGGTCGGACAACGCGCCGACCAGCGGGTCGATGAGCGCCTCCCAGAAGCGCCCGATGAAGAACGCCAGCGTGACCATCGCCACCGACAGCCCGACCTCCGCCGAGTAGTACACCGGCGGCAAGAAAACATAGAGCGGCGTCAGCACCGACTGCAGCGCCACCGTGGGCGCAGCGTAGGCCATCAGCTGGCCCGTGGTGAGGCGGCCCGCGGCCGCCCGAGCTGAATCCCCCGACATGTCACCCCCTACCGACGCGTCGCAGATCCCGAGCGATTATGTGCGTGGAACTCGGGCTACACCTCGGTCCCGGGTCCACCTCGCGGTTCCCGTCCGCCATGTGGACACCGCTGCGCCGCCCTGTCTACACTCTCGGACACAACAAGACCATCGATACGGGGGTATCACACGATGGACTCGACTCGTCCGATCCGGGCATTGATCCGCGGCCTCGACGCGCTCACCGTTCTCAACCTTCGTAACGGCGCGACCGTCTCCGAGGTCGCGCAGGAGATACGGCTGCCGCGCACCACCACCTATCGCATCCTGGAGACGCTGAGCCACGCCGGCTTCGTGTATCGCGATGCGAACGATGACCGGTACCGTCTGACCATCATGGTCCGCGGCCTGTCGGACGGTTACGACGACGAGGCCTGGGTGACGCAGATCGCGCGGCCCTACATCCACGAGCTCGGCAAGGAGATCGTCTGGCCGGTGGCCATCGCCTCGCTCTCCGGCACCACCATGATGGTCCGCGAGTCCACCGATCATCGCAGCCCGCTGGCCGTCGAGCGCTACTCGGCCGGTTTCCGTGTGCCGCTGCTCACCTCCTCGTCCGGCCGCGTCTACCTCGCGTTCTCGTCGCCGACGCACCGCGAGTCCCTGATCGACATCCTCGCACGGTCCGACAAGGAAGAGGACGCGCTCGCCCGCAACCGCACCGAACTCATGAAGATGCTCAACGATGCGCGGATGCAGGGCTACGCTTCGGCGGTGCGCCCGCGACGCGTTTCGGACGAGATCAGCATGGCGGTGCCGATCATGGTGGATGATCGCGTGCTCGCCGCCGTGACGATCCGCTTCAGCGGGACCGCCGTGCCGCTGAAGCTCGCGGTGGAACGCTTCCTGCCGAAGCTGCGCGACACCGCGCAGAAGATCCGGCAGTCCTTCGCCGATCAACAGCGCGAGCCGCCGCACCAACAGCAACGCCTCACCGCGGTACGCTGAGATGGACGCGGCCCCGCAGACCGCGTCGGACGCCCTGGTCCGCGAGCTTGCGGCGTTGGTCGGCGCAGCGCATGTGCTGACCGACGACACCGAACGCGCGTTCTTCTCCACCGACATCTATCGGTCGGGTGCGTTGCCCTCGGCGGTCGTCCGGCCCGGCTCCGCATCCGAGGTCGCCGCCGTGGTCCTCGCTTGCGTGGCTCGCGGCGTAGCCGTGGTGCCGCGCGGCGGCGGCGCGTCGTACACCGACGGCTATCTGCCCGCGGAGCCGGGTTCCGTCAGCCTCGACACCTCCCGCTTGGATCGCATCCTCGAGATCAACGAGCGCGACATGTATGTCGTCGTGCAGGTGGGCGTGACCTGGGCCAAGCTCAACGAGGCGCTCGCCGGACGCGGGTTGCGCACCCCGTTCTACGGCCCGTTCTCGGGCCTCACCGCCACGGTCGGTGGCTCGCTGTCACAGAACAGCGTCACCTGGGGTACGGGCGTGTTCGGCGTCTCAGGCGAGACGCCCCTCGGTGCCGAGGTGGTGCTCGGAACCGGCGAGACCATCCGCACCGGCAGTTGGGGCGGCGCGAACGGCGCGCCCTTCCTGCGTTCCTACGGACCCGATCTCACGGGGCTCTTCATGGGCGACTGCGGGGCGCTCGGCATCAAGACCGCGGTGTCGCTCCGCCTGATGCGGCGCAACAGCCATGTCATGGGGGTCTCGTTCGGCTTCCAGAGTTTCGCGAAGCTCGCCGCCGGCATGGAGGCCGCCGCCAAGGAGGGCCTCAACCTCACCAACTTCGGTCTGGATCCGGCGCTCCAGCAGGGTCAGCTCGGCAAGGCCGACGCGGCCACCGCCCTGAGATCGGCGCTCGCGGTCTGGCAGACCTCGCGTGGCGTCTGGGACGGCATCGGCCAACTGGCGAAGCTGGCGGTCGCCGGACGCGGTTTCCTGAAGGACGCGGTTTTCTCGGCGCACTGGCTGGTGGACGGCATCGATGACGCGTCCTGTCGTGCTGCCGTGGCGCGGCTGAGGGCGGTGCTCCAGCCCCACGGCGCCGAGGTGCCGGCGACGGTGCCCACGGTGGCCAACGCCATGCCCTTCATGCCGCTCTACAACGTGCGCAGCCCGCTCGGCGAACGGTGGGTACCTGTCCATGGCCTGCTGCCGTTCTCGCGGGTGGCGGGATTCCGCGAGGAACTGCAGGCCTACTACGCCGCGAATGAAGCCGAGATGAAACGGTTGCGCATCCGCTACGGCGCGATGTTCATGACCGTCGGCACCAACGCCTTCCTGTACGAACCGGTGTTCTACTGGGCCGATGTCACCAACATCACCCAGGAAAGGCTCATGCCGGAGGGCTACGCCGCCTCGCTCCCCAAGTTCGAGGACAACCCCGAAGGCCGGGCGCTGGTCGATCGCATGAAGCACGGCATCGCCGACATCTTCCAACGGCACGGCGCCGCCCACCTGCAGATCGGCAAGTTCTACCCTTACATGCGCGGACGCGACCCCGCGACGGCGGCCCTGATACGGCAGCTCAAGCAGGTCGTCGACCCGCAACGCAGGCTTAACCCCGGCTCGCTCGGCCTGTAGAATGTGACGGTTAACCCCTTCAACGGTGTCAGATGAAGCGCATCCTCGTCCCTATCAAGCGCGTGGTCGACTACAACGTCCGCATCCGCGTCAAACCCGACGGCTCCGGCGTCATCACCGATGGCGTCAAGATGAGCATCAACCCCTTCGATGAGATCGCGCTCGAAGAAGCCCTGCGCATCAAGGAGAAAGGGCTCGCCGACGAGGTGCTTGCGGTGTCCATCGGACCCGCCGACTGCCAACAGCAGCTGCGCACCGCGCTCGCCATGGGCGCCGACCGCGCCATCCTGGTGCAGACCGATGCCGTGGTCGAGCCGCTCGATGTCGCGCGCATGCTGCGCACGCTCTGCGACCGCGAGTCGGTCTTCCTCGCCATCCTCGGCAAGCAGGCCATCGACGACGACTGCAGCCAGACCGGCCAGATGTTGGCGGCGCTGTGGGGCCGTCCGCAGGCCACCTTCGCCTCCAAGGTCGAGATCGACGGAGCGGTCGCGCGCGTCACCCGCGAGGTCGATGCCGGCCTCGAGACGCTGGAGATCGACCTGCCCGCGGTGGTCACCACCGACCTGCGTCTCAACGAGCCGCGCTATGTGAAGCTGCCCGACATCATGAAGGCCAAGAAGAAGCCGCTCGACACGGTCGACACGGCGTCGCTCGGCGTCACGCCGGTCGAGCGCCTCAAGGCGGTCAAGTTCGATCCACCGCCGCAGCGCACCAAGGGCATCATGGTCAAGGACGCACAGGAACTGGTCGACGCGCTGCGTCGCAAGGGGCTCGCATGAACCGCATCCTCATCGTCGCCGAACACGACGGCGCCCGCGTCAACCCCGCCATCGCGAAGTGCGTGACCTGCGCCCGCGCCATCCCCGACGCCGAAGTCACGCTCGCTGTGTTCGCAGCCGACCCGGCCACGGTCGCCGGCTCCGCCGCGGCCATCGCCGGTGTCGACCGCGTGGTCACGATCACGCACGCCGTGCACGCGAACGCGCTCGCCGCGGCCATCGCGCCGCAGCTGGCGGAGCTCGCCGCGGGCTACTCGCATGTCTTCGGCCCCTCCACCACCTTCGGCAAGGACCTCATGCCGCGCGTGGCGGCGCTGCTCGACAGCGCGCAGGTGTCGGACCTGATGGCCGTCGAGAGCGCCACGCGCTTCCGTCGCCCGATCTACGCCAACAACGCCATCGTCACCGTCGAGTCCGCGGCGGGCGCCAAGGTGGTCGCGACGGTCCGCATCGCCTCCTTCGAAGCGGCCGGCGTCTCCGTCGCGCCGGCGCCCATCGAGGCCGTGACCGTCTCGGCGGCGCCCGACACCCACACGCGTTTCGTGTCGGTCTCGTCGGCGCGCTCGGACCGTCCCGATCTGCAGACCGCCGCCAAGGTGGTCTCCGGCGGCCGTGCCCTGGCGAGCGCCGAGAACTTCGGCATCCTCTTCAAGCTCGCCGACAAGATGGGCGCCGCCGTCGGGGCCTCGCGCGCTGCGGTCGACGCCGGCTATGCCGCGAACGACATGCAGGTCGGCCAGACCGGCAAGATCATCGCGCCGCAGCTCTATCTGGCATTCGGCATCTCGGGCGCCATCCAGCACCTGACGGGCATCAAGGACGCGCGCACCATCGTCGCCATCAACAAGGATCCCGAGGCGCCGATCTTCGAGGTCGCCGACATCGGCCTGGTGGGCGACCTGTTCCAGGTGGTCCCGGAGATCGAGCGGCTGCTCGGCAACCCCGGCTGATCCGCCCCGGCTGAACCGCCGGGACAAGCCCCTGCGCACCGGGACCCGGTGCGCAGGGCGTAACATGCGTACCAGGTCGGCCCGTGCAGCCGACGATGGAGGACCTACGCATGCGACGCGACAACGCCTTCTACTCGATGCTCGCCAAGAACTCCGCGCGCCTCGCCGGGCGTCCGACGGCGTTCAACCTCGCGCTGCTGGTGTTGGCGGCTTGGCTCGTCACCGGACCGATGTTCGGTTTCAGCGACACCTGGCAGCTGGTGATCAACACCGGCACCACCATCGTCACCTTCCTGATGGTGTTCCTGATCCAGAACACGCAGAACCGCGACACCGAAGCGCTGCACATCAAGCTCGACGAGCTGATCCGCGCCACCAAGGGTGCGCACAACGCCCTGCTCGACCTCGAGGAACTGACGCAGGAGGAGCTCGACGAGTTCCGTCAGCGGTATCTCGCGCTGGCGCAAGGCGCGCGGGAACGACGGGCCCGCGGCGAGCGCGATACGGACACGCCCGAACCGCCCTGAGCCGCCTCGAAGCCGGTCCCTGCTAGAGGCGGTCCGGACCGACCCTGACCAAGGCCTTGCCGAAGTTCTGGCCGCGCATGAGCGCGCAGAACGCCGCGGGCGCCGCTGCGAGGCCCTCGGCGATGTCCTCGCGGTAGCGGAACGACCCCTCGCGGATCCATCCCGACACCACCCGCTCCATCTCGGCCATGCGGTGCATGTGGTCGAAGACGACGAGGCCCTTCATCGTGGCCCGCGCGCCGACCACGGGACCCAGCCATGGGCCGGGCGGCGGCGAGTCCATGCTGTAGGCCTCGATCATGCCGCAGAGCACGATCCGTGCGCCCATCGCGAGGTTGGCGATGACGGCCTGCAGCGTGGCGCCGCCGACGTTGTCGAAGTAGACATCGATCCCGCGCGGGCACGCGGCCTTCAGCGCGCCCGCGAGGTCGCCGTCCCTGTGGTTCACGCAGGCCGCGAAACCGAGCTCGCGCACGGCGTAGTCGCACTTCTCGGCCGACCCGGCGATGCCGACGACCCGCGCGCCCATGTGACGCGCCACCTGACCGGCGGTGCTGCCGACAGGCCCGGTGCAGGCGGAGACCACGACGGTCTCGCCCGGCAGCGGCTGCCCGAGATGCACCGTGCCCGCCCAACCGGTGAGACCCGGCATGCCGAGCACCCCGAGCGCGGTGGAGATGGGGGCGGCGGAGGGGTCGAGCTTGCGGACGCCCTGCCCCGACGACAACGCGTACTGCTGCCAGCCGTTGCGCACCGCGACGAAGTCGCCGGGTGCGTGGTCGGCGTGCCTCGACTCGACGACCTGCGCGACCGTTTCGCCGACCATCACATCGCCGGGCGACAGACGCTCGGGATAGATCGGACTGTTCTTCATCACATTGCGGTAGTACGGGTCGAGCGACAGGTACACCGTACGCGACAGGAACTGCCCCGGCCCCGGCGCCGGGATCGGCGTCTCGTCCGCGCCGAAGTCCTCCGGGACCGGCAGCCCCTTCGGACTCCGCGCGAACGTGATGCGCTGGTTGCGGTCGGCCATCAGAGCTGGCTGAGCACGTGCTCCGCGGTCGACACCTCGAGCTTGCCCGGCGCTTCGACGTTCACATGCGTCGCGACACCGTCCTTGACGATGATGGCGAAGCGCTGGCTGCGCTCGCCCATGCCGAAGCCACGGCCGTCCATGACGAGGCCGAGCGCGCGCGCGTAGTCGCCGTTGCCGTCGCCCAGCATCAGCACCTTGTCGCCGACGTTGCTGGCCTTGCCCCAGGCGTTCATGACGAACGCGTCGTTCACCGACATGCAGGCGATGGTGTCGACACCCTTGGCCTTGATGGCGGCGGCGTGCTCGACATATGGCGGCAGATGACGGGCATCACAGGTCGGCGTGAAGGCGCCCGGTACGGCAACGAGCACGACCGTCTTGCCCGTGAACAGGTCATCCGTCTTGACGTCCTTCATGCCCTCGGCGGTGAGGGTCTTGAAGCTGCCCGAGGGCATGCGGTCGCCGGCCTTGATGGTCATGTGTCGACTCCTGTCGAAGGGGTGAATGCGGGGGAGGATGATACCGCACCCGCCCCTTGGAGACCCTCAGCGCCCGCCATAGGGGCGATGCAGGTACTGCCCGACCGGCTTGCCGATAGGCTTGCCCTCGTCGTAGACCAACTGACCGCGCAGGAAGGTGCTGGTGACGGTCGCCGACATCTCCATGCCCTCGAACACCGAATAACCCTGATCGGACTCGGAGGCCTTGTTGCCGGCGACGAAGCTGCGCGTCGTATCGACCAGCGCGATGTCGGCATCGAAGCCCGGGGCGATGTCGCCCTTGGCCTTGAGCCCGAACCGCCGCGCGGGGTTCCAGGAGGTGAGTTCGGCGATGCGGTTCCAGGACAGTCCGCGGGGCCGCCCCTCGGTGATCAGGGCGGTCAGCAGGAACTCGGTGCCGCCGAACCCCGACTTCGCGAGGAAGATGTTCTTCTTGCCCGCCTTGTCCTCGCCCAGCTTGTCCTCCATGCGGCAGCACGCATGGTCGGAACAGACCCAATCGAGCTTGCCGTCGAGCAGCGCCTCCCAGAGGAACTCCACATCGGGGCGCGAACGGATCGGCGGGTTGACCTTGGCGAGGCTGCCGACCTTGGTGTCGTAATCGAGGCAAAGGTGGGCGATGGTGACCTCGCGACGGAAGTCCACATGCGGGAAGGCCTTCGCCATCTTGAGCGCCGCCTCGACCGCCTTGCGCGAGGTGAGATGCAGCAGGTTGATGTTCGCGCAGTTCGTCTCGTTGGCGAGGTAGGCCGCGATGGTGATCGCCAGGCCCTCCGAGTGCGGCGGCCGCGCCGCGCTGTAGGCCCGCAGACCGGTGAGCGGCTTGCAGTCGATGCACTCAGGATCGTAGGTCTCGCCGGTGAGGTAGGTGTCGAGGTCCGTGGTCTTGGCGCCGCCCTCGACCATCTTCGTATAGGCGCGCAGGATGTCGGCGAGTTCGCAGTGCAGACTGAGCGAGATCGAATCCTTGAGCTTCGGCCGGCGCAGCATCGCACGGTGCACGCCGCGCATCACGAACTCGAAGTGCGCGATGTCGTACTTCTCGTCCTCGCCGATCATCAGGAACTTGTGCTGGCTGTTCGAGGCGCCGTGCAGGCCGTAGCCGCCGTAGAACATGAAGATCTTGAACGAGGTCACGCCGTACTTGTCGATCAGCATGTCGATCTCGCCGATGTGCGTCCGGTCGAGCGGCGCGAGGTGGTAGGCGTAGTCCACCCAGAAGTTGTCTTTCGATTGCGCGAGGATCTCCGGGTAGACCTCGGCGTACGGTCCGCCGCGGTCCATGTAGTAGCCGCCGGTACGGATGTAGTTCAGGCTCGAGGTGACGCCGCCCTGGGCGGCCGCCAAGCTCTCGCTCCGCGCATCCTGCGGCAACGGGCCGTAGATGCCGGTATGCATGTGCGGATCCACGAGCCCCGGGAAAGCGAGGCGGCGCTTGCCGTCGACGACCTGCCGCGCATCGGCGGCGGACAGGCCGGGCGCCACCTTCGCGACCTTGCCGTCCTTGATCGCGATGTCGGCACGCTGCAGCCCGTCCTTGCGCGGGCGCACCACCCGGACATCTTTGATGAGCAGGTCGTACTTGGCGGGCTTCTCGGTCATGGTCGCACCTGGGTTTGAGGCTGCTGCTGATTATGCGGGAGCGCCGAGCGGATCGGCGGCAGCGGGCGTCGGTCGGGCCACGCTACGGGCGGCTGCGGCCCCGTCCACCATGCCGTGGCGCCTCCAGATGGAGATGGTATTGGTACGCGTCAGCCCGGTAGAGCGCGACCACCCGTTCGACGGGGCGTTCCCGCTCATCCTTGACCACCCGCACGAGACGGAGCAACGGCGCGCCCACCGCGACCCCCAAGGACTGCGCCGCGTCGACGCCTGCCAGCGTCGCGCCGAGGTACTGGTCGGCGCTCGCGATCCGCAGGCCGGTGGCCGCGAGCAGCATGAACATGGGTTGGTCGCGGGACGCGCTGCCCTCCAGACGCGATGCGATGTCGAGCGGGACGAAGGTGGTGATCAGACCGAGCGGCGAATCCCCGAGCAGCCGGACATGGGTCTCGCGTTGCACCCGCTCGCCGTCCGCCAAAGCGAGCGCCGCGCGGGTCTCATCGTCCGGATCCACCTCGACGACCACGCGGTCGCGTACACCGGTGAGCGCCGCGAGGTCCGAGACCTGCGCCAAGACGGATCCCATGTCGATGGACACCGGGCGGCTACCGCCCGGGAAGCGAGCGAAGGTCCCGCGTCCCTGGCGACGCACCAACCATCCCTCACGGACCAGGGCGTCGATCGCCTTGCGGATCGTGATGCGCGAGACGCCGAAGATGCGCCCAAGTTCGGGCTCGGTGGGTATCTGCGCCCCCGGCTTGTAGGTGCCGTCCTGCACCCACGCACGCACCGTCACATAGACCTGGTGGTAGCGCGGCGCACCGATGCCGTCCTTGGCGCGGCGTACGGGCGGCAGCCCGGACCCGCGCGCCGGGCGGCTCAATCGAGCACCAGACCACCGGACACGTTCATCACCGTGCCGGTCACGAACGCCGCATCAGGATGCAGCAGATAATCGACCGCGTGCGCGACATGCCGCGGCTCACCGAGCCTGCCGAGCGGCACCGCCGCCCGGAGCTGCGCAAGCACCTCGGCAGTGAACCGGCCCGACACCATCGGGGTGTCGATGGGACCGGGCGAGAGACAGTTCACCCGGATGCCCTGCGACGCCCACTCACGGGCCAGATATCGCATCAAGTTGACGAGGCCCGCCTTGGCGACGGCGTAGGCGGGACCGGACAGCGCGCTGCCCCCGTTGAACGCGTTCGTCGACGCGGTGAGCGTCAACGAGCCGCGGGTGGCCGCGAGATGGGGATGGACGATCCGCGCGAGCGCAGCCGCCGACCCGAGGTTCACCGCGAGCAGTGATTCCCACTCCGGACGCTCGACCACATCGATGGGGCCCCTACCCGCCCGGCCGGCCAGATGGACCACATGGTCGAGACGCCCGAAGTCCGCGACCACGCGGGCGATGGCGCCGCGGACCGCAGCTTCGTCCGTGACGTCGAGCGGAAAGGCGGTGACGGGGCCCGCACAGGGCAGGTCGGCGAGCGCCGCATCGGTGGCGACCACCGTGAGCCCGCGCTCACGCAACCGGCCCACCACCGCACGGCCGATGCCGCCCGCGGCACCGGTGACGAGGACCACCTCCGAGGAGCGCAGCGCCGACGCCGTCACGCCGCCGCGCGACCGACCAGCCGCGCGTGGATGCCGTCCAGCATCGACCATCGCATCTCGGCCGAGGCGCGCACCGCCGCGATCGCGCGGCGCTGCAGCTCGGGCGTGGTCGCGTAGCGCGCCGTGAGCTCCAAGCCGACATGCGCGTGCCCCGTGTCCCCTTCGATATGCACATGGAAGAACTCCATGTCATCGTCGCTGAAACCCATCCGGCGCATCGCCTCGACATATCGCGGGTACAAGGTCGGCAACTGGCCCTCCAGAGCGACCATGATGCCGGCGCAGGACTCGGCGATGTGCCGGATCCCCGCGAGCTCCCAGATCCACGACCGCATGGCGCGGGTGGTGGCCAACACCTCGCCCGCTTCCTCGGCGCGCAGGATGCGCTCGTCGGCGACACCGCAAGCCCGGGCGAACTTGCGCAACAGATCGGGATGGCGCTTCTCGGGACAGGCCGGCATCTCCTCGCCCAACAGGTTCTCGAGCAGGTGCTGCCGCGCATCGAGGTCCGGCAGACGCGCGTAGAGCTGCGCGAACTGCTGCGGTATCGGGTCGATGTAATAGAAATGCTGGATCGCCCACTCGCCGAGCTGCGCGCGGCTGAGCTCCCCCGCGCCCCATGCGCGGCTGAAGGGGTGACCGCCGCCGTGCCGCGGTTGCCGTGCCGCCTCGAGCGCGGCGAAGAATCCGGCGTTTCCCGACATCATCGTCCCTCCTTTTGCCGTTGCAGCGCTGCCGCCTCGGCGATGATCTCCGACGCCCGTCGACGCGCCGGCTCCGGCACCGACGAGGGCCTGCTTCCCGGGCTGCGCCGCGTGGCGTCGATGCCCATCTTCGAGGTGGTCGGCCCGGGCGGATCGAGCGACGGGTCGAGCGCCGAGCCCGACAAGCCGTCGAGGATGATCGCATCGCGCGACCATTGGACGCGCGTGGCGAGCGCCCACTCGAGGGAGCCCGGCGAGAAGATGTCCACATCGGTGCCGACCGCGAGCACCGTCTTGACCCGGCGATACGACAAGGCCGCGAGCAGCGCGTCACGCGCTTCGCCCGGCGCGGGGGAATCGAACTGCAGCACCGCATGGAATCGACGGCCCTCGGTGGGCACATGCACGTTGACCAGGGACGGCGCGACCTGCCGCACGAGCTCGTACAGCCGGCCCTCCATCACGAGGTTGTCCGGCACGAGCATGTCGGCGAGGCCGGATCCGTAGTCGTGGTACATCGCGTCGCTGCGCCGTGTGATGCATCCGACCTCGACCAACGGCGCCTCGACCTCGCCGCCGAGAAAGCCGGTGTACTCGCCGAAGGGGCCGTCGAGCGAGGTGCGTCCCGGTCGTACCCAGCCTTCGATGACGATCTCGGCGTCCGCGGGCACCATCACGCGATCGCCATGCATCACCGAGGGGACGAGCCGCAACGGCTCACCGATCACGCCGCCCGCCGCTTCCCAATGGCTCTCCGGATAGCGCAGCTTGGCCTGGGTGCCGAGCAACACGGCCGGATGGTGCCCTATCCAGAACGCCACAGGACATGCTTCGCCGCGTGCGTGGAACTTGCGCAGGTTGCGCGCGTTGTGCGACGCGGGGTACGGGAACCAGGTCATCTCGCGCGGACCCTTAACCCAACAGCGCTGGATGGCGGTGTTGTCGATGCCGGTGTCCGGGTCGTAGGTGGTCGCATGCGCGGCCGTGAGGTACGGGCCCGGCTCCGCCTCATGCTGCGTGAGCACCGGCAGCGTTCCGAGACTTGCTTCCTCACCGCGCCACACCATCTGCTGGACGGGCGCCTGCTCGCGTGCGATCACGACCGGCGGGATCGGCGTACGGCTGCGGGCCGCGAACGCGCGCGCGACCTGCCGCGGATCCTCGATGCCGAGCGCGCGTGCGGTGAGCCGTCGACTCGCGGTGAGGTTGGTCACGACCGGGATCGGCGAGGGAGTGCCGTCGACACAGGTGATGCCGCGCGCGATCAACACCGGATGGCGACCGCGGGCATCCAACTCATGCTGCAGCGCGGTCAATTCATGACGCGGCGACACCGCGCCCGGTATCTCCCAGACGGCGGTGGCGTTCTCGGCGAGGAATTGGCGCAGGTCGGACATATCGTTATAGTTCCATGATGACATGTCCTCTTGCCTGCCGCCAACGCAGCGCCGAGGATGACGCCCTCCTGATCGGACCTCGGAGCCAGGATGACCGCTTCGCCGCCCCGCCCGCAGCAGATCCCCGCGCGCGTCACCAGCATCATCGCCGGATGCGCGTTGCCCGCGGACCTGCCCGGCCATGACATCCCGGTCGTCAACCCGACCACCGAAGAGGTCATCTCGACGCTGCGGGAAGCCGACGCCGCCGAGGGCGACGCCGCGGTCCGCGCGGCACGCAAGGCCTTCGATGAAGGGCCGTGGCCGCGGATGGACATCAACACCCGCAAGGACATCCTTTACTCCGTCCGCGACCACCTGCGCAGGCACGCCGAGGAACTCGCCTGGCTCGAGTGCACCAACGCCGGCCTGCCGCTGGCGAGCGTGCTCTGGCATGTGCAGCGCATGGCGCGCAACTTCGAGTTCTTCGCCGAGGTCGCGAGCACGGCGCGCGGCGAGACCTACAACCAGACCGCGGGCTTCCTGACCGTCGTGACCCGCGAGCCCAAGGGCGTCGCCGCCGTCATCTCGCCGTGGAACGCACCTCTCGCGCTGTCGTCCATGCGCGTCGCGACCTGCATCCCCTTCGGCAACACCTGCGTGCTGAAGCCCTCGGAGTACACCCCGCTCTCGGTGCGCCGCATGGTCGAGGTGATGCACGAAGCCGGCCTGCCGCCCGGTGTCGTCAACCTCGTGAACGGTCGCGGCGCCGTCACGGGGGACGCGCTCGTCAGCCATCCGGGCATCGACATGGTCGGGTTCACGGGCGGCACCGCCACGGGACGCGCCATCGCCGCGACGGCCGGGCGCAACCTCAAGCCGGTGGCGCTCGAGCTCGGCGGCAAGTCGGCCAACATCATCTTCGGGTCCGCCGACATCGAACGCGCCCTCGACGGCGCGCTCGCCGGCATCTACGGCAACAACGGCCAGCAATGCCTCGCCGGGTCCCGCATCCTGGTCCAGCGCAGCATCGCCGACCGCTTCATCGAGCGGTTCGTCGAACGCTCGCGCCGCATCCGGCTGGGCGATCCGCTCGACCCGTCCTCCGAGATCGGACCGCTGTGCTTCCGCGGACACATGGAGCGCGTGCTGTCGTATGTCGACATAGCGCGCGCCGACGGCGCGACGCTGCTGACCGGCGGACGGCGCGCGCATACACCCGAGCGTGGCTGGTTCGTGGAGCCCACCGCGGTGCTGGCGCCCGACAACGATGCCCGGGTCTGCCGTGAGGAGATCTTCGGGCCGTTCGCGACCCTGCTGACCTTCGACACCGTCGACGAGGCGATCCGCATCGCCAACGACTCGTCCTTCGGGCTCGTGAGCTATGTCTGGTCCGACGACCTGCCGACCGTGATGCGCTGTGCACGCGACATCCGCGCGGGGACCGTGTGGGTCAACACGCCGCTGATGCGCGACCTGCGGGCGCCGTTCGGCGGTTTCAAGGACTCCGGCATCGGACGGGACGGACCGCAGACGAGCATGGATTTCTTCACGGAGACCAAGTCGACCATCATCCCGCTCGACGCCGTCCGGATGCATCGTTACGGAGCTTGACCGAGCACATGATCGACCTGCACACCACCGCGACCGCCAACGGCTACAAGGCCTCCATCATGCTCGAGGAGGTCGGTCTGCCCTACCGCGTGATCGACTACGACCTGAGCAAGGGCGAGCACATGAAGGCCGAGTTCCTCGCGCTCAATCCGGTCGGCCGGGTGCCCACGATCGTCGACCATGATGCGGCGGGCGGGCCGTTGTCGGTCTATGGATCGGCCGCCATCCTGCTCTACCTCGCCGAGAAGACCGGTCGGCTCCTGCCGTCGTCGGCGGCGGAGCGCGCCCGGACCTACGAGTGGCTCGGTGTCGTCTCGAGCGATATCGGACCGGCCTACAGCGGCCAGTTCGTCTTCAACATCATCGCGCCCGAGAAGCAAGCCTGGGCGATCGACTTCTATGACCGGCTTTGTCTGCGCCTGCTCGCGCCCATGGAGACCCGGCTCGGCGCGTCACGCTTCCTGGTCGGCGACGCCTACAGCATCGCCGATGTCATCGCCTATCCCGTCGCCGCGGTCTCGATGAAGCGCTTCCCCGGCGGGCTCGAGGCGCATCCGCATATCGCGCGCTGGGCCGGCGAGGTCGGTGCACGCCCCGCGGTGCAGCGCGGCATGAAGGTCCCGCGCTGAGCCGCCGACGCCGCCGCGTCCCTGCCCATCCACACCCCGAGGAGTTCCGATGCCCATCGCCCACATCAACGGTCACGACATGTACTACGAGGTGCTCGGTCAGGGCGACCCGGTGCTGTGCATGGGCGGATGGGGCACCTTCTGCCACGAGAACCATCACCACCTCGCGCGTGGCCTCGTCGACCGCTATCAGGTGATCCTGTTCGACTACCGCGGCATCCGTGACTCCGGCGACGACCTCGCCGTGCCCTCGACGATGGCGCTGCACGCCGATGACGCCATCGGGCTGCTCGACCACCTCGGCCTGAAGCATGTCCATCTGGTCGGTCTCGTCGGGATGGGCGCCTGCGTGGCGCAGGAGATCGCGATCCGTCGACCCGACCTTGCGCGCAGCATGCTCAACACCGGCGCTTGGTGCGAGATGGACGACTTCCTGCGCGAGCAGCTCGAGATGTTCCGCTGGATCCATCGCGATCTCGGCTTCCTCGCCTTCCAGAAGGCCGTCACGCTGCTGTCGTTCACGCCCGAGTACTACAACGCCAACCACGCGAAGCTGCTGGGACCGGAGGGCGGCTGGAAGGAGCTCAACGGGCGCTTCACGGCGCACTCGCGTCTCGTCG
>DAIMYL010000011.1:0-25890 GCA_036734505.1 Steroidobacteraceae bacterium | reverse complement strand
CCCGCTCTTCTTCAAGGACAACAACCGCATGCTGTTCGGCGACGCGAAGAAGATGCTCGACGAAGTGCTCGCGGCGCTCAAGAACTGACCGAGTACGGACCATGGGCCACGCCGAAGACATCGCCGCCTTCTCCGACCGCTTCCTCGCTGCGCTCGAGCGCGGCGATCCGCAGGAGGTGCGCGGCTTCTATGCGCCCGACGCCCTCATCTGGCACAACTTCGACGACCACGCGCAGACCATCGACGAGAACCTGAAGCTGCTCGCCTGGATGTCGCGCAAGCTGCCGAAGCGGCATTACCGGCTGGTGCGCCGCGAGATCGTCGCCGACGGCTGGTTCCAGCAGCATGTGCTCGAGGCCACGCTGCCGGACGGCAAGCCGTTCCGCATGCTCGCCTGCTGCATCGTCACGATGAAGGACGGCGTGATCACGCGCCTCGACGAATACCTCGACCCCGCGCAGGCCGCGCCGCTCAAAGCGCTCTGACGGTCGCGCGCGGCGTCGCGCGTCGCGGCGGGTTCAGACCGGACGGCGCGACTGCGTGATGCGGAAGCGCGCCGCGACGAACGCGGCATCGGTCAGCGTGGCGTTGCCCGCCGGGTTCAGCCCCGTGACGTGATAGTCGCTGTACGCGGCCGCGAAGTTGAGCGGCATCGGCCCCGTCAGGTTGGTCGTCAACTGCGCACCGGCCGCGGAGAAGCCGTCCTCGGCGCGGGCGATGTACGCCTCGTCGGTCGAATAGAGGAACGCCGTGATGGCACCGCCGCGCTTCGCGTCCGCCGTGGCGTGCGCCAGCGCCGCGTCCGCATCGGCGGCATGGACCACGAACCCCATCGGACCGAAGCGCTCCTCGCCGTAGAGCGCATGGCCGGTCTCGCCCGCTTCCAGCGCGACCAGCAACGGCGTCGCGGTCCGCGCCTGCGGGAACTCGGGATGCGCATACGGCTCGGAGCCGCGCAGCACGCGGCCGCGCCGTGCGCCCTCGCGCTGCATCTCGGCGATGAGCGCCGGCGTGGCCGGCGACTGCAGCGCGGCGAGGATGCCGGCGGCGCGCTTCGGATCCGCGGCGATGCCGTCGAAAGCGGCGGCGAGACGCGCACCGAACTCGTCGGCGGAGACGCGACCGGTCGCCGTGCGTATGCCGGTGGACGGCACATAGACGGTCTGCGGCGAGGTGCACATCTGCGCCGAGAAGAGGCTCATGGTCGTGGCCAGACTTTTGATGACCGGATCGAGATCCTCGACCGACTCGACCACGACGGTGTTCACGCCCGAGGTCTCCGAGTAGCAGAGCGCCGGGAAGGCGTTGGCCTCCACCCATGAGCCGAAGCGGGCGCTGCCCGTGAAATCGACGATCGCGGTGCGCGGATGCTTGACGAGCAGCTTGCCGAGCGGCTCGGCGGCCGTGTCGAGGCAGAGCGTGACGAGGTCGGGGCTGAAGCCCGCCGACGCCAGCGCTTCGCGGCAGGCGCGGACGGCCAGCGCCATCGGCAGCACCGCGGTGGGATGCGGCTTCACGATGACGGGGTTGCCGGTCGCGAGGTTGGCGAACATCGCGGGGTAGGCGTTCCAGGTCGGGAAGGTGGCGCAGGTGAACACCACCGCCACGCCGCGCGGCACCAGCCGGTAGCGCTTCTGCAGACGCAGCGTCGCCGAACCGAAGCGTCGTTCCCACGAGGCCTCGCGGGTCACGGCGGCCATCGCCGTCTGCGCATACACCAACGCCTCGACGCCGCGGTCGAGCGCGTTGGTGCCGCTGCCGGCGTAGCTCATGAGCGCGCCTTGACCAGCGGTGTGCATCACGGCAGCCGCCGACTCGAACACCCGGTCGTAGAGACGGTCGACGATCTCCATGCAGACGCCGAGCCGCGTCTCGGGCGTCGCCTGCGCCCACGACGGCATCGCACGCGCCGCGGCGGCATAGAGCGCGTCCGGGTCGGCGCGCGGGTAGTCGATGCCGAGCGGGTCGAGCGTGTACGGGGAGACCTCGCCTAGCGCTTCGCTGCCGAGCCGGCCGATGCTGCCGGGCTGGTCGATGTGGAACGACCGGCCGAGCGCCGCCTCGAACGCCGCGCGACCGGTCCGCGCGGCCGCCTCGCCGCCGCGATGGCGGTCCGGCGTCTCCGGGAACAGCGAGAAGTAGCCGCGCTCCCGACAGGCGCGCGCCGCGTCAGCGAGCGACGATCCGTGCTTGGCGTAGAGGTCCTGCGTCATGTGCGGCTCCCTCGCATGCTGCGTGCACCGCCGGGACGCCGCGCGGGCGGGCGGCGCCATTCGAGTTCATGACGGCGGATGCCGCCCGGCGTGCGCTCCTCAGCGGACAGGATCAGCCGTCGGCCGACGAGCCGCGCATCCCGCCATTGACGCGAACCGACGAAGGCGGGGTTGAGCGCGACGGTGACCTCATGCTCGACCCGCGGGCCGGCCGTCCCGACGACCGACCGCCAGCGGCCCGCGTAACTGAAATAGCCGTCGAACGCGTCCGCCCGCTCGCGCAGCGTCGCATCGCGCGGGTTCGGCCTCGCGAACGGCTTGCGATCGCCCGCCATGATGCAGGCGCTCATGAAGCCGTCGTGCGTGTAGAGCAGCAGACCGGTGGCACCCGCACCGAAGGGCTCGGTGACGCGGCCGTCCTCGTAGGTGATGCGCCAGCGATGGTAGGCCCAGGCGCCGGCGATGTCGGCGGGCTTCACCGTGCGTCCCATGCTCAAGCCTCCGCCCCGAACGCGGGCAGCGCCACCGCCGCGCGGTATCCGGCCTCGTAACGCGCCACGATCGCCTCGACGGGCTCGATGGTCCGCACCGGATCGACGCCCTGTCCGGCCGACCAGATGTCCTTCCAGGCCTTCACCTGGTCCTGCGTGCCGCCGAGATCCATCTTCGACTTGCCCTGCAGGTTGTCGGGGTCGAACCCGGCCGCGACGATGCTCTCGCGCATGTAGTAGGCCTCGGCGCCGGAGAACACCTTGGTGAGCACCAGGTCCTCGAGCGTGGCGCGGGTGACCATCTCCTTGTAGCGCGGCTGCGCCATGCTCTCCTCGGCGACGATGAACGGCGTGCCGACATTCGCGAGGTCGGCGCCCGCGACCTCGGCCGCGCGCACCGCGGCGCCCGTGCCGATCGCACCCGACAGCACGATGACGCCATCAAAGAATCCGCGCACGGCGTCGATGAAGGCGAAGGGCGAGATCCGGCCGGTGTGGCCGCCGGCGCCCGCCGACACCAGCATGAGACCGTCGACGCCCGCCGCCGCGGCCTTGCGCGCGAAGGCCAGCGTGCTGACATCGGCGAACACCTTGCCGCCGTAGGCATGCACGCGCTCGATCGCCGGGATGGGACTGCCGAGCGCGGTGATGACGAGCGGCGGCCGATGCCGCGACACGAGGTCGAGCTCCGCGGGCAGACGCTCGTAGGAACTGTGCGTGACGAGGTTCAGCGCCCAGGGGCCGAGATGCCGCGGCCGCGCCGACGCCATCGCCGCATGGCCTGCCGCGATGCGCCCCATCCAGTCGTCCAAGATATCCACGGTGCGGGCGTTCGGGGCGGGGAAGCTGCCGACGATGCCGGCACGGCAGCAGGCGAGCACCAGATCGGGCCCGGACACCAGGAACATGGGGGCGGCGATCATGGGCAAACGGAGCCCACGCCCGAGCTCGCCCAACCGCTGCCGTCCGCGCGTCGCCGCCGTGGTCATGGCCGTCTCCCTGATGACTTGCATAATGATACTATCCCTCGGGGGTCGCGCTACGGCGCAGCGTTACGGTACATCAGAACTCGGGGGCGAGAGCATGGCCAACGGCGTCTACATCTTGGGCGGCTATCAGACCGACTTCGCCGCCAACTGGGCGCGCAGCGGGCGCGAGATCGCCGACGGCATGCGCGAGGTCCTCGAACAAGGCCTCGCCCAGACCGCTCTCGACGCGCAGGACCTCGACACCGCGCATGTCGGCAATTTCGCCGCCGAGCTCTTCTGCAACCAGGGACATCTCGGCGGGCTGCTGGCCGCCGCCCTGCCCGGTCTCGCCGGCATCCCCGCCTCACGCCACGAGGGCGCCTGCGCTTCGGGCAGCCTCGCAGCGCTCGGCGCCTCCGCCGAGATCGAAGCCGGCCGCTACGGGCTCGCCGCGGTCGTCGGCATCGAACAGATGCGCAATGTCCCAGGCGACGAGGCCGCCAAACTCATCGGCCCTACCGCGATGTGGTCCGGCCACGAGTGCGTCGGCGTCAGATACCCTTGGCCGCATGTGTTCAGCGAGCTCGCCGGCGAGTACGACCGGCGCTACGGGCTGCGCTACGAGCACCTCGCACGCATCGCCGAGATCAACTTCGCCAACGGACGCCGCAACCCCAACGCGCAGACGCGGCGCTGGGAGTTCAACGAGCGCAGCTTCACCGCCGACGACGCCGCCAATCCCGTCATCGACGGCGTGATGCGCAAGCAGGACTGCGGCCAGATCACCGACGGCGCCGCCGTGGTGTTCCTCGCCAGCGAGACGGTGGCACGCGGGTGGGCGCGCCGCCGCGGCCGGCCGATGGAGTCGCTCGCCCGCATCGAGGGCTGGGGCCACCGCACCGCACCCATCACCTACCAGGGCAAACTCGCCCTCGGCGAAGGGTCGCCCTATGTGTTCCCGTTCGTGCGCGCCACGATCACCGATGCGTTCCGGCGCGCCGGCATCGCGGGCGTCGATGACCTCGACTGCATCGAGACGCACGATTGCTTCACCAGCACCGAATACATGGCGATCGACCACTTCGGCATCACCGCGCCCGGACAGAGCGGGCAGGCCATCGAGGACGGCTCGATCGAGATCGGTGGCCGCATCCCCGTCAATCCGAGCGGCGGGCTGATCGGCCTCGGCCACCCGGTCGGCGCGACCGGCGTACGCATGCTGCTCGACGGCTACAAGCAGGTGACCGGCACCGCCGGCCCCTACCAGGTCGAGGGCGCACGGCGCCTCGCCACGCTCAACATCGGCGGCAGCGCCACCACCACCGTGAGTTTCATCGTCGGCCGCGCGGCCTGACACGATTCCGCCCGGGAGACCAGAGATGCGCAAGTACACCGACATCAGCACCCAAGACCCACCCGACCGCCCGACCTGGGTCGACCATGTCGACAACCCCTATCTGCACGGGCCGTACACGCCGGTGGTCTCCGAGGTCACGGCCGTCGACCTGCGCGTGGTGCAGGGATCGGTGCCGGACGACCTCTACGGCGCGTACATGCGCCAGGGACCGAACCCGGTGTTCGAGCCCAAGGGGCAGTACCACTGGTTCGACGGCGACGGCATGATCCACGGCCTCTACATGCGTGACGGCGGAGCGAGCTACATCCGCAAATGGACGCAGACCCGCGCGCTGCACGACGAGATCGAGCGCGGCAAGGTCGAGCTCGCCGGGATCATGGGCCCCTACGACATCTCGCGCATCGCCGGCCACGAGGACTCGGCGACCAACCCCGAGTACTGCAAAGACACCTCGAACACCACGCTCAACCTGCACAACGGCAAGCTGCTCTCGGCGTGGTACAACGCCGGCAGCGTCTACGACGTCGATCCGCTGACGCTCGAGACGCGCGGCGAGGAACGCTTCGGCGGCGGCGTCGACACCGCGCTGAACGCGCACGGCAAGGTCGATGTGCGCACCGGCGAGTACATCAACTACGGCTACGCCGATTTCCAGCCCTGGCTCACCTACTACGTGATCGGACCGGACGGCGGACTGCGGCACAAGGCGCGCATCGACCTGCCCGGACCGCGCCTGCCGCACGACACGACGATCACGCCGCGCTTCACCATCCTGCACGACTTCCCGCTGTTCCACGACACCGCCGTGCTGCGCCGCACCGGACATCGCGTGGTGCAGTTCCGGCGCGACCTGCCGAGCCGCTTCGGCGTGATCCCGCGCTACGGCACCCAGGAGCAGGTGAAGTGGTTCGAGTTCGAACCGGGCTATGTGCTGCACATGGTCAACGCCTGGGAAGAAGGCGACTGGATCGTGATGGACGGCTGCTTCCAGCCGGACCCCACCATCCGCCGCGACCCCGAGGAAGGGCCGCTCGGTTCGATGCTCGCCTACCTGCGCTACAAGGGTCACCTGCGCCGCTGGCGCATGAACGTGAAGACCGGCGAGAGGAGCGAGCAGCAGCTCGACGACCTGAACGTCGAGTTCTGCCTGCCGGACATGGACCTCTACGGCGTGAAGAGCCGCTACTCCTACCACCAGCTGATCCCCACCGACCTGCAGACGCTGGCGTTCGAGGGGTTGGTGAAGTACGACCACGACAAGGGCACGCGCGAGGTCTATCACTATCCGCGCGGCTGGTTCCCGAGCGAGACCGCCTTCGCGCGCAGCACACGCGCCACCGAGGAGGACCACGGCTACTGCGTGACCCTCGCGACCGACATCTCGGACTACCGCTCGGAGGCCTGGATCTTCGACGCCCGCGACATCCAGGCGGGGCCGATCACGCGCATCGAGATCCCGGGCCGCGTGCCCGCGGGCTTCCACGCCGCATGGTTCTACGGCAGGGATCTTTGGCCGCAGCAGGCCGCGGCGCGCGCCGCGGCCTGAGACGACCGGACCGCGTCAGCGCGGTCCTTTGTCGAGCTCGCGCTGCAGGTAGGCGACCAGCGTCGCCGGCGTGTCCTTGGTGACCCGCGTGCGCTCATAGGCGTGCGCGGTGCGCACCTTGCGGTCGAACCAGACGAGCTCTTCCTCAGGCTGCCGCGGCCGTGTGCCCGCCAGCCAGATGGCGGTATCGGCGCCCGAGCGCTCGTCGCGCAGGATCGGCCGCAGGATCCTGCGGAAGCGCGGCAGCGAGCGCTGCACCCCCGCGGTGTCCGACCAGCCCGGGTGCATGACATAGAAGTCGATGCCGCGGCCGCCGTAGGTGTCGCGCCAGTGCTGGTTCAGCACCATCTGCCCGCGCTTGTGGAAACCGTAGGCGACCGTGCCGTTGTAGCGCGCCGGGTCCGTCACGTTCAGCATCGAGGTCATCAGCGGCACGTTGTAACCGCCGCCCGAGGTCACATTGACGACCACGCTGCCGCGCGCGAGCAGACCGCCGGCGATGAGCGCCTCGGTGAGCTGGTAGTGCGACAGGATGTTGGAGCCGAACGAGGCCTCGCGGCCCTCCGCGGTGATGGTGAGGTCGTCGTTCAGCACGCCCACGTTGTTCATCAGCGCATCGATCCGCCGCCCTCCGGCGAGCAGCCGCTCGATGAGGCGTTGCGTGTCGGCGGTGAGCGTGAAATCGCAGGTCTCGGTGTCGAGTCCGGCGAGGCCCGCGGCCTTGACCTCGGCCTCGAGGGCGCGCAGCTTGTCGGCGCTGCGCGCCGCGGCCGTCACGGTGGCACCGCCGCGCAGCGCGACCATCACCATCTCACGGCCGAGCCCGCCCGAACCGCCGGTCACCAACCAATGCTGACCCTTGAAGTCGGGCGTGAAACGCGGCCAGAAGAGCTTGCGCGCGAGGTAGCCCACCTGCGTGAAACTCAGGGTGAAACGCCCGTAGAAGGCGGCGATCTTCTTCAGCTGCTGCAGGTTCATCGGGGACCTCGGATCTCTTTGGTAGACTTGATGATGACATGACTCGCACCCCGACCCGGCTCGATGTCGACGCCATCCGCGACCTGCTGCGCCGCGGCGAGGGCACGCGGGTGCTGGATGTGGTCGGCGACCGTTGGGCGTTCCTGATCCTGCGCGACGCCTTCCTGCGCGTGCGGCGTTTCGAGGACCTGCGGCGGCGCACCGGTGCGGCCCGCGGCACGCTGGCGGCGCGGCTCGCCGAGCTCGTCGACCACGGCGTGCTGCACCGGCTGCCCTACGGCCCCGTGCCCGGGCGGCTCGAATACCGGCTCACCGAGAAAGGCCTCGGGTTCTATCCGGTCGCGCTCTGCATGTGGAAGTGGGAGAACCGTTGGAGCGCAGGCTTCGACCTGCCGCCGCGCATGGTGCATCGGCGCTGCGGCGAGGCGCTCGACCCGCTGATGAGCTGCGGCCACTGCGACCAGCCGGTGCATCTGCGCGACATCGGCTACACGCTCGGTCCGGGCGCACGGCATCCGATGCGCGGCGGGCGCAGCACGCGCCGTCGTCAATCGGCGGGCCCGGGCGGCTACGGCGAGGGCGTGGACACCACCATGTTCCATGCGGTGGATACGGTCGCCGACCGATGGACGGCGGTGCTGCTGGCGGCGCTCTTCTTCGGTCTGCGCCGCTACGACGACATCAACGCCGCGCTCGGCATCGCCACCAACATCCTGGCCGACCGTCTGCGGCTGCTGCTCTCGGCGGGCGTCGTCGAGCGCCACCTCTACCAGGAAAGACCGGCGCGCCATGAATACCGTCTCACGGCCAAGGGGCTCGACCTGTTCCCGTTCACCCTCGCGATGCACGAGTGGGGCGCCCGCTGGATGCCCTCGCCGCACGGACCGGTCATCCGGTTGCAACACCGCGCCTGCGGCCATGCGCTGCGCAGCCGTCTCGTCTGCGGCGCCTGCGGCGAGCTCGTCGACCCTCACGATGTGATCATCGAGCCCGTCGCGCACGGCCGGAGGCGCGTTCAGGCGCGCGGCGGCAAGGGGAAGAAGCCGCTGGTGCGCCGCACATAGTCCTGATAGTCCGGCCGCTTCTTGAGCATCCGCCGCTCGAGCAGCTCCTTGCCCATCATGCCGAGGATCAGCCAGGCCATCAGCACCGGCGCCACGAATCCGATCCAGCCCCAAGGCACCTCGAGGGCGATCAGCGCGAAGCCGAGCCATACGCAGCACTCGCCGAAGTAGTTCGGATGGCGCGAGTAGCGCCAGAGCCCCGTGTCGAGCACCTTGCCCTTGTTCGACGGGTCCGCCTTGAAGCGCGTCAGCTGCAGGTCGGCCGTGCCCTCGAACACCACCCCGAACACCACCAGCGCCGCACCGATCCAGGCCAGCGCACCGAGCGCCACCGGCTCCGCGGCGACCTGCGCGAAGATGAACGGCACGGCGAGGATCACCACCGTGATCCCCTGATAGATGTTCACGTGGATGAGGCTGTGGATGGCGTAGCTCTTGCCCTGCGACTCCACATGGGTCCGCAGACGCGCGTAACGCGGATCCTCCTTGCCCCAGTTGCGCCAGAGCAGGTAGCCGCCGAGCCGCACCGACCAGAGCAGCGCCAGCACCATCACCAGCATGCGACGCTCATCGGCGCCACCGCCCAGCTGCCAGCCGATGACGGCGGCGATGCCGAGACAGGGCGCGAACCAGATGTCGACGATGCTCGAGTCCTTCATCGCGAGGCCGATGACCCAGACCACGAGGAACGACAGCATGATGTAGGCCGCCACCACCTGGAACAGGCCCCAATACCCTTCGAAAGCTTCCATCATCCCCCCTGGCCCGCTGCGCGGGTCTTCGTTGCAGACATAAGGATCCTAGACGGACAGCGCTCCGCTGCGCGGCGGCCGCCAACCGCGGGCGCGCTGTTCCTCGATGAGCTCGTCGAGCCGCGCCGCGAGCGGCGGCGGGATCGCGATGGTGCGGCGGGCGTCGAGGTCGGCGGTGGTCGAGACCACCTCGAGCACGCTCGCCAAGCGTCCGCGGGTCTCGTCGACGATGAACATCACCGACAGCACGCGCTTGGGACCGCGCTCGACGATGCAGGCGTGCCCCGTGACCACATCGCCGACATGCATCTCGTCGAGGAACCAGATGTGGTGCTCGAGATCGAACATGCCGACGCGTGTCTCGCGCACCTGCTCGGCGTTGATGCCCATCAGGTCCATGAACGGATAGCCCGACATGTCGTACAGCGCGGTGTAGTGCTGCACGTTGACATGCCCGTTCAGGTCCTCCCACTCGGGCGGCACGACATGGCGCACCAGCTCCGGCAGTTCCCGGACCTGCGCCAGGGACGGCATCTCGACTTTCGGCACGGCTTGTCCCCCCCATCGATCCGGTGTGACTTGCACAACAGGACCATCGGCTCGTATCCTGACTCCGTGCGCTGCGTCGCGCAAGAGGGGAGCCACCGCATGAGCCAGTCCGACCACCGGGACACCATCCGCCGATACTACGACGCGTGGATCGCCGACGATGTGGAGGGCGTGCTGGCGCTCTGCACCGAGGATGTCGTCGGCGGCGTCATGCCGGGCCGCGACCTCAAGGGCAAGGCCGAGGTCGAGCGCTTCCTCAAGAAGTTCGGCACCGGGATGGTCGGCAAGCGCTACGAGTTCCACGCCATCATCGTCGACGGCGACATCGGCATGCTCGAGGGCGTCGAGGACTACACCAAGGACGGCAAGCCGGTCAGCACGCCGTTCATGACGGTGTTCCGTTTCCGCGACGGCCTGATCGCCTCGTGGCGCGATTACTTCGACATGGCCTCGCTGCTCAAGCAACTGCAGGCATGAGCGCAGCCCACCGTCCGCCCTGGTTCCCGCCCGCGCCGCCCGCGCGCGAGGACTGCGTGCTGCGCGACATGCTCGACAGCCGCGCGCGGCGCTTCCCCGACCGCCTGTGCGCGCGGTTCGAGGACGGTTCGACGCTCACCTACGCCGAGTGCCTCGCGCAGACGCGGGCGGTCGCCGCTGCGCTGCGCGCCCATGGCGTGCGCAAGGGCGACCGCGTGTTCGCATGGCTGCCGAGCGGCAAGCCGATGGTGCTGTCCTGGTTCGCCATCAACTACCTCGGCGCCGTCTATGTGCCGCTCAACACCGCCTACAAGGGCGCCGTGCTCGAGCATGTGGTGAACGCCGCGGCAGGCGCGACGATGATCGCCCACCCGAGCCTCGCCGATCGCCTGCAAGGCCTCGATCTCAAGCACCTCAAGACGGTGATCACCGACTTCGCGCAGCTCGAGCGGGGCGACGCCGCGACGCTCGGCGCGCTGGAGCCGGTCGAGCACTGGGACATCCAGAGCATCATCTACACCTCGGGCACCACGGGACCCTCGAAGGGCGTGCTGTCGCCCTATCTGCAGGGCTACACCACCGCGGCGGTCAACTACGGCTACATGGGCGAGGGCGAAGGCATCCTCGTCAACCTGCCGATGTTCCATGTCGGCGGCACGAGCTCGATCACCTGCGCGCTGCTGCGCTCGGGGAGCTTCTACCTCGTCGACGGCTTCAGCACCACGAGGTTCTGGGACCAGGTGCGCGAGGGCGGCTGCACCACCACCTCCGGTCTCATCGGCGTGATGGCGGCCTTCCTCGCGAAGGCGGAGCCGCGGCCCGATGACCGCGACAGCCCCATCAAGTACATCACCATGTTCCCGGTCAACGAGGACACCATCGCGTTCGCGCAGCGCTTCGGCTTCGACTACCTCACCGGCTTCAACATGACCGAGGTGTCGACCCCGCTGATGACCGACATGAACGCGCCGCCGGACGGCAGCTGCGGCTGGCCGCGCACCGGCATGCACTGCCGCCTGGTCGACGAGCACGACATCGAGGTGCCGCGCGGCAGCATCGGCGAACTGATCGTGCGCAGCGATACGCCTTGGAGCATGAACGCCGGCTACGACGGCCTGCCGGAGGCCACCGCCCGCGCCTGGCGCAACGGCTGGTTCCACACCGGCGACCTCTTCCGGCAGGACGAAGCCGGCAAGTACCACTTCGTCGACCGGCTCAAGGACACGATCCGGCGCCGCGGCGAGAACATCTCCTCGTTCGAGGTCGAGAACGCGATCCGGCAGCATCCCGATGTCGACGAGATCGTGGTGGTCGGCGTGCAGAACGAGGTCGCCGAGCAGGATGTGCTCGCGGTCATCAAGACCAAGCCCGGCCGCACGCTCGACCACGCCGGGCTCATCGCGTTCCTCGAGCCGAGGCTCGCCTACTTCATGATCCCGCGCTATGTGCGCATCGTGGAGTCGATCCCGAAGACCGAGACCAACAAGGCGCGCAAGGTCGTGTTCCGCGACGAGGGCATCACCGCCGACACCTGGGACCGCGACAAGGCGGGCATCCGGTTGCGGCGCGAGAAGCTCTAGCGCGCTGCGCGTCGGACGCGACGCGGCGTCCTCACGCAAGACCTCGCGCGGGCTCCGCGGTCGCGGCGCGGACCACGACCGGTACGGCGCTCATCCGCGGCAGACCGCTCAAAGGCTCGTAGTCGTGCTCATCGTCGACCAGCGCCGCGGTGCTCGCCGGCTCGAAACCGTGCGCGATCGACACCACGCCCTCGCGTACATCGGGCGCGAGATGTGCGATGGCGCGGATGCAGCCGGCGCCGGACTCGATCTCGACCACCGCGCCATCGATGATGCCGAGCCGCGCGGCATCGGCAGGGTTGAGGTGGGCGGGGTTGTGGGCGAGCCTCTTCTTGAGCGCCGGCAGGTCATGCGCCACGGAGTTGTAGCGCGCGTGCTCGCGGCGCGAGACCAGCAGCAGGCGTGAGGGATCGCCCGCGGCGACGGCGGACGCCGCCGCGCCCTCCCCTACCATCGCACCGAGCTCGGCGATCATCGCCGGCGCCGCGAGCTGCAGGCGGTGTGGCCAGTCGGAAGCCTTAGGCTCGGCGAGCGGCTTCGGGTCGGGGAAGACCGCGCCGTGCGGGTGCTGCTTGATCTCGGCGAGCGGCACGCGGCTGCGCGCCACGAACTGCTCGAGCAGCGCGTCGGTGGTGGGGGGCGTCTGCATGTCGAAGGGCTGACCCCGGAACGCCAGCGGCAACCCCATGTGCCGGCCCAGCTCATAGAAGATCCGCCAGTCCTCCAGCACCTCGCTGCCCGCCGGCGGCTCGATGAGCGTCGGCTGGTACTGCGCGTAGGGCTCCGGGAAACCGATGGAGAGCCCGTACACGGTGATGCCTTCGTTGCCGAAGGTGATGGCCGGGGACTCGAAGCCGAAGCGCGGTGCGATGACATAGTGCGCATGGCGCGCGGTCGCCGACAGCGCCGGGTCGACCACGACCAGCAGCTCCAGCGCCTCGAGCGCGCGGCGGGTCTTGGCCTGGTTGGGCCACGAGAGCAGCGGGTTGCCGCCGACGACGAACAGCGCCTTCACCTGCCCCTCGCCCGGGGTCAGGATCTCGTCGGCGAGCGCCGCGGTCGGCAGCCCGGCCGCGGTGTCGGTGAGCCCGCGCACGCGCAGCGCCTCGCCGAAGCCGGTCGCGGCGCGCGGCTTCTCGGCGCGGGCGACGCCCGAGAACTGGCGGAACAGCACACCGCGGTTCGGCACGCGTTCGCCGGCCTTCACCCAGCGGCCGCAGACGGTGTTCAGGGCGAGCACGAGGTAGTCCATGAGCACGCCGTGCGGCGCCATGCTCGGGCCCGTGCCGCTCGTGGCGTTGCCGCGCGGTCCGCGCGCGAACATCCGGGCCGCGGTGCGGATGTCCTCGGCGGCGACGCCGGCCTGCGCGGCGACGCGCTCGGGCGTGAACGGGGCGACGGCGGCGGCGAGTTCCGCGGCGCCCGCCGTCTCGGCGGCGACGAAGTCGCGGTCCTGCAGCCCCTCGGCGAAGATCACCTGCAGCATCGCCGCCAGCAGCGGGACATCCTGACCGGGCAGGCACTGCAGGTGCAGGTCGGCCTTGCGCGCCGTCTCGGTGCGCCGCGGATCGATGACGATGAGTTTCAGGCCGCGCTTGCGCGCCTCATGCAGACGCTGCGCGGGGTTGAAGGAGGGTATGCCGCCCCACATCGAAACCAAGGGGTTGGCACCCACCAGCAGGCACACATCGGCGTCGCCGAAGTCCTGCGGTCCCGCCCCCCACTTGCCGTGCAGCGCCATCGAGATCGGCTTGCCGGGCTGGTCGATGGTGGCGTTGGAGAAGCGCATCGGCGAACCGATGGCGTCCATCCAGGCCTCGCGCAGCATCACGCCCGCGGGGCAGAAATGGCTGAATGTGCCGCCGTACATCGCCACCGAGCGCGGGCCGTGGCGGTCCAGGATGGCCTGCGTCCGCGCCGCCACCTCGCTGAGCGCCAGATCCGCCGATACGGGCTCGAAAGAGCCGTCCGCAGCGCGCCGCAGCGGGTGCAGCAGGCGCTGCGGCGAGGCGTGGAAGGCGTGGTAGTTGCGGCCCTTCACGCAGCTGTAGCCGCGGTACATGGGGTTCTCGAGGTCGCCGATGAGGCGCGTGATGCGCCCGTCCTCGAGCGTGGCCACGAGCCCGCAGGTGGCGTGGCAGAACCGGCAGATGGCGGTGACTTCGGTCATGGCGACCTCGCGCACAAATGGAAAGGGCGGGGCGCTCCATGTGGAACGCCCCGCCCTCGCCGTCAGGTCATCAGAACTTCCAGGTGAGGTCGAGGCCGTAGGTGCGCGGCGCACCGAACTGCGAAACCTCCTCGCCGAAGAAGTGGATGATGTTCACGCGATAGAGCTCGTCATCGAGGTTCTTGCCCCACAGCGATACCGTCCAAGGGGCGTCCTTCGGCGACAGCTGGACGCGCGCGTCGAGGAGACCATACGACGGCTCCTTGGCGAGGTTGTCGGTCGCCCAGAAGAGCTGGCTCTGCCAGTTGTAGTTCAGGCTGAACTTGACCGCATCCTGCCAGGCACCGAAGCCGGTGGTGTAGTCGATGCCCACGCTCAACTGCTTCTCCGGCGTGCGCTGCAGCTGGTTGCCCGAGCTGTCGAGGCGCAGGCCCGTCGACGGGTTGATGGCCGACTCGAGGAAGTCCTCGTACTCCGTGTCCACGAACGAACCGCCGAGCAGGAAGCGCAGCGAATCGGTGGCGAGGAACTCGAGTTCCGCCTCGATGCCCTGGATGTTCGCGCTGGCCGCGTTGTCCGTGAGGTTGCAGAGACAGGCCGCGTTGGTCTGGGTCACCTGCAGGTTCTTGTAGTCCATCTTGAAGATGGCGGCGTTGAAGCGCAGCCGACGGTCGAGCACGGTGGTCTTGAAGCCGAGCTCGTAGTTGGTGGCCTCTTCCGGATCGAACGGCGTCCCCGCCTGCGCCGGGTTGGCCGGCGTGTCGTCGAAGCCGCCGCCCTTGAAGCCCTTGGCGACCGTCAGGTAGGCGAAGGTGTCATCGCTGGCGCGCCAGTCGATGGTCACCTGCGGCGTGGTCTTGTTCCACTTGGCCGCGTACGGCGTGACGAAGCCGGTGCCCTCGGCGTACTGCACCACATTGGGTGCCACGCAACCCGTGGCGGGGAACGGACTGACGACCGAGCCGTCCGGGCGGCGGCAGAGACCTTCGATGGTCACCACCGGGCGCGGATCGTTCGGGCTGAAGCGGTCACCCGTCTCGACGACGAGCGCGTCGACCGAACCCGACTTCTTGTCCTGCGTGTAGCGCAGACCGGCGCTGATCTTGATCGTCTCGGTGATCTCGTAGCCGAGGCTCGCGAAGGCCGCGATGTTCTCGATCGAGCCGTCGTTGACCCACTTGTTCTCGCCCGAGAGCGTCGACAGCGGGTTGTTGCCGCCCGGGATCACCGCGCCGAGGAAGTTCTCACCCCAGAACCGGTCGGTCTTCTCGATGTCGTCCTTCTTGAAGTAGGCGCCGACGATCCAGTCGAACCGGGACTCGGGGTTGTCCGAGGTCAGCCGGAACTCCTGGCTGAACTGCGTGGCGTCCACGGCCTCCGTGATCGGGTTCGCGAACAGGAACTGGCCGTTGTTCGAGGTCGCCGGGCGGGTGCCGTACTTCGTGTTCATGAACGCGATGTACTCCTGCCACCGGGTGATGCTCCAACCGAGCGCCTCAGGACCGGCGCCGGTCTGGTCGTAGAGCTGGGCGCTCTCACCGCTCGTGTAGCCGGTCAGCGAGTTGAACACGAAGCCGTCGAAGTCCTTGGCGATGTCGAGCGTGAAGTTGAAGCCGTCGCGCTCCATGTACT
Source organism: Steroidobacteraceae bacterium (assembly GCA_036734505.1). Taxonomy (GTDB): domain Bacteria; phylum Pseudomonadota; class Gammaproteobacteria; order Steroidobacterales; family Steroidobacteraceae; genus UBA964. Next base: position 10,113 of record DAIMYL010000011.1, on the reverse strand, counting down.
GCGTCGTCGGCTGGGTATCGCCCTTGTAGGTGATGTTGTTGGCGACGTTGACGCGCGGATCGGTGAGGTTGAGGAAGGAGCGCAGGTTGCTCCAGGGGCGCGAGCAGTTGGTGCGCAGGTAGCTCGTCTCGCACTCCTTGTAACCGCCGTCGACGGCGACCACGTTCACGCCGTTGTTGCTGTCCTTGTAGTAGCCGAAGATGGCGCGGGCGGTGACGCCGCCGTCGCCGCCGTCGTAGAGCAGCTGGGCGCGCGCCTGCAGGGAGTCGTAGTCGTCGACCTCACGCTGGTGCAGCGTGTCGAACGCGAAACCGTCCCGCTTGCGGTACTGCATCGAGAAGCGGCCGGCGACCGTATCGGAGAGGCCGCCGGTGACATAGCCGGTGAGGAACTTCGAGCTGTAGTTGCCGAGACCGGCCGTGACCGAGCCGGAGGTGTCGAACTTCGGCTTCGCCGTCGACACCGACAGCGCGCCGCCCACCACGTTCTTGCCGAGCAGCACGCCCTGCGGACCGCGGATGACCTCGACCCGCTCGAGGTCGAAGAAATCGTAGTTGAGGTCACCGGTGCGGCCCATGTAGATGCCGTCGATGAAGGTGCCGACCGACGGGTCGGCGGACGGCGAGTCGAGACGGGTGTTGGTGATGCCGCGGATGTTGAGCTCGACATCGAGCGGCGTGCCCGCGGTCAGCGAGAAGCCGGGCACGGCCGCGGCGAGATCGCCGGGCGAGAACAGCTTGGCCTCGGCGATCGCCTCGCCGGAGTACGCGCTGATGGAGATCGGCGTGGTCTGCAGCGCGGTCTCGCGACGCTGCGCGGTCACCACCACTTCCTCGAGGCCCTGCGCATAGGACGGCGCTGCGGCCCCTGTGAGCGCCACCACCACCGCCGCCGCAGCGAGCGTGGGACAGGCGCGGACGGAGCGGCTGATCCTTCTGCTGTTCATCATCGTATCCCCCATCTGTTTCGGAGTTCTTTATCGCTCGAGTTCAGGGCCGCAGCCACGCCCGCCGGGGCGATGACTTGCATAACCGAACCTTAGCTGTCGCCGAGGCTACTCCCCTCGCGACCGACCGCGCAAGCCCTGTCGCGCGCACGCCAAGAAGTCGGCATGGGCCGCGAGCGCGTCGGTGAACTCCCGCCGTGGCTCAGCCGCAACATGCTTGCGGAGGCCGCCGTCGAGGACGCTGTCGATCCCCGCGGCCGCATGACCGACCGGCACGCCCTCCCCGCACTCCACCGCAGACGCGCGGCGCGCCCAGCCCGCACCGACCACCCAAGCCTCGCCGTTGCAGCGGGATCCGGGCGCGACCATCGCCGCCACCATCGGCGCCACCGCCTCCGGGGTCATCGTCGCCCGCAGCTCATCGGTGAGGTGCGGATCGGTCATGCGGGTCGCGGCGTAGGGCGCGATCGCGGCGCAGTGGACATCGCGCGCCGCGCCCTCGGAGGCGAGGCTGCGCATGAAGGCGAGCAGCGCACCTTTGGAGGCCGCGTAGGCCGTGAGTCCGTGCAGACCGTGCAGACCTGCGCTCGATACCGAGACGACGATCCGCCCGGAACCTCGGTCGCGCATGTGGCGATAGACGGGATGGGTCACCGCCACCGTGCCGTCGAAGTTGACCGCCATGATGCGCCGGAAATCCTCGAGGCCGATGCGGTGGAACGGCATGTGCTGGTCGACGCCGGCGTTGTTGACGAGCGCATCGATCCGCCCCCAAGCGCCGAGCGCCGTCGCCAGCATGCGCTCGCCCGCGCCCTCGGCGCAGACATCATCGTGGTGTGCGACGGCCTCGCCGCCGGCGGCGCGGATCTCGGCCACCACCGCCTCGGCGCTGGAGGGCGACGGCGCGCCGTCCGCCCCGACGCGCAGGCGGTTGTTCACCACCACGCGCCAACCGAGGCCCGCAAGATGCAGGGCATACGCCCGGCCGAGCCCGATGCCGGCTCCGGTGACGATGACCACGGGTCGGGAACCGTCGGACGCCTTGACCATGGGTGGCCTCCTTGTCAGTCTTGCAGTGAAAGTCGCGGGACATCATACCCGCAGGGGGACTTGCCATGACCGACCGCGACCCGCGCCTCGCGCGCCTGTTCGACAAGGACGAGATCCGCGATGTGCTGGCGCGCTATGCGCGCGGCGTCGATCGCGGCGACGGACCGATGCTCAAGGGCTGCTACCACCCGGATGCGATCGAGGAGCACGGCGGCCGCTACACCGGCAACGCGCACGAGTATGTGGACGGAGCGATACCGCGCATCCTCAAGATGGACGCGATGCAGCATGTGCTCGGCAACAGCCACTTCGACTTCACCGGACCGGATGTCGCGTATGTCGAGACCTACCTCGTCACCCTGGCGCGCATGACCGTCGGCGGCGAGACGCTCGACACCTTCACCGGCGGCCGCCTGATCGACCGCTTCGAGCGCCGCGAAGGGGTGTGGAGGATCGCGCACCGGCGCACGATCTTCGACTGGAACCGCGACACGCCGATGCGGCAGGGCTGGGTCGGCGGCATGTTCGTGCCCGGCACCCCCGGCATGCGCATGGGCGCCAAGGGTCCGACGGACCCGTCCTACGAGCGGTTCTGAGCCGCATATGGGTCGGCCCGACGCACCGTTCCGCAAGACCGCGTTCCCCTCCTCGCGCCTGCGCGTGGAACGGCGCGCCGACGGCAGCATCGTCGCCACGCCGGAACTGCCGCTCGCCGAGCATGATCCCAACCTGCCGCGCGAACTCGCGCGCCGCGCCGCGCTGCACCCCGACAAGACCTATCTCGCGGAGCGGCAGGGCGGCGCGCAGGGGCCGTGGCGGCTTGCGAGCTACGGCGAAGTGGACCGTCTTTCGCGCGCGGTGGCGGCGTGGCTCCTGCGTGCGGGCATCGGCGCAGACCGCTCGCTGCTGATCCTCTCCGGCAACTCCATCGCACATGCCGTGGTGAAGTACGGCGCGATGACGGCACATCTCCCGGCCTGCCCGGTGAGCACCAACTACGCGACGATGGGCGGCGACTTCGGGCGGCTGCGTCATGTCATCGGCCTGGTGAGGCCCGCGGTCGTGTTCGCCGAACAGACCGCGACCTTCAAGGCCGCGCTGGAGTCGGTCGACTTCGGCGATGCGACGATCATCACCGATGACCCCTCGCTCATCGCGCGCACCGCGGGCGGCGGGAGCGTGGTCGCCACCGCCGAGGTGTTCGCCACCCCCGCCGGACCGGAGGTCGCGCGCGCCATCGAGACCCTCGACCCCGACGCACCGACGCTCTACATGCTGACCTCGGGCAGCACCAGCCTGCCCAAAGCGGTCATCCAGACGCAGCGCATGATCACCGCCAATCTGGCGCAGGGGCGCCAGGTGCTCGGTGAGACCGCGGGTTGGAGCGATGTGATGCTCGACTGGCTGCCGTGGAACCATGTCTCGGGCGCGTTCACCAAGATGGGCACGCTGGTGTCGGGTGGGACGCTGTACATCGACGGCGGCCGTCCGATGCCCGGCGCTCCGTTCGAGGAATCGCTGCGCAACCTGAAGGAGGTCGCGCCGAAGTTCTATGTGAACGTGCCGTTCGGCTACGCGATGCTTGCGGACGCCCTCGACCGCGACGACGAGCTGCGCAAGCGCTTCTTCGGCAACCTCAGGCTCGCGCTCTACGGCGGCGCCGGCCTGCCGCAGGCGCTCTACGACCGCTTCCAGCAGCTCGCCGTCGACACCATCGGCGAGCGGATCTTCTTCACCACCGGCTACGGCGCGACCGAGACCTCCTCGGGCTGCATGGCGATCTATTTCCCGACCGAGGAGGTCGGCATCGGCCTGCCGATGCCGGGGCTGACGATGAAGCTGGTGCCGAACGGCGACCGCTACGAGGTGCGCCTCAAGGGTCCGATGGTGACGCCGGGCTATCTCGGGCAGGGCGAGAAGAACCGCGAGATCTTCGACGACGAGGGCTTCTACCGCACCGGCGATGCCGCGCAGCTGCACGACCCCGACGATCTCGGCAAGGGCCTGAAGTTCTCGGGGCGGTTGGCCGAAGAGTTCAAGCTCTCGAGCGGCACCTGGGTCACCGCCGGTCGGCTGCGCGCGATGCTCATCGAAGCGCTCTCGCCGTTGGTGGCGGACCTCCTCGTCTGCGGCGAGAACCGCGACCGGATCGCGCTGCTCGCCTGGCCCAAGGTCGCGGTCGACGAGACGCTGCGCGCGGAGCTCGCGAGGCGGCTCGCCGTGTTCAACGAGGGGCGCGGCGCGAGCGAGCGCATCACGGCGCTCGGCCTGCTCACGGAGCCGCCCCGCGTCGATGCCCACGAGGTGTCGGACAAGGGCACCATCAACCAACGCGTCGCGATGACGCGCCGCTCGGCGGATGTCGAGCGCCTCTACACCGAGCCGCCCGATCCGGCGGTCATCCTGCCCCGCGCGGGCTGAAGGGCCGCGGCCCTGGGGGGATCGAGATGGAACTGAAGGACTGCGTCGCCCTCGTCACGGGCGCCAACCGCGGCATCGGCGAGGCCTTCGTGCGGGTGCTGCTCGCCGAGCGCGGCGCCGCCAAGGTCTACGCGGGGTCGCGCGACCCCGCGGCGGCCGCGCAGCTGGAGCGCGAGTTCCCGGGGCGTTGCATCGCCATCGGGCTCGATGTCACCGATCCCGCCGGCGTGGCGGCCGCGGCCGAGCGCTGCGGAGATGTGTCCCTGCTGGTCAACAACGCGGGGCTCTTCACCAACGAACTGCTGATCGGCGCGTCGGACATGTCGCACGCACGCGCCGAGATGGAGGTCAATTTCTTCGGCCCGCTCGCCATGACGCGGGCCTTCGCGCCGGTGCTGAAGCGCAACGGCGGCGGCTGCGTGCTCAATGTGCTGTCGGCCGCCGCCATCGTCGCGCTGCCGAACATGGGCGGCTACTCGCCGTCGAAGGCCGCCGCCCGCATGCTGTCGACCTCCTCGCGGGCCGAGCTCGCGCCGCAGGGCACGCATGTCGCGGCGCTGATAGTCGGCTCGGTGGAGACGCGCATGGCCGCGCATGTCCAAGGCACGAAGGAGAAGCCCGAGGACATCGCGCGCGCCGGTCTGCGCGCGGCCGAGCGCAACATCGACGAGCTCGACACCGACCGGATGGCCGTGGAGGTGCGTGCCTCGCTGCAGCTCGACCCCAAGGGCCTCGAGAAGCGGCTCGCGAAGATGCTCCACGCGACCAGCATCAGCACCGGTCGCTGATCGACCGGGTGCTGACGGGTCGCGTGCCGCTCAGAAGAGCGGCGTGCGCGCCGCGAGACCTGCGATGTCGGCCGGCGGCGTCTCGCCGGCCTTGAGACGGTCGAAGAGCCCGCGATCGAAGTAATCGCGCCACTCGATGATCTTGCCGTCGCGGAAGCGCATGATGCCGGCGTAGGGCAGCGACACACGGCGGCCGTCGGGCGTCGCGAAATCATCGACGCCCTCGGTGAACGCGGCATCGCCGGACTCGGCGTAATGGAAGATCCGCCAACGCACATCGCGCATCTGGGTGGAGAGCGTGGCCATGAACTTCTCCGCCGCCGCCTTGCCGACGATGGGCGGGCTGCCGACATGCGAGTGCCACACGACATCGTCCGCCAACTGGTCCACCACGGCCTTGAGGTCGCCGCGCCGCCAGCCGGTGATGACCGCCTTGACGGTCCCGTAGTGGGCGCCCGTGGTCCCGGCCGCCGCCACGGCGGGTCCCGCCGCGAGCAACGGTGCAGCCAAAAGAAGATCCCGTCTGTCCATCATCCACCCCCTTGCGATGCGGTTGTCCCGCCGCATTAAAGCACAGCTATACTTTTCCGCGGACAGTGCCGTCAGACTCCGGGGGAACCGACCGTGCGCACGACTCCTGCGGACAGGATCCGCGACTACCGCGGCCGAGGCTGGTGGGGCGAGACCCGCATCCACGACATGTTCGACGCCAACGCGCGTGCGCACCCGCAGCGTCCGGCGCTGCTCGACCCGCCGAACCGGCCGGAGCTCGTCGGCGGCGCGGCCCAGCGGCTCGATTTCGCGGCCACCGCCGCGCTCGCCGACGGATATGCGCTCGCGCTGCTCCACCACGGCCTGCGGCGCGACGACATCCTCGTCGCGCAGCTGCCCAACATCGTCGAGTACATCCCGCTCTACATCGCGGCGTTCAGGCTAGGCATCATCGTGAGCCCTGCTCCGATGCAGTTCCGAGGCCACGAGCTCGGTCAGATCGTCCGGCACACCGGCGCCAAAGCGATCATCACCGTCGATGCCCTGAAGGGCGTCGACCACATCGGCACCGCTCTGCAGCTGCGCGCGGAGCTCGCGGAGGCGGGCGTGCCGTTCGCGGTGCTCAGCCTGCGCAGCGCCGCGGCGTCGCCGCAGACACCGGAAGGCGCGCTGCCTTTCGAGCCGATCGCGATGGACGCCGCCGCGCGCGCCGGGCTCGACGACCATGTCGCGGCGCATCCGGTCGATGCCGACGACATCGCCACCATCTGCTGGACCTCCGGCACCGAGGGCACCCCGAAGGGCGTACCGCGCTCGCACAACCACTGGCGCGCCATCAGCTGGGCCCATCTGCGCGGCGCCGGCATCCGTGACGGAGAAGCGCTGCTCAACCCCTTCCCGCTCGTGAACATGGCGGCCCTCGGCGGCTGCTTCATGAGCTGGATGCACAACGCCGGCACGCTGATCCTGCACCACCCGCTCGACCTGCCCACCTACTTCAAGCAGATCGCCGTGGAGCGCCCGGCCTACGCGATCGCACCGCCGGCGGTGCTCAACATGCTGCTCAAGAACGAGGCGATGCTCGCGAGCGTGGACCTCTCGTCGCTGCGCTGCATCGGCTCCGGGTCGGCGCCGCTCGATCCGGAGATGATCCAGGGCTACCACGACCGCTTCGGCATCGAGATCTGCAACAACTTCGGCTCCAACGAGGGCGTCTCGTTGATCAGCAACGCGGAGAACGCCCGCGATCCTCTGCACCGCGCGCGCTGGTTCCCGCGCTACGGGCGCGACGAACTGGTCTGGGATCCGCCGCCGCCGGTCGCCATCCGCACCCGCGTGGTCGATCCGGACAGCGGCCTGGAGATCCTCTCTCCGGGCAAACCGGGCGAGCTGCAGATCACCGGGCCGACCGTGTTCGACGGCTACTTCGCCGCCCCGCAGATCAACGCCGCCGCGTTCACCGCCGACGGCTGGTTCCGCACCGGCGACCTGTTCGAGATCTGCGGCGCCGAGGACGGCGGGCCGCCGCGCTTCTACCGCTTCGTCGGCCGGCTCAAGCAGATCATCATCCGCGGCGGCGTGAAGATCGCGCCGGAGGAGCTCGACAACGTGCTCGCGCAGATGCCGACGGTGCTGGACGGCGCGGCCTGCGGCTACGCCGACCCTGTGATGGGCGAGCGCATCTGCGCCGTGGTCGTGCCGCGGCCGGGCGCCGAGGTCACGCTGGAGTCGATCGCTTCGCACTTCCAGGCGGCGGGCCTGGCGCTGTTCAAGACCCCGGAAAGGCTGCGCGTCGTCGCCCAGCTGCCGCGCAACTCCGTCGGCAAGGTGCTGCGCGGCGAACTCACCAGGCTCGCCGAGACCTGACCCGGAGACCGTGCCTCAACGCCAGGCGCGGGCCACCGCCACCGCGTCGCGGTAGCCGGCGCGGCTCACCTGCAGCATCAGCGCCGAAGCGAGCGTGGCGATGGCGCCCACCACAGCGAGCGCGACGCCGATCTTGGCGGGACCGCCGAGCACGGTGTCGCTGACGAAGGCGACGATGGTCGGCCCGATGCCGAGCGACATCATGGTGCCGATCAGGAAATAGGCGGCGACGATCTGACCGCGCAGCTGGTTCGGCACGACAGATTGCAGCGAGGTCCCCGGCAGACCGTTCAGCATGCCGAACAGCAGGCTGACGACGGCGAGCGAAGCGATCACCCAGCGAGCATCGGGCAGCAGCGGCGTGATGAAGACCAGCGGTACGAGCGCGAGCATCACCCAGACCGCGACCCGCACCGGCGCATCGACATGACCGCGCGCCAGCAGCCGGTCCGAGATCCAGCCGCCGATGTAGACGCCGGGAACGGAGGTGCAGAGCAGGATCAGACCGTAGGCGACGCCGATGTCGCCGGCGGTCCAGCCGTGCACGCGGATGAACACGGCCGGGATCCACACCAGATAGGAGATGCCGGCGATGCCGAACACCGAAAAGCCGAGGAACAGCAGCAGGAACAGCGTGCGGCGCGCCTTGATGAAGGGCAGCAGCACGGTGTCCGACCCTTGCGGCGCGAGGCCGCGCCGGACGGGTTCGCGCACCAGCAGGAACAGCAGCGCGATGGGGATGCCGGGCAGACCGACCGCGAGGAACACGAGCTGCCACGGCTCGAGCTCACCCACCAGCGGCAGCGTCACCGCACCGAAACCGGAGGCCGCCTCGATCACCTGGCCGCCGATGATCAACGCGAGCCCTGCCCCGAGGTAAGGCCCCATCGCGTAGGCGCTGATGGCGCGCGCCCTGCGCTCGGGCGGGAAGTGGTCCGAGATCAAAGAATATGCGGCCGGCGACAGCGCCGCCTCGCCGATGCCCACGCCCATGCGGGCGATGAACAGCGCGAGGAAGCTCGTCGCGAGACCGCAGAGCGCGGTCATCAGGCTCCAGGCGATCATGCCGACGATGATCAGCATGCGGCGGCTCATGCGGTCGGCGACCCAGCCGAGCGGCAGCCCCATCACGCTGTAGAAGATCGAGAACGCGAGGCCCGCGAGCAGGCTGAACTGCGTGTCGGTGATGCCGAGGTCGGCGCGGATCGGTTCGACCAGCAGGCTCATGATCTGCCGGTCGATGAAGGAGCTCGTGTAGGCCACCATCAGCAGGCCGACCACGATCCATGCGCGCAGCGGGCTCGGCCACGGCGCCTCGGCGGCGCTCGGCGCAGCGGCCGGTGGCGACGCGCTCACGGTGCGAGACGCTCGACGACCATCGCCGAGCCGACGCCGCCCGCGCCGGTGCAGGCGACGAGTCCGTAGCGCCCCCCGCACCCGTCCAGCGCATCGAGCAGGCTCGAGAGCAGGATCGCGCCGGAGGCGCCCATCGGATGGCCTTTGGCCATGTGGCCACCGGCGACGTTGACCTTGTCGAGGTCGACCGCATGATCGCGCAGGAAGATGGCGAGCGTGACCGCGAAGGACTCCATGAACTCGATGCGGTCCATGTCGGCGAGCGTGAGCCCCGCGGCGCGGAGCGCAGCGTGCATCGCGGTGATGCCGGCGAGCAGCGAGGCATGGGGATCGCCGCCGGCGTCCGCGTAGCCGAGGATCCGCGCGCGCGGCCTGCGACCCGACACCGCATCCGGTGTGCCCGACACCAGCACGAGGCCGGCCCCGTCGCAGACCGGCGGCGCGTGGGCGATCGTGTGGCGATGGTCGATGGGCCCCTCGAGCGCGTCCGCATACTGCGCAGCCAGCGCCGCGAAGCCAGGCTGCATCGCCGCCAGCGACTCGGCCGTGGTCTGCGGCCGGATGCATTCATCGACGGCAAGACCGCCGGTCGGCACGCGCGAGGCGGCGAACGCGGGCTGCGACTCGGCGGCGGCGGCGCGCTGCTGCGAGATCAGCGCGAGCCGGTCCAGCTCCGTCCGGGCGATGCCCTGCGCCTCGGCGAGCCGGTCGGCGGCGAGCACCACCGGCACATAGCGCGCGCGCTTCGGGAAGGAGGCGTCGGCGTAGTACGCGGCCTTGTCGGCCATGAACGGCACACGCGACATCATCTCGACGCCGCCGGCGAGCGCGGTCGCGGCGCGCCCCGCGACCTGCAGCGCGGCGAGCCCGGTCGCGGTCAGTCCGGAGACGCAGTAGTTGTTGATCGACAGCGCCGGCGCCCCTTCGTCCAGACCGGCATGCAGCTTGGAGACGAGCGCGATGTGGCCGCCCTGGTCGCCGATCTGGCCCACGCAGCCGAGCGTCAGAGAGCTTGCCTGCCGCGGCGCGTGGCCGCGCGCCGCGAGCGCCTCGACCAGCGTACCGACGAGTTCCTGCGGCTTCAGCGCCGCGAGCCCGCCGTCGGGACGCGCCTTGCCGCGCGGCGTGCGCACGGCGTCGAGTATCCAAGCCTGCATCATGAACCCCCGGGACTGGAGCGCCGAGTGTGCCGTG
>DAIMYL010000010.1:13172-26438 GCA_036734505.1 Steroidobacteraceae bacterium | reverse complement strand
CCGCCTCGACCATCAGCACGAACTCGCGCGCGTTGTCGCCGTGGGCCGAGACGCCGGTGTCGGTGCCGAACAGGATCTTCACGCCCGCCTTGTAGGCCTTGCCGAAGGTCGATTGGATCAGCGGCCCGATGGTGGCGGCTTTCGGTCGCACGATCTCCGGGAAGAAGCCCGGCTCCTGCGACCGGTCGAACACCCAGCGCCCGGCGGTGATCGTCGGGACATACCAGGTGCCGCGCTCCTTCATGAGCTTCATGCCCTCCTCGTCCATGAACGTGCCGTGCTCGATGGTATCGACGCCGGCGCGCACCGCGCGCTTGAGGCCCTCGGCGCCGTGCGCATGCGCGGCCACCGTGAAGCCGTAGTCGCGTGCCGTGGCGACGACCGCGCGGATCTCGTCCTCCGTGAACTGGGGGTTGAGCCCGTTCTTGGCGATCGAGAGCACGCCACCGGTGGCGGTGATCTTGATGACGTCGGAGCCGTCCTTGTAGCGCTGCCGTACGGCCTGCGCCGCCTGCTCCGGGCCGTTGACCACGCCGTCGAGCGGACCGACATCGCGGCCGCCCAGATGCTGGGCCCAGCCGTTGGTCGGGTCGGCGTGGCCGCCAGTGGTGGCGATCGACTTGCCGGCCGCGAAGACGCGCGGCCCCGGCACCTTGCCGGCGTTGATGGCGTTGCGCAGCGCGATCGAGGCGAGGAAGGAGTCGCCGAGGTCGCGCACCGTGGTGAAACCCGCCTGCAGCGTGCGCTCGGCGTACATCGCGCCGTCGAGCGCGACGTCCGTGCCGTTCTTGCGGAACGAGTCTCCCGCGCTGCTGCGGCTGTACTCGCTGGTGAGATGGACATGCATGTCCATGAGACCCGGCATCAGCGTCGAGCCGCGCAGGTCGACGACCGTATCGCCGGCACCCGGCGCTCGGTAGCCCGCTTCGATGGCGACGATCCGGCCGCCGTCGACCACGACCGTGCGCTCGCGCTGCACCTTGTCGGTGACGCCGTCGACGACGCGACCGGCGTGGATGAGCGTCGCGGCCGCGACGGGCGGGCTTGCGGAGGCCGCGGCCACGATGCAGAGGGCCGTCGCCGCGGCGATGCGTCGCGCGGCCATCAGCGGATCCCCATCAGCTCGACATCGAACACCAGCGTGGCGCCGCCCGGGATCACGCCGCCCGCGCCGCGCGCGCCGTAACCGAGATCGGGCGGGATGACGAGCCGCCGCTTGCCGCCGGTGCGCATCCCGGCGACCCCCTGGTCCCAGCCGCGGATCACCTCGCCGCCACCGACGCGGAACGCGAAGGTGTCGCCGTGGTCGCGGGAGCTGTCGAACTTGCGGCCCTTGTTGTCGGGCGCCGCGGCGTCCCACAACCAACCGGTGTAGTGCACGACGGCCGTCTGGCCCGCGGTGACCGCATCGCCCGCGCCGAGCACGAGGTCCTGGGACTGCAATGTTTCGGGGGGCATGGAGACTCCTTGAGCGTCGGCGGAGGGGGGATCTTTGGCATCCGCGGGCGGCGGATCGCCCTCGGGGAAGAAGAGGGGTGTGCCGTCGGCGGTGGTCGTCGGTGCAGCGCCCGCCGCCGCGGTCGCGGCCTGGGCGGTCGGGACGACCTGCGCCGCAGGTGCCGCGCGCGCTGCAGGCGGCTTCCAGAAGAGCTCGGGCAGGAAGCCCCGCGCGAGCAGCGTGAGCGCGATGACGGCGAGCAGGATGGTCGCGATCGCGCGCAGCGTCATGGCGCGTCCCCTGATGCGCCGCCGGACGCGGGCTCGAACGAGAGCGACACCGAGTTGATGCAATAGCGCAGCCCGGTGGGGCGCGGCCCGTCGTCGAACACATGGCCGAGGTGCGCACCGCAGGCCGCACAGACCACCTCGGTGCGGACCATGCCGTGGCTCAGATCGCGGATCTCGCGCACGCGGTCGCCCGCGAGCGGCGTCCAGAAGCTCGGCCAGCCGGAACCCGAGTCGTACTTGGTGTCGGACGCGAAGAGGGCTGCGCCGCAGCACACGCAACCGTAGGTGCCGCGTTCCTTGTGGTAGGTGAACGCGCCGGTGAAGGCACGCTCGGTGCCTTTCTTTTGGGTGACCTCGAAGGCGAGCGGCGAGAGCCGCTCGCGCAGGTCGTCGGTCGCACCGCAGGTCGCGGGCGGGGTCGTCGGGGTGCCGGTCGACATGCGACGATTATGGCATGCCGGACGGGCGCGGCCGCGCGGCGGCCGCCCCGTCACGGTGGGGTCAGCCGCCCGGGGTCATCAACTGGCCGAGCAGGCGGTTGAGCCGCCGCACGAACTCGCCGGGGTTGGCGACCGAGCCGGACTCGGCGAGCTTCGCCTGGTCGAACACGAGGAGCGCGAGGTCCGTGAACCCCTCGCCCTCGGGCGTCGCCTCGAGACGCCGCAGCAGCGGATGGCCGGCGTTGATCTCGAGCGCGGGCTGGGCCTCGGGTACGGGCTGGCCCGCGGCAGCCAGGATGCGGCGCATCTGCGCGCCGACATCCCCCTCGTCGAGCACGAGGCAGGCCGGCGAATCCGCAAGCCGGGTGCTGACCTTGACCTCGCTCACGCGCTCGCCGAGCGCGTCCTTGAGGCGCTTGAGCAACGGCTCGCTGTCCTTGAGCGCCGCCTCGGCCGCGGCCTTCTCGGCCTCGCCCTCGAGACCGCCCAACTCCAGATCACCCCGCGCCGCATCCTTGAAGCGCTTGCCCTCGAACTCGCGCAGGTGCCCCATCATCCACTCGTCGACGCGGTCGGCGAGCAGCAGGACCTCGATGCCCTTGGCGCGCAGCTGCTCCAGGTAGGGGCTGCCGCGGGCCGCGGCCACCGTGTCGGCGATGAGGAAGTAGATGCGCTCCTGCCCCGTCTTCATGCGCGCGACATAGTCGGCGAGCGTGGTCTTCGGCTCGTCCGACGCCTCGTGCGTGCTCGCGAAGCGCAGCAGCGGCAGGATCTTGTCGCGGTTGGAGGGGTCCTCGCCCGTGCCTTCCTTCAGCACCGGACCGAACTCCTTCCAGAACGCGGCGTACTTCTCGGGCTCGTCCTTGGCGAGCCGCGCGAGCAGATCCAGCGCGCGCTTCGTGAGCGCGGCACGCATCGCCTCGACCTCGGCGTCCTTCTGCAGCAATTCGCGTGAGACGTTGAGCGGCAGGTCGTTGGAGTCGAGCACGCCGCGCATGAACCGCAGATAGAGCGGCAGGAACTGCTCGGCGTCGTCCATGATGAACACGCGGCGCACATAGAGCTTCAGGCCCCGCGAGGCGTCGCGCTGGTAGAGATCGAACGGCGCGCGGCCGGGGATGTAGAGCAGCGAGGTGTACTCGCGCTTGCCCTCGACCTTGTTGTGGCTCCAGGCGAGCGGGTCGGCGAAGTCGTGCGCCACATGGCGGTAGAACTCCTTGTATTCCTCGTCCGTGACCTCGCTGCGCGGCCGCGTCCAGAGCGCCTGCGCCTGGTTGGCGGGCTCCCAGTCGAGGCTGGCCTCGCCTTCCTTGCGCATCAGCACCGGGAAGGCGATGTGGTCGGAATAGCGGCGCACCAGCGAGCGCAGCCGCCAGCCATCGGCGAAGTCCTTGGCGTCGTCCTTGAGGTGCAGCACCACCGTGGTGCCGCGCTCCGCGCGCGGCGTGGCCTCGATGGTGAACTCGCCATCGGCCTTGGAGGCCCAGCGCACGCCCGCCTCCGCCGGCTCGCCCGCCTTGCGCGTGAAGACCTCGACCTCGTCGGCGACGATGAACGCCGAGTAGAAGCCGACGCCGAACTGGCCGATGAGCTGCGAGTCCTTCTGCTGATCGCCCGTGAGTCGCTTGAAGAACTCGCCGGTGCCGGACTTGGCGATGGTGCCGAGGTGGGCGATCGCCTCCTCGCGCGTCATGCCGATGCCGTTGTCGCGGATCGAGAGCGTGCCCTTGGCCGCGTCGTGGTCCACCCAGACCTTGAGCTCGGGCTCGCCCGCCATCAGGTCGGGCTGCGCGAGCGCCAGGAAGCGCAGCTTGTCGTTGGCGTCCGAGGCGTTCGAGATGAGCTCGCGCAGGAAGATCTCGCGGTGGCTGTAGAGCGAGTGGATCATGAGCTTCAGCAGCTCACGCACCTCGGCCTGGAAGCCGTGCTTTTCGGGGGTGGTATCGGTCATGGCGGGTCTCCAACGGACGGACCCGCCGGAGATGGGGGCGGCGGAGGGGGTTTCAAGAGGCGGGGGCGATCCTCCGCCGGAACTCCGCGCCGCGGGCGGCGGCCTCTGAAGCCCGCGTGGCATCCCCCAGCGCCTCGGCCGCCTTCGCCGTCGATTCCCAATAGGCCGCGCAGGTGTCGATGGCGCTCTCGTCGTCACCGCATATCTCCGCGAGCCGCTCGGCGTCGGCAAGACCATCAGCCAGCCACTCGGCCGCCTCCGCGGGCCGATGCATCTCCAGCAGGCTCTCGGCCGCGAGGTGCAGGCACCAGACCACCTGGTTCACCACACGCGGATCGTCATCCGCCTCGTCCCCCGAAGCCATCGCAGCACGGTGGAGTTCCAGGTTCTCCCGATGGCGCTCGAAGGCGGACTCATGCCGGCCCAGCGACCGCTCGATCTCGCCGAGCCGGAACAGGACCGAATGCAGACGCCCGCGCGCCTGCGGGGTGTCGTCGTCCTCGCGCAACAGGCGCGCGATCGACAAGCATTCCTCCTGCAGCGATGAGGCGCGGTGCAGCTCGTCCCGCTGCGCGAGGATGTCCCCGACCTTGCTCAGGCTGAAGGCGAGGTCGGTCAGATGCCGGGGGGTCGGATCGTCCTGCACCAACCGACGGGCGATCGCAAGGTCCTCCTCGAAGAGCTCCAGCGCACGCGGGATCTCCTCGCGCTGCGCGAAGATGCCGCCCACCCGGCTGAGACTGATGCTCAGGTCGCGCAGATGTTCGGGCGTCTCGTCCTGCTGCACCAGACGCCGAGCGACCGCCAGACCGTCCTCGTAGAGCTCCAGCGCCCGGTCCTGCTGCCCGATCTGCGCGAGGATCCCGCCGACCTTGTTCAGGCTCACGCTCAGTTCGCGCAGATGCACGGGGATGTCGTCGTCCTGCATCAGCCGTCGCGCGATCGCGAGGTCCTCCTCGTACAGCTCCAGGGCGCGCAACGGCTCGTCGCGCCGGGCGAAGGCGTCGCCCAGCTTGCTCAGGCTGACGCTCAGGTGGCGCAGATGCTCCGGGGTCTCGTCGTCCTGCACCAACCGCCGGGCGATCGACAGGCTCTCCTCGAACAGCGGCAGCGCCCGCAGCGGCTCGCCGCGCTGCATGAAGATGTTGCCGACCTTGTTCAGGCTCACGCTCAGGTCGCGCAGATGCTCCGGTATCTCGTCGCGCTGCACGAGGCGCCGCGTGATCCCGAGGTCCTCCTCGTACAGCTCCAGGGCCCGCAACGGCTCGCCGCGGCGCGCCAGGATGTCGCCGACGTTGACCAGGCTCACCGTCAGGTCGCGCAGGCTCGCCGGCGTCTCGTCCTCCTGCACCAGACGTCGCGAGATCGAGAGGCTCTCCTCGTACGAGCCGAGGGCACGCAACGGCTCGCCGCGCTTCGCGAGGATGTTGCCGACCCGGTTCAGGCTGACGCCGAGGTCGCGCAGATGCTCGGGCGTCTCGTCCTGCTGGACCAGGCGCCGTGCGATCGCGAGATCCTCCTCGCACAGCTCCAGCGCCCGCAACGACTCGCCGCGCTGCGCGAGGAGATTGGCGACGCCGCACAGGCTCACGCTGAGGTCGCGCAGCGTCCCGGGCGTCTCCTCTTCACGGACCAGACGCCGCGCGATCGCCAGACCCTCCTCGCAGAGCTCCAAGGCGCGGAGCAGCTCGCCGCGCTGCGCGAGGACATCGCTCAGCTTGTGGAGGGAGACGCTCACATCCCGCAGATGCTCGGACGTCTCGTCCTGCCGCAGCAGGTCCCGCGAGATCGCGAGGCCCTCCTCGTAGAGCTGCAGGGCGCGGAGCGGTTCGCCGCGCTGCGCGAGCATGTCCGCGACCTTGTTGAGGCTCACGTTGAGGTCGCGCTGATGCTCGGTCGTCTCGTCCTGCTGCACCAGACGACGCGCGATCGCCAGGTCCTCCTCGAACAGCGCGAGCGCATGGAGCGACTCGCCGCGCTTCGCGAGGATGTTGCCCGCCCTGTTGAGGCTGACGCTCAGTTCCCGCAGGAGGTCTGGGTCGGCGCTCCCGGACGAGGCACGACGGCGCGCCGTCAACTGCGCCTGCGCGATCCGCTCCGCCGTGGCACGCGCCCCGGCGTCGAACGCGGTGTCGCAGAGCCACGACCGGTCCCGCGCCGACAGGACGACGGGCGGCATGGCCTCGAAATCGATCGGCTCGAGCATGCGGCAGAGGGTGCGGACCTTGGCCCACAGCCGCTCCCGGTATTCGGTGATCACGGCGAGATAGACCGCGCGGAACGCGGCGACGTGCTCCGGCTCGCTCCAGTCCGGCGCCTCCCGCAGCGGCAGTTCACGCATCGCCATCCCGAGCAGGTCGCGGCGCTCGTCCGGCTCGAGGGCGGTCGCGCTGCGCTCGGGCGGCTCGATCCCCTCGTCCCGGTCCGGCCAGATCTCGCTGCCCTCCCCGTCGAAGCTGTTGTTCACCCACTCGACGAGGTGGTGGCGCAGGACGGCGGACAGCGCCTCCCGATGCTCCGCGCCGTAGTCCGCGAAGTAGCGTGACGCGACGGCGTGGAACGCCTTGTCGCGGAACTCGCGCGTATGCTCCCCGGTCCTGCCGAGGATCACGTACGGGTCGACGCAGCGGTCGATGAGCGTACCCGGCTCGCGCAGCGTCGCCGAACGCTGCGCGAACTCCTCGACGACCTCGCGCAGGAACCGCAAGCCGAGCTGGCTGCTCCAACCGAGCAGGTCCTGCACCTCGGGCTCGAGCTCCCCGAAACGCTGCTCGACGCGCTTCTCGCGGATCGATTCCCACTTGGCCACCTTCACCTCACCGGCCCGCGACAGCGCCGCCGCAGGGTCGCGGTCGACGAAGTTCGCCGGATGGCGCAGCAGCTCGCCCACGTTCTCGACCATCGTCAGGAAGTTGCCGCCGGCCTTGTCGACCAGCATGGCGCGCTGCGGACCGGTGAGGCCGGGCAGACGCGAGCCGAGGTAGGCGTCGAGCGGGCCCGCATCGGCGTTCGACAGCGTGAGCACGGCCACCCCGGGCCGCCCCTCGAAGTCGGTGAGGTCGCCGGCGACCAGCCGGTCGCGCGCCGCCAGCTTGAGCTCGCGCCATTCGCGCTCCCAATGGGTGACGATGACGAAGAGAGGCCAACGCCGCCGCTCGGCCTCCGCCCACAGCCGCCGGACGAACTCCAGGCTCTCGGGATCGATCCACTGCGCGTCGTCGAGCCAGAGCACCGTCGGCACGGCGCCCTTGCCGTCCATCAGCGCACGCATGCATCCGAGCACCTCGTCGACCTCGCCCTGGATGTCCTCGGCTTCGAGGTCCTCGAAGCGCTTCGGCCCCGCCATGCGCTCGGCGGCGAAATCCTTGACGTTGGTCGCCACCGTCGACAGCAGCCCGAAGAACGGGATGCCGACGACGTCGATGACGACGCCGGTCGCCTCCTGCCGCGCGGTCGCCACCGCGCGTGCGACGGCGTCGGACCACGCGCTGCCGTGCGAGCGCAGCACCTCGGCGTGCACCGTCACGGAGGAGCGCAGGTCGGGCAGCACGGACCGCCGCTCCAGCGCGTTCCGCTCGACCGGCGACTGCCAGCGGGCCCCGAGCCACGCGAAGCGCGGCGGACCCTTGGGCACATGGCCCTTCATCGACGGGATGACCGCGAGGTTGACCCCGCCGTCGCCGAAGGCCGGCGGCCAATAATCGACCTCGGGCGGATCCCAGGCGGGATCCTCGGTGAGCCGGATGTAGAGCTCCTGCACCAACCGGCTCTTGCCGACGCCGCTCTCCGCCAGCACGAAGGTCATGCGCGGACCGTCGAAGCCGCCGTCGGCGCGGCGCGCGCCCGCCTCGCGGAAGGTCGTCCGCAGCGCCTCGATCTCGCCCGATCTGCCGAAGAAACCCTGGCTCATGCACCGTCCCCTGCGCTCCGCGCGCTGCGCAGCCGCTCGGCGAGCGCGGCCGAATCGCGCTGCCGATCGGCGAGGACCGCGGCGAGCCGCGTGCCATGCATGGTCCGGGCCGCATGGAACGCGTCGACATGCCGCGGCGTACCGTCGGGCGCATGCAGCGTGAAGGCTTCGGGTTCGATGCCTGCGGCGGCGAGCAGCGCACGGTTGCGGTGCATGACGAGGAAATCGTAGGCGCCGCGGTCGGCGAACAGGCGGATCACCGGCGGCGACGCGAACAGCAACCAGACGGCCGCGAGGATCGACCAGCAGAAGAGACCGTTGGTCGAATACGCGACGCCCACCTTCTCGAAGAAGCCGCTCGCGGAGCGCGCTGCGGTGCCGCGCCGGAGGCGCTCGGCGGCGGCCAGCGGCGCATCGCTGTCGAGCTGCTCGGCGTCGGTGCGCCGCGCGCGCTCGAGGACGTCGACCTGCTCGATCGCCAGCATCTCGGCCTGCACGTCGCGTTCGACCACGGCGACCTGCAGGGGCGCGGCGACGGCGACCGCCAACGCGCCCGTGATGAGCAGGATGACCGCCGCGCGCAGCGCATCGAGCGACAGCGGATCGATGCGGTCCGAACGCCGGCCGGCGAGGCCCACCGAGAGCCGCAGGAGGTTGAGGACGAACAGCGCGAAGAACGCCGCGAACGGCAGCGACAGCACCTGATGCAGCACCGCGCGCAGCCCGTCGCCGCCGGGCAGCAGCACCTGACCGGCGACCATGTGGCCGGCCACCAAAGCCCCGGCGGCCGCGAGCAGGATGAAGGACCCCAACGCCGCGAACCGCACCTGCTCGGAGGTCGGGCAGTCCGCATCCCGGATGAGGGACTCGTCGACACCGCAGGCCCACCAGCAGGCGCGCATGCCGGCCGTGTATCCGTCCGCGCTCATCGGACCGCTCCTGCACCGGATGTCATCGCCTTGATCCATGCGTCGATCGCTGCGCGCTGCGGCCGCGTCGGTGCCGGGGCATCTCCGGTCCAGAGCGGCGGCGGCGCCACCGGGCCCTTCCAGTCGAAGGTCGTGCGGAAGCGGTCGAGCTCGCGGTACGAGGGATGGCGGACCGCCGCGAGATGCCGTGCGGCCGTCTCCTCCGACCGCGCGTGGCTGTGCTCGAGCATCTGACGGGCGCGGTCGTTGCGGCGCTCGAAGTATGCGGCGACGTCATGCCGGTAGAGGCGTTCGAGCACCTCGCCCGACATCAGCGCCGCCGCGATGAGCAGCGTCATCAAGGCCAGCGCGACGGGCGCGACCGACCACATGTCGGCCAGGCGCTCGCTCAACAGACCGGAGCCGCGCAGCGACCTGCGATAGGCATCGGCGTTCTGCTGCAGGCGCGCCGGGCCGACCGCACGCCAATCCGCGATCATCCGGTCGATGGCCTCGATGCGCCCCCGCAGGCAGCTGCGCATCAGCTGCTGTTGCTGTTCGGGCGCGAGGCCGGGCGTGGGCGGGCAGACCTCGGGCGCCGCCGGGGCCGCGGTCGCCGTTGCGGCCGCGGACTCCGCGGGTCCGCCGGCGAGCAGGGTCTGCGGCGTGACGATCGCCGGATCGACGAGCTGCACGTACTCGGCCTGCAGCGTCGAGGTCACGACGGGCTCCTGCTTGAACTGTTTCCCGCGCGCCGCCGCGGCCACGTCGGCGCTGATGCGGCGGAACAGGACGTTGATGTCCTCGGGGCGGTCGATGTGCCGGAGGATCGCGGCGGTGAACAGCCCGTTCGACCCCTTGGGCCCGTCGAGCGCTTCCTTGCCGGGTTGCGCCGCCATCGCGATGAAGCTGTTGGTGCCGCCCTGCAGCTCGGCGAGGCCGCCCGTCGAGGCGCGGAACCCCTCGCTCTCGAAGCTTCGGCAGGCGTCGAGCAGGATGACCTGCAGCTGCGGCGACCGACGGTCGATGGCCTCGAGGATGCGGGTGACACGGATGCCGCCGACCCGCGCGCCGTCGAAGTCCACCGGCACGATGTAGTTGTGCCCGTCGCGCTGGTAGCCGTGACCCGAGTACGCGAGCACGCTGATGTCGCCCGGCCTCAAGGATTGGATGTGCCGGTCGATGCGCAGCTGCAGCGCATCGCTGCGCTCGTCCACCGAGACCGACACCTCGAAGCCCATGGATGCCAGCTTCGCCGCGAGCTCGCGGGCGTCCTTCGCCGGGTTGTTGAGCGCACCGGCGCGCGTGTACTCCTGCGCGCCGATGACCAGTGCCTTGCGGCGCCGGGTCCCGGCCGGCGGTGGCGCGCCACCGGTGGCGAGCCGTTCCACGAGCTGAGCGCGCTCGAGCTGCAGACCGTTGTCGCCCGCGAGCATGACCTCGCGCTGCCGTGACAGGTTGAGCGCGACGCGGTTGCCGATGTAGGTCTCGAGCCGCTGCCCGGTGGCGCCCCACCCCAGACCGAGGAGCAGGGGCTGGGCGGCGAGCAGGGCCGAGGCCAGCAGGAAGGCGGGCCAGACGACGCCCGGCCGCCAATCCTTGAACGCCTCCGCACCGCGCGCCACGCCCGGTCCGCCGGCGCTGACGCGCAGCCGGCCCATGCCTGAGAACAGCAGCCACGCGCCGAGCGCGAACAGCGTACCGACGGCCCAGCCGGCCGCGCCGCCGTGCATGGAGGTGTACGCGGCGAAGCCGGTGGCCAGCGCGATCGTCAGGAACGCGAGCCGCCGCAGCATCGCGACCCGCGCCAGGCGGGCACGCGATCCCTGCGGCAGCTCCTCGAGCACCGCGGCGTCGAAGCCCGCGGCCACGAGCGTTCCCGGGATCTTCACCACGCGTCGTCAGGCCTGGGCGGACGGGGGCGGCTGGTCGACGTAGCGCTCGGGATGCGCCCCGATGTCGGCCTCCAGCCGTCGCTGGTGCGCCGCGAGCGCCGCGTCCGTGAGGTGCGCCTCGACACGCCATTTGCCCACCTCCCGCGCCGTGATCGCTTCCGCCTCGGCGTACCGGGCCGCCTTCACCTCCAGCAGGTCGCCCTGCTTGCCTGCGGCGCCGGGCTTGACGGCGCCGGCGACGTCGATCGCGCGGCGCGCGATGGCGAGGCGCTTCTCGTTCTCCGTGAAGTACTCGTACGGCCCGGCGATCAGCATCAGCTTGAAGATGATGGGGGCCACCTCGATGATGATCAGCAGGAACTTGAGCAGATAGGACGCCATCGGCGACACCTCGTGCGCGAGCCCGATGCGGCGCATCAGGCCGTCGTCGCGCTGGGCGTTCTTGGTGTTGATGGCGTACTCCTCGTCGCGCTTGCGCTGCAGGTCGTCGATGCGGCGCTGGACGTCCGCCGCTTCGCGCTGCAAGCCCTCGATCTGCGGCAGCACGGCGGCGCGCTCCTGCGCGAGCCGGGTCTCCACGTCGCGCATGTTGGTGCGCAGCGCAGCGGCGACCGGACCGTCGCCCTTGCCGCGACCGGCACCGCCGTCCTGCAGCTCCCGGTTCAGGTCCTCGGTGAACTTGCCCAGCTGCTGCTGCAGCTCGGTGACCTTCTTCTCGCGGTCGGCGATGGCGGCCCGCACCCGCGCGAGTTCGCCGTCGAGGCGCTGACGGTCGTCCTTGAGCTTGGCGTCCGTCATGTCGTTGAGCTGCTTCTGGGTCTTCGACTGCTCGATCGACAGCGCCGCCTCGATCTCGGTCTTCATGATGCGGACCTCGAGCGGGGCCGCGAGCACGAGACCGATGAGCACCGCCATGACGATGCGCGGCAACGCGGTCCTGAACTCGCTGCGCGAGATGGTGTCCTTGCCGTCGCCCGGTCCGCTCGCCGCCACGATGAAGCGGTCGAGGTTGAAGATGACCAGCGCCCAGATCAGGCCGAAGACGATCGCGCCCACCGCGGCGAAGCCGCTGCCCGCGCTGCTCACCATCTGCGCCCCGCCGATCAGGGACTCCTTCGGGCTGAACACCGTGTAGAACGCGTAGCCTCCCGAGAGGAACGCGAGCAGCCCGGTCGCCGCGACCACGCCGCCGATGCCCTGGATCTTCACGAGATCCGAGTTCGGGCATCCCGCGAGCAGACGCCTGTCGGCGCCGGCGCAGAAGATCAGGAACCTTGTGATCGCACCGAAGCGCTCGCGCCCTTCGTCGTTGGTCATCGCGTCGTTCATGTCTCACCCTCCACTGAACCTTTTTCCTGGATAGCCTTGATCGAGATCGCCCCGAGCCGTAGCCGGGGCGTGATGGAACGCGGCGCGTCGGGCAGACGCACCTCGAGCGGGATCCGCAGCGGCGCGCGCGCGGACGAGGCCGGCGCCTCGGGCAGGGGCCGCACCTGCGGCGTCGGCAGGTCGACGACGCCCGGCACATCGGCCCGCACCGTCAGCGTCGTCGCGTCGCCGCCGAACGGGTTGCGGACCTCGAGGCCGAGCTCGCAGGGCGGCATCACGTCCACCGTCAGTTCGCGCTCGCCGCCGAAGAACCGCAGCGTGCGCCGCACGACCTCGCCGCCCGGCGAGATGCGGGTGAGCGTGAGCCGCCCCCAACCGGAGATCGCGACCCGCAACCGCGTGCGGCCGCCCTCGAGCACCGGGCTCGCCTTCGATACCTGCTGCAGCACCGGCGGTCCGAACAGGCTCATGCGCCCCTCCCGGGCGGCGGACAGTCCACCGCGACCTCGACACGCCGGTTGATGCGGTTGATGAACTGCTGCGGCAGGGCCGCCTGGATCGCGGTCGACAGGTAGCCGCCTTCCTCGAGCGCCGCATCCGGACGGATGAGGGGCACGGAGGATCCTGCGCCCACCACCTCGATGCGCGCCGGCGCGACGCCCCGCTGCGCCAACCAGTCGGCGACCGCTTGGGCACGCCGTCGGCTCAGCGCGAGGTTGTGGGCATCGGTCCCCGTCGCATCCGCATGGCCGGTCACCACGAAGCGCGAACCGGGTCGTGCGTTGAAGACCTCCAGCAGCTCACGCAGGCTCGCCTCCGCGGCGGCCGGCTTGATGCGGTCGCTGTCGAGGTCGAAGAACGCGTCGTAGCCGAGGTAGATGCTGTGCATCGGGCCCGAGCGGCCCGAGGACGCCGGGAAGCACTGCAGATAGCGGTCGGGATCCTGTCTCGCCTGCGAGACCGATGCGAGCGTGAGACCGCCGCCGGCGCCGACCGGCAGGCCCTGCAACATCTCCGCGGTCGCGTCAGGTCTCGCCAAGGCGGTCACCCCGCTCGTCAGACCGCCCACGATCGACGACAGCGACTCCGCGAGCTGCTGCGGCAG
>DAIMYL010000010.1:8853-13072 GCA_036734505.1 Steroidobacteraceae bacterium | reverse complement strand
CCGTGGAACCCGATGCCCCGCCGGCACAGCCACTCGTGGACCGCGCAGGCGAGCCAGAGCGTGAGACCGGCGACCAGCGCGGCGCGCCACGAGCACATCAGCCAGAACAGCAGCGCGATCACCAGGAACCATGCACGGCTGCAGACGGGGCAGTCGTATGCCGCGACCGGGTCGGGGCGCAGCGCAGGCGGCAACGCCGACCTCGCGCGCGACGCGGCGCGCTCCGCCGCCTCGCCCACGCGTCGCCGCAACCGCTGTGCCGTCGCGGTCGTCGTGCCCGCGGCCCGCGGCCGCTTGCGCGGCTTCGGCGGCTCGAGTTCGAGGTCGAGCCGGCCGTAGCCGATGCCTTTCAGACGGCCATGCGTCCCCGCCGAGCGCCCGATCGGCGTCTCCTCGCTGACATGGCGCCAGTCGTGCAGACGAAAATCTTTGAGCACCACCTGGAACGGACCGCCCGGATGCTCGGCGGCGGTCGACATGTCCGACGGCGGCGCGTCGAAGACGAGGACGCCCGAGACCGAGGGCTCGCGGATGGGCGGAGCGTCCCCCGACGCCGTGACCGCCGGCGGGGCGTCCACGTAGGTGGCCTTGGAGAAGACGCCCTCGAGCAGCGTGACGGCGAAGCTGCGTCCGGACAGATGCACGGCGCCCGTCGCCTCGCGGTCGGTCCCCGAATACACGCCGTCGAATTCGACGCGCACCCAACGGCCGGTCTGTCCGGGGAGCTCCTCGAGGGCGGTGGTCGACCAGACGCCGCGGACATCGCGCCAACCGAACCCTTGTGCGCCGCAGGCCGTGCAGGTCGGAGACGGTGACGCACCGGGCGAGGCCGACAACTCCTGACGGCACCGCCCGCAGACCAGCGCGCAGGACTCGTCGGAGCCCGAGTGGCGCCCGACGGAGGGGCCACAGGCAGGACACTCCACCCCCGCCACCTCATCGGCGGTGCCGCAACTCCGGCAGGTCCGGTCACCCTGGAACATATCTCCCCGACACCCGTGCGATGGCTACGGCGACACCGACCCCCGGGTCGGCGTCAGCCTTTGGACATGCTTGGACATAATGCACCTTCCGTGCCATCGGTATCGGACCGACTTCACGGTTTGGCGGGTCCGGGCCCGGCCGGCGGCGGACGTCAGCCCTTCACCACCCGATAGCAGGGCACATAGGCCGAGCCGGGCAGCTTCATGCGCTGCTGGGCGACGAACGAGGCGAGGAGCTCGTCGAGCATGTGGGTGATGGCGGGGTCGCCGACGATCTCGAAGGGGCCGTGGCGCTCGATGGCGCGGATGCCGTGCTCCTTCACGTTGCCGGTGACGATGCCGGAGAAGGCGCGGCGCAGGTCGGCGGCGAGCTGGTGCACGGGCTGGTCGCGGTGCAGGCGCAGGGTGCGCATCGAGGCGTGGGTCACCTCGAAGGGCCGCTGGAACTCGGGATCGACGCGCAGCAGCCAGTTGTAGTTGTAGGAGTCGGACTCGCGGCGGCGGAACTCGCGCACGGTCTCGACGCCGCGGTCCATGATGCGCGCGACCTCCGCGGGGTCGTCGATGACGATGCGGATGCGCTCGAGCGCGGTCGGGCCCAGCGTGCCGGCGAGGAACTCGCGGATGCGCTCGAAGTACTCCGCGCTCGCGCGCGGGCCGGTGAGCACCAGCGGGAACGGCTGCGCGGCGTTCGCCGGGTCGAGCAGGATGCCGAGCAGGTAGAAGATCTCCTCGGCGGTACCTACGCCGCCCGGGAACACCACGAGCCCGTGCGCCACGCGCACGAAGGCCTCGAGGCGCTTCTCGATGTCCGGGAGGATCACGAGGTTGTTGACGATGGGGTTCGGCGGCTCGGCGGCGATGATGCCGGGCTCGGTGAGGCCGATGTAGCGGCCGCCGACGATGCGCTGCTTGGCGTGGCCGATGGTCGCGCCCTTCATCGGGCCCTTCATGGCGCCCGGGCCGCAGCCGGTGCAGACATCGAGGCCGCGCAGGCCGAGCTGGTAGCCGACCTTCTTGGTGTACTCGTACTCGGTGCGGTTGATGGAGTGGCCGCCCCAGCACACGACGAGGTTCGGCCGCAGCTTGTGGCCCATCAACCGCGCGTTGCGCAGGATGTGGAACACGGCGTTGGTGATGGACTGCGGCTTGCTGAGGTCGAAGCGGCCGCTGTCGACGATCTCGTTGGCGGTGTAGACGACATCACGCAGCACCGCGAACAGCAGCTCCTTGGTGCCGCGGATCATCTGCCCGTCGACGAAGGCCATCGCGGGTGCGTTCTTGATCTCGAGCTTGACGCCGAAGGAGTGGCGCACGAGCTTGATGTCGAAGTCGCGGTAGCGCTCGAAGATGGCGCGCGCATCGTCGGTGTCGCTGCCAGCGTTGAGCACGGCGAGCGCGCAGCGCCGGAAGAGCGGATACAGGCCGCCCTGCCCGCTCGACAGCAGCTGCTCCATCTCCTCCTGCGACAGCGTCTCGAGCGCGCCGCGCGGCGCGACGCGCGCGTCGACGGACTCGGGGATGACGATGCTGGTCTCCATGGGGGCCTCGCGGACGGCGACTGGGGCTCGGGTGGGGACGGCCTCAGGGCCGGATGTCGATCGGGGTGTTCGAGGGCACCAGCAGCCAGAACTCCATCATGTCGGCGTTGCTGAGCGCGATGCAGCCGTCGGTCCAGTCCTCGCTCTCGTAGTAGCGCGCGGAGCGCTTCGGCTCGTTCGGCTGGCCGTGGACCATGATCAGGCCCCCGGGACTGCGGCCCATGCGGCGCGCGCGCGCGGTGTCGGCGGCGTTCGGGTAGGAGACATGCATGGAGAGGAAGAACTCGCTGCGCGGGTTGCGGGCGCCGAGCATGTAGCGCCCCTCCGGCGTGCGCGAGTCGCCCTCGAACTGCTTGTGGCCCGTGGGATCGCCGCCGAGCGCGATGCGGAACTCGCGCAGCTGCTCCTCGCCCTGGAAGATCTCGAGGCGACGCTCGGCCTTGTGCACCACGACATGGGTCGCGATGGGCAGGTCGGAGTCGCGCAGCCGCGCGGTGCGCGAGTCGAAGTTGGGCGTCGTCGAGGCGCTGGCGGCGGTCGCGAGGGTCGCCACGGGCGCGGCGGCCACGAGGGCCACCCACAGCATCGCGCTCCACAGACGGGATGACAGGACCATGGCGCGATTATAGGCGCGGCTCAGGGCGCGGCGGTGTCGGTCGCGGTGGCTCCTGCAGCGCCGGGCGCCGGAGGTGTGACGCGCAGCACGGCCGCGAGCCGCTCGGGCGTCCAGGGACTGCCGGTCGGCAGCCGCAGCCGATAGCCCGCCGGCACCGACCGCTCGCCGCTCCACACCGCAGGACGCAGCGCGGGGTTGAGCTCACGCAGCACGGACGGCGGCAGGTCGAGCACACGGCCGAGCTCCGCCGCGGCCACCGCCGTCGGCATCGCGATCTCGACGGGGCGCAACGGCGCCGCGCGCTGCACACCGGGGAAGAAGCGCTGCGGATCCTGGTCGATGGTGAGCGCGGCGAGGAAGGAGGGATAGAAGTTGCGCGAGGCGAAGCCGAAGGCCGGACCGCGGTAGCGGCGCGCGATCACCGCGAAATCGTCGGTGCCCATCGCATCGCGCGCGCGGCGCATGCCGGCGGCGCCGTGGTTGTAGGCGGTGAGCGCCAGCGGCCAGGAGCCGAGCAGCCGGAAATTGTTGGCGAGCAGCTGCGCCGCGGCCTCGGTGGCGCGGAACGGGTCCATGCGCTCGTCGACCGCGCCGTCGACGCGCATGTAGAGCCGCGCCGTGCCCGGCATGAACTGCCACATCCCCGCGGCGCCGACCTTGGAGTACGCGGTCGGATCGAAGGAGGACTCGACATGCGGCAGCGCGATGAGCTCCGGCGGCAGCTGCGCCGCGGCGAGCACGGCCGCGATGTGTTCGCGCCAGGCACCCGATCGCTCGAGCCCGGCGCGGAAGCGGTCGGCCTGCCCGAGCTGGAAGCGGACATCGGCGAGCGCCGCCGTGAGGGTACCGGCGTCGGGATCCCGGCCGAGCGCGTCGCGCCAGACCTTGTGGACCCACGCGGCATCGCCCTGCAGCGGCTGCCCGGCGGTGAGCGCGTCGGCGGCGGCGCGCAGCGCCGCGGACCAGCGGTCGCGCGCGGCGGTGATGGCCTCCCGGCGCGGGTCGGACCCCGGCGGCGCATCGGGCAGCGCCGCGACGCCGTACACCACACCGAGGTTGCGTGCGTCGTGCACGAAGCC
>DAIMYL010000010.1:0-8753 GCA_036734505.1 Steroidobacteraceae bacterium | reverse complement strand
GCAGCGCCGCGACGCCGTACACCACACCGAGGTTGCGTGCGTCGTGCACGAAGCCCTGCCGCGTGCTGATCTCGGTGTAGACGCGGACCCAGAAGTCGACATCGCGCTGCAGCTCGGCGTAGCGCGGCATAGCGGACTGTGCGGACGCGACGCCGGACAACCCCGCGCCTGCGAGCAGGAACGCGAGCACGAGGAACAGGGGACGGAGGGTCGAGGCCAGCGGCCTCAGCCGCACTTCGAGTCGCCGCAGTTCAGGCAGGTCATGCAGCCGTCCATCATCACCACGGCGGCGGTGCTGCACTTGCTGCAGAGCTGCGCGCCCTCGGGGAAGTGCGACTTGGAGAAGGCGTCGGTCTGCTTGCCGCGGGCCTCGAACTCGGCGCGCTTCTCGTCGATGAGCTTCTTCTGGTGCTCGTCGAGCTCGGTGCGCCCCATCAGGCCGATGGTCTGCAGGTGCTTCTCGATGACATGGCCGAGCTCGGCGATGATCGAGGGCATGAACTTGCCGCCCGGCTGCCAGTAGCCGCCGCGCGGGTCGAACACGGCCTTCAGCTCCTCGACGAGGAAGGCGACGTCGCCGCCCTTGCGGAACACGGCGGAGATGATGCGCGTCAGCGCCACGATCCACTGGTAGTGGTCGAGGTTCTTGCTGTTGATGAAGACCTCGAACGGGCGGCGCTGCTCGTGCTCGGTGCCCTCGTTGAGGATGATGTCGTTGATCGTGACGTACATCGCGTGGTCGGAGACCGGCGTCTTGATCTTGTATGTGGAACCGATCAGCACCTCGGGGCGCTGGACCTCCTCCGTCAGGCGCACGACCTTGCCGCCGTGGCTGGTGGGCAGCTCGGCGACGTTGGTGGCGGTCGCGGCGGGCGCGGGCTCGGCGCCCGGCTTCTGCACGCGGTACTTGGCGATCTTCTTGTCGATCTTGATGGCTGCCATCGGGAGCGTTCCTCAGAACTTGCCGTAATACCCTTCCTTGAGGGCATCGAAAAGGTTGGCGGCGGTGTGCTTCTCGCCGTCGTACTCGATCTCTTCATCGCCCTTGAGCGACACCTCGGTGCCGTCCTCGAGCGTGAACACATAGGTGGTGTTCTTGAGGTCCTCTTCCTTGACGAGCACGCCCTGGAAGGCCTCGGGGTTGAAGCGGAAGGTGGTGCAGCCCTTCAGCCCCTTCTCGTGCGCGTAGAGGTAGATGTCCTTGAAGGACTCGTACTTGAAGTCGGTCGGCACGTTCGCGGTCTTGGAGATCGAGGAGTCGATCCACTTCTGCGAGGCGGCCTGGATGTCGACATGCTCGGTCGGCGTGATGTCGTCCGCCGTCGTGAAGTAGTCCGGCAGCTTCTCGGCCGCGCTGGTGCCGTTCGGCATCGCCTGGCGGTTGATGAGCTCGCGGTAGGCGAGCAGCTCGTAGGAGAAGACATCGACCTTCTCCTTCGACTTCTTGCCCTCGCGGATCACATTGCGGAAATAGTGGTGCGCGAACGAGGGCTCGATGCCGTTGCTCGCGTTGTTGGCGAGCGAGAGGCTGATGGTGCCGGTGGGCGCGATGGAGGTGTGGTGCGTGAAGCGCGCGCCGACCAGCGCGAGCTGCTCGACGAGGTTCGGGGCGACGCTCGCCACCCGCTGCATGTAGCGGCTGTAGCGCGCGTGCAGCACGCGGCCCGGGATCTTGCTGCCCACCTTCCAGCCGTCGCGCGCCATCTCGGGACGCTTGCGCAGCATCTCGGCGGTGACGGTGAACTCCTCGTTCATGATGGGAGCGGGACCTTTCTCACGGGCGAGGTCGAGCCCGGCCTCCCAGCCGGCGAGCGCCATCTCGCGCGAGACATCCTCGGTGAACTGCACGGACTCGGGCGAGCCGTACTTCATGCGCAGCAGCGTCATGGTGCTGCCGAGGCCGAGGAAGCCCATGCCGTGGCGGCGCTTGCGCAGGATCTCGTTGCGCTGGCCCTCGAGCGGCAGGCCGTTGACCTCGACCACGTTGTCGAGCATGCGGGTGAATATCTTGACGACTTCGCGGTACTCGGCCCAGTCGAACTCGGCACGGTCGGTGAACGGGTGGCGCACGAAGCGCGTCAGGTTGACCGAGCCGAGCAGGCAGGAGCCGTACGGCGGCAGCGGCTGCTCGCCGCAGGGGTTGGTGGCGCGGATGTTCTCGCACCACCAGTTGTTGTTCATCTCGTTGACGCGGTCGATGAGGATGAAGCCCGGCTCCGCGAAGTCGTAGGTGGAGGACATGATGCTGTCCCACATGCGGCGCGCCGGCATGGTCTTGTAGACCTTGCAGGCGACGAGGCCGGTCTCGTTGACGACGAAGCGGCCGTCGTAGGGCCACTCGCGCCACACGAACTTCGTCTCATCGGCGAGGTCGGGCTTGTCGGCCTCGTACTCCTTGCGCGAGATCGGGAAGGCGAGCTTCCACTCGCGGTCCTCGCGCACGGCCTGCATGAACTCGTCGGTGATGAGCAGCGACAGGTTGAACTGGCGCAGCCGGCCGTTCTCGCGCTTGGCGCGGATGAACTCCATGGCGTCCGGGTGGCCGACATCGAAGGTGCCCATCTGCGCGCCGCGACGGCCGCCGGCCGACGACACCGTGAAACACATCTTGTCGTAGATGTCCATGAAGGACAGCGGGCCCGAGGTGTAGGCGCCGGCGCCCGAGACATACGCGCCGCGCGGACGCAGCGTCGAGAACTCGTAGCCGATGCCGCAACCCGCCTTCAGCGTGAGGCCGGCCTCATGCACCTTGTCGAGGATGTCGTCCATCGAGTCCTGGATGGTGCCCGACACCGTGCAGTTGATGGTCGAGGTGGCCGGCTTGTGCTCGAGCGCACCGGCGTTCGAGGTGATGCGGCCCGCGGGGATCGCGCCGCGGCGCAACGCCCAAAGAAAACGCTCGTACCAGTGCTCGCGCTCGGCGGGCGCCTCGACATCGGCGAGCGCGCGTGCGACACGCTTGTAGGTGTCGTCCATGGCGAGATCGATGGGCTCGCCGGACTTGGACACCAGGCGGTATTTCTTGTCCCAGATGTCGAGCGATGCCTCCTGGAAAGGGATTGCATCGAGGTCGTGTTCGACGAACTTGACGACACTGTTCATGCGCGGCGGAACTCCCGTCGGAATGCTTGAAGCCGGCGGTCAGGCCGGCGAAAAAAACCCCCGGAAAACCCGGGAAAACCCCTGAAAAAGCCTTGGACTCAAAAAAGGGTGGCGGACCCGGGATCTTCCGGCTGCCGAAGGCGCCGAGTTTTTTTGCCCGAGATCCGATCGGCCATCGTCCAAAGGCCGCTCTCCCCTGTCCCCACCCCTCACCCCGCGGAGCCCGGTGCACGAGGCCCGGACACACAAGATGTTGTGTCGACGGGGGGAAGGTTAAGCATGGCTCGGAACAGCGTCAAGGTTTTGCAATGATTAAGTCTACGGAAGCGAAAATTTAATCAGATCAACATGTTACAGAAACACGGGCCGATAAACGATTCGTCAAGCCTCTCTCTCCGGCCATCGGGCTCGGTTGTACCCTCGCCGCAACATGTTGTGTCAGGAGTACTCCACACTTCGTCCACAAGTTATCCCCTTGAAAGCTGATCCGACATCCGCATATCCCGAATCAACCGGGCCGATGCCCGTCACAGATCCGCCCCAAGGGGCAAGGAGACGACCATGAGCCTGATGCGTTATGAATGGAGCCTGCTCAACCCGGCCGACGCCCGTCCGCTCGCCCTGCTGCCGCGGGTCGAGGCGCAGGAAGAAGCCGATCGCTATGTGTTGCGCGCCGACCTGCCCGGGGTCGCCCCGCAGG
Organism: Steroidobacteraceae bacterium; assembly: GCA_036734505.1. Taxonomy (GTDB): domain Bacteria; phylum Pseudomonadota; class Gammaproteobacteria; order Steroidobacterales; family Steroidobacteraceae; genus UBA964. Next base: position 4,951 of record DAIMYL010000010.1, on the reverse strand, counting down.
ACACCCAGATCACCGTCGAGCAGGGCGTGCTGACCCTCGAGGCACAGCGCCCGGCCAGCCACCCCCAGGGCACGGTGACCCGCTTCCAGCGCCGCTTCGCCCTGCCCGAGGACGCGGATGCCGAGCAGATCTCGGCCCGCTCGTCCCACGGCGTGCTCGAGGTCGCGATCGCGAAGCTCACCAAGGTCCAGCCGCGTCGCATCACGGTCGAGGCTGCCTGACCGACGACGACCTGACGACCCGTACGACCCCCGCCTACAATCCCCCAGGTGGCTCCCGCCCCTGGGGGCCCTTCTCCCTCTGGTGACCGCCGCATGCCGCCACCGTCCGCGTTCCTCGCCCTGTTGCTGACCTCCTTCGCCGGTCTGCTCGGCCTAGCGCCGGGCGCCGTAGCCCAGACCCGGCCCGCCGAGCGAACGGCCGACCGTGAGGTCGCGCCCATGCCCTCGCTCGCGCCGATGATCAAGCGGGTCTCGCCCGCCGTGGTCAGCATCGGCATCCGCGGCGCGGTGCGCGAACAGCAGCGCAACCCGCTGCTCGACGACCCGTTCTTCCGCCGCTTCTTCAATGTCCCGCCCGACTCGGGCACGCGCGAGCGGCCGTTCCAGTCGGCCGGGTCGGGCGTGATCGTCGACGCGCGCCGCGGCTACATCATCACCAACGCGCATGTGGTCGAGAACGCGCGCGAGATCACCGTCACGCTGTTCGATGAACGCGAGTTCCCGGCGAAGCTGGTCGGCAGCGACCCGCGCACCGACATCGCGGTGGTGCAGATCGAGGCGCCGGGTCTCACGCAGATCTCGCTCGGCGATTCCGACCGGCTCGAGCCCGGCGACTATGTCGCCGCCATCGGCAACCCCTTCGGCCTGCAGCACTCGGTGTCGTACGGCATCGTGAGCGCGCTCGGCCGCTCGGGCATGAACCCCGACGGCTTCGAGAGCCTCATCCAGACCGACGCCTCCATCAACCCCGGCAACTCGGGCGGCGCCCTCGTGAACCTGCGCGGCGAGCTCGTCGGCATCAACAACATGATCCTCTCCGGCAGCGGCGGCAACATCGGCATCGGCTTCGCGATCCCGGTGAACATGGCGCAGTCGGTGATGGACCAGCTGATCCGCTTCGGCTCGGTGAAGCGCGGCCAGATCGGCGTGACGCTGGCACCGGTCACCGCCGACATCGCGCAGGCGCTCGGCCTCGCCGCGCCGAACGGCGCGTTGGTGACGCAGGTCGCGCGCGAGTCCGCCGCCGCGCGCGCCGGTCTGCGCGCCGGCGATGTCGTCACCGGCGTCAACGGCAAGGCGGTGAGGTCGGTCGCGGAGTTCCGCAACGCCATCGGCCTGATGCGCGTGGGCGACCGCGCCGAGATCGCGCTGCTGCGCGAGGGCAAGCCGGTCAAGGTCTCGGCCGTGGTCACCGACCCGGCGACGAACGGCGCCGTCGCCCAGCCCGCGCCGGGCGCGGGCGCTGCGCCCGCGGGCGCGCTGCACCGCGGTCTCGAGGGCGCACAGCTCGAAGACCAGCCTGAGGGCGGCGTCGCCGTGCGCGGCATCACGGCCGGCACGCCGGCCGCGGGCGCCGGACTGCGCGCGGGCGATGTCATCATCGCCGCCAACGGCGCACGCATCGCGCGGCGCGCCGACCTCGTCACGGCCTCGGCGGCCGCGGCCTCGCGCGGCGGCACCTTGGTGCTGCAGGTGCGCCGCAACGGCGAGACCACCATCGTGCTGCTGCGATGAGCGCCGCCGGGATGACGGGCCTCGACGCCACGCCCGCGCCGCGCCGCATCGCCCTGCTCGGCGGTACGGGCTTCGTCGGCACCGCGCTCGCCGCGCGGCTCGCCACCGACGGCCACGAACTGCGGCTGCTCACCCGCGACCCGCGCCGCGCCGACCACCTGCGCGTGCTGCCCGGTGCGCGCGTGCTGCGCGCCGATGTGCACGACGAGGCCGCGCTGCGCAGAGCGCTCGAGGGCTGCGACACCGTCGTCAACCTGGTCGGCATACTCAATGAAAAGGGCTTCTCGGGCCGCGGCTTCGCCGAGGCCCACGCCGAGCTCGCGCGCAAGACCGTCGCCGCGGCGGTGGCGGCGGGCGCGACGCGGCTGCTGCACATGAGCGCCCTGGGCGCTGCCGAGGACGGGCCCAGCTTCTATCTCCGGTCGAAGGGCGTCGCCGAGCGCCATGTGCGCGCCGCAGCGCCCACGCTCGGCTGGACCATCCTGCGTCCATCGGTGATCTTCGGCGCCGGCGACTCCTTCATGAACCGCTTCGCGGGCCTGCTGCGTTTGTCCCGAGGCGTCATCCCGTTGGCGCGCGCCGAGGCGCGCTTCGCGCCGGTGTGGGTGGGCGATGTCGCCGAGGCCTTCGCGCGTGCCCTCGCCGACCGCGGCACCGTCGGCAAGTCCTACGATCTCTGCGGGCCCGAGGTGTTCACGCTCGGTGCGCTGGTGCGGCTCGCGGGGGAGTTCTCCGGCACGCGCGCCCATGTGCTGCCGCTGCCCGACTGGGCGGCGCGGCTGCAGGCGCGGGTCATGGACTTCGTCCCGGGCAAGCCCTTCTCCACCGACAACTACCGGTCTCTGACCGTCGACAACATCAGCGACGACGACGGCTGCGCCCGACTCGGCATCACGCCGGCCTCGCTGCGCGCCATCGGCCCCACCTACCTGCGGCGCTGACCCCCCGCGGTCCGCGAGGGCCGCTGACCTGGATGCCGCCTCGGTTACCATGCGGCGCATGGAGACCTATCTGGTCGGCGGCGCGGTGCGCGACGGACTGCTCGGTCGCCCGGTGGGCGAGCGGGACTGGGTGGTCGTGGGCGCGACGCCCGCCGATCTCGAGGCGCAGGGCTTCCGCGCCGTGGGCCGCGATTTTCCGGTGTTCCTGCACCCCGAGACCGACGAGGAGTACGCGCTGGCGCGGCTCGAACGCAAGGTCGCGCCCGGTTACCGCGGCTTCACCACCGACTTCGCGCCGACCGTCACGCTGGAGCAGGACCTCGCGCGGCGCGACCTGACCGTCAACGCCATGGCGCGCGCCGCCGACGGCCGGCTCATCGACCCCTACGGCGGGCGTGCCGACCTCGAGCGCCGCGTGCTGCGCCATGTGTCACCGGCGTTCACCGAGGACCCGGTGCGCATCCTGCGCGTGGCGCGCTTCGCCGCGCGCTTCGCGCCGCTCGGGTTCACCATCGCGCCGGAGACCATGGCGCTGATGCGGCGCATGGTGGCCGACGGCGAGGTCGACGCGCTCGTGCCCGAGCGCGTGTGGCGCGAGATCGAGCGCGCGCTCGGCGAACCGCAGCCGCGCGCCGCCATCGAGGCGCTGCGCGCCTGCGGAGCGCTGCGCGTGCTGCTGCCGGAGCTCGATGCGCTGGTCGGCGTGCCGCAGCCGCCGCAGCACCACCCGGAGGTCGACAGCGGCGAGCATGTGCTGCTCGCGCTGCAGGCCGCCGCGGCCCGCGGCGCGAGCGGTCCGGTGCGCTTCGCGGTGCTCATGCACGACCTCGGGAAGGCGCTGACGCCGCGCGGGGAGCTGCCGCGCCACATCGCCCACGAGACCCGCGGCCTCGCGCCCATCGAGGCCGCGTGCGCGCGGCTGCGCGCGCCGCAGGAGCACCGCGACCTCGCGCTGCTCGCGAGCCGCTTCCATACCCATGTGCATCGCGGCCTCGAGCTGCGGCCCGCGACGCTGCTCGAGATGTACGAGGCCTGCGATGCGTTCCGGCGGCCGGCGCGCTTCGCCGAGCTGCTGGAGGTCTGCGAGTGCGACGCGCGCGGCCGGCTCGGGCGCGAGGCGGAGCCGTATCCGCAGCGCGCCCGCGTCGAGGCGGGGTTCGCCGCCGCAGCCTCGGTGCAGCTCGACGAGGCGGAACGCGCGGGACTCGCGGGACCTGCCTATGGTGAACGGCTGCGCCGCAAGCGGCTCGCCGCCGTCGAGGCCGCCTGCCCGAAGTGACCGTCGCCGCGCGGCGGCGATGCCGGCCGCAGGGCTCGGACGCTACAGCCCGCGCCTGAGGTCCTGCAGCGCGAAGGCCGTCGGCAGCGCATCGCAATCTTTGACGAGCGCCATCACCTTCACCGACTCGCCCATCTCGCCGGGCAGCAGCAGCCGCCGCACGCCCTGCGTGAGCTGCGCGCGCTCGACCTCGCCGCGCGCGCCCTGCGGCTGCGCCGCGAGCCGCGCCGCGAGCCGCTCCTCGATGCCGCCGCCGAGCAGGAAGCCGGCCTGGGTGGTGAAGCCCGCCACCTCCAACCCCGCCGCCACGCCGGCCTCGGCGAGCGCGGTGAAATCGACCCAGGCGGTGATGTCCTGCAAGCCAGGCCAAAGAAACGGATCGCCGTGCGCGTGATGGCGGTGGTGGCAGCGCAGGCTGCCCGTCGCGCGGTCGGGATGCAGCAGCTGCGTGCGCGGCAGGCCGTAGTCGACGAACAGCAGCAGGCCGGCCTCGAGCGCATCGGCGAGCGAGGCGACCCAGGCCGCGAGCTGCGGATGGAACTCGCCGCAGCAGCCCTCGGGCAGCGCCACCCCTGCCGCCGCGAGCTCGTCGAGGCGCGGCGTCATGGCGGCGGCGAAGGCCGCATCGCCCGCGCAGGCGCCGTCGGCGGGACGGGCGCGCCACTCGAAGGCGGGGGCATCCGCAGCGCGCGCGATGTCGCGCGCCGCATCGCGTACGGCGTCGCGTGCGCGACCGACGCCGAGCCGCCACGCAGCACCGCCGCGCATCACGAAGCGCTCACAGGGCAGCGCGTCGATCACCTCGTTGGCGAACACCACGCCGCGGAACGGCGCGGGCAACGCATCCAGCCAGCGTGGCCTGATGCCCTGCCCGGCGGCCGCCGTCGTCCCGCCATCGGCGGTCGCGCCGGCATCGGAGAGCAGCGCCTGTTGACGCGCGCGCAGGTCGGGGCTGACCTCGAGCAGCGAGTAGCCGGTGAGCGGTGTGCGCAGAT
>DAIMYL010000009.1:26183-27873 GCA_036734505.1 Steroidobacteraceae bacterium | reverse complement strand
CGGCGCCGTGGTCTGGCTGCAGGTCGACACCGGCATGAACCGGCTCGGTTTCCGGCCGGAGCAGGCGCTCGCCGCGCGGGCGCGGTTGCTGGCAGCGCGCGGTGCGCCGCGCGAACTGCGCCTCATGACCCATCTCGCGCGCGCCGACGAAGCCGATGACGGGCCCACCGCCGCGCAGGCCGCGCGCTTCGCGACGCTGGTCGCCGAGTGGACCGCGACGGCGGGCGTGCCGCCGGTCACCAGCATCGGCAACTCCGCCGGCACGCTGCGCGGCCACGCGGCGCAGGGTGCGACGCAGGGCGACTGGATCCGGCCCGGCATCGCGCTCTACGGCGCTTCGCCGCTCGCGGACCGCAGCGCAGCGGAGCTCGGCCTCGCACCCGTGATGACGCTGGAGACGGCGGTGATCGCCGTGCGCGATGTCCCGCCGGGCGAGGGCGTGGGCTACGGCGCCACCTGGCGGGCGACGCGCCCGTCGCGCATCGCGATCCTCGCGGCGGGTTACGCCGACGGCGTGCCGCGGCATCTGCCTTCCGGTGCGCCGGTGCTCATCGGCGGCCGGCGCGCACCGCTCGCGGGACGCGTCTCCATGGACATGGTCGCCGTGGATGTGACGGACCTGCCGTCGGTCGCGGTGGGTGAGCGCGCGGTGCTGTGGGGAGCGGGTCTGCCGGTCGATGAGGTCGCCGCGCGAGCAGGGACGATCGCCTACGAGCTCTTCTGCAGGGTCGCGCCGCGCGTGCCGCGAGTGGAGCGCTGAGCGACCGACGACCGGGAGGGTCGGCTCAGCCGAGGCGGGCGAGGGCGACCGAGATGTTGTCGCGGCCGCCGTATTCGTTCGCCTGGGCCACCAGCAGTTCGGTCGCCGCAGCCAACGAGGCGCTGCTGCGGATGATCGCGACGATCTCCTCGTCCTCCACCATGTTGGTGAGCCCATCGGAGCAGAGCAGATAGACATCGCCCGCCGCGGGCGTGTGCGCGGCCGAGTCGATCACCACATCGGGGTCGGTGCCGAGCGCGCGCGACAGGAAGTTCTTCCGCGTCGAGGCGCGCGCCTGGGCGGGCGTCAGGATGCCGCGGTCGACGAGGTCCTGGACCTGGCTGTGGTCGCGGGTCAGCGCTTCGATGACGCCGTCGCGCAGCCGGTAGAGCCGCGAGTCGCCGACATGGGCGACGACGAGACGGGTGGGGCGCAGCCAGACGGCGACCACGGTGGTGCCCATGCCGGAGCGCTCGTAGTCCTCACCGGCGGCCGCGTAGATGGCGTCGTTGGCCTGTCGGACCGCTGCGACCAGCCGCTGGTCGTCCTCGCCCGTCGAGCCCTGCATCGCGCCGATGACGCCCTCGATGGCCATACGGCTCGCGACATCGCCGGCGTTGTGGCCGCCCATGCCGTCCGCGACCACCAGCAGGCCTGACCCGGCATCGACCGCGACGCTGTCCTCGTTGCGGGAGCGCAGGCGGCCGATGTCGGTGCGCCACGCGTACTCGACCCCCGGCGCTGTCAAAAAATTCGTCATGCGACATATTCTACAGCGGCAGGGGAGCCATTACTCTGTGTGTCTGCACAGAAATTGCCGACTGCGTCACGATGCGGATAGGTGCGTGCTAGCATCCGGCGCGTCATGGGCCGCAGCAAGACCGCTTTCGTCTGCCGTTCCTGCGGCGCGGAATCGCCCCGTTGGCAGGG
>DAIMYL010000009.1:15046-26083 GCA_036734505.1 Steroidobacteraceae bacterium | reverse complement strand
GCCGCGCGCCTCGGCCTCGCGCCCGGCGGACTGCACATCGCACCGGAAGCCGAATTGCCCCGCATCCTCACGGCCGCGCGCGAGATGCGCGTCGGGTTGCTCGTCATCGACTCCATCCAGACGGTGTTCTCGCCGGATCTGGAGGCGGGCGCCGGCGGTGTCGCGCAGCTGCGCGAGTGCGCCGCGGCGCTGGTCCGTTTCGCCAAGGACAGCGGTACGCCGGTGTTCATCATCGGCCATGTCACGCGCGAGGGCACGATCGCCGGACCGAAGGTGCTCGAGCACCTCGTCGACACCGTGCTCTATTTCGAGAGCGACGCCGGGTCGCGCTACCGCATCGTACGCGCCACCAAGAACCGTTTCGGCCCGGTCGGCGAGCTCGCGTTCTTCGCCATGCTCGAGACGGGGCTGCGCGAGGTCGCGAACCCCTCGGCGATCTTCCTCGCGCGTCCCTCGACCATCGCGCCCGGCAGCCTCGTCACCGTCGCGCGCGAGGGCGGGCGGCCTCTCCTGGTCGAGATCCAGGGCCTCGTCGACCCCATGCGCTTCGGCAACCCGCGGCGCGTCGCGCAAGGGCTCGATGCCACGCGGCTCGCGATGCTGCTCGCGGTGCTGCACCGCCACGGAGGGCTGTCGCTGCAGGACCATGATGTGTTCGCCAATGTGGTGGGCGGTCTCGCGCTGCGCGAGACCGCGAGCGACCTGCCGCTGCTGCTCGCGCTCGCTTCGAGCCTGCGCGACCGTCCGCTGCCTGCGACGCTGGTCGCCTTCGGCGAGGTCGGGCTGACGGGCGAGGTGCGGCCGGTGGCCTACGGCGAGGAGCGGCTGCGCGAGGCCGCGAAGCAGGGCTTCCGGCAGGCGCTGGTGGCCGAGGACAACCTGCCGCGCAAGCCCATCGAGGGCCTCACCGTGCGCGGCGTCTCAAGGCTTGCCGACGCGGTCGACCACGCTTTCGGTTGATCCGGACCCGTGCTGCGGCCCGCGCACGCGCACCGTGCGCACCGTGTTGTCCGCGATCTGCAGCACCTCGAACTGCAGCCCGTCGATGCGCAGCACCGTGCCCGCCGCGGGGATGTTCTCCAGCTGCTCGAGCAGCAGACCGTTGAGGGTCTTCGGTCCGTCGGTCGGCAGCGACCAGCCGAGGCGGCGGTTGAGGTCGCGGATGCTCGCGCCGGCGTTGACGATCAGCGCGCCCGAGGTCTCGCGGTGCACATCGCGCTGCGTCATCGTGCCGGGGTCCGAGGTGAACTCGCCGACGATCTCCTCGAGGATGTCCTCGAGCGTGACGAGGCCGAGCACATCGCCGTACTCGTCGACCACGAAGGCCATGCGGCGCCGGTCGCGCTGGAAGTTCGCGAGCTGCACCGTGAGCGGCGTGCTCTCGGGCACATAGTACGGTTCGCGCTGCCGCGCGACCTCCTCGAGCCGGTCGCGGTCGAGCGAGCCGCGCGCGAGCTCCTGCGCCACGCGCTTCATGTGCAGCAGGCCGACCATGTCCTCGATGCCGCCGCGGTAGACGGGCAGGCGCGTGTGCGGCGTCTGCCGCAGCTGATCGAGGATGCGTTCCCAGTCGTCCTCGAGGTCGATGCCCGCGATGTCCTGGCGCGGGATCATGATGTCGTCCACCGTGATGCGCTCGAGGTCGATGATGCCGAGCAGCATCTGCTGGTGGCTGCGCGGGATCATCACGCCGGCCTCCGCGACCACCGTGCGCAGCTCCTCGCGCGACAGCGTGGTCTGCTGGGTGCTGCGGTCGACCGTGAGACCGACCAGCCGCAGCGCGCCGTTCGTCACCCAGCTGATGGCGAAGACGAACGGCCGCAGGACCCACTGCAGGCCCGTGTAGATGTAGGACGAGGTGGTGGCGAGCCGGCGCGGGTGCAGCGCGCCGTAGGTCTTGGGGCCGACCTCGCAGAAGATGAGCATCAGCAGGGTGAGCACGCCCGCGCCGACCGCGATCCACTCGTCGCCCCAGAGGCGCAGCACGATCACCGTCACCAGCATCGCCGCGAAGTTGTTGGCGAGGTTGTTGCCGAGCAGGATGAGGCCGATCAGGCGGTCGGGGCGCTCGAGCAGCCGCTCGGCGAGGATCGCCCCGCGGTGGCCGGCGTTGGCCATGGTGCGCAGCTGATAGCGGTTGAAGCTCATCAGCGCCGTTTCGGTGCCCGAGAAGAAAGCGGAGCAGGCGAGGCAGAGGCCGAGCAGCCCGAGCAGCACCGGTAACGGGACTTCACTCACGCGTATAATCATGCGGTGTTCGAAAACCTGAGTCAAAAGCTCGCCCGGACCGTGCAGAACCTGCGCGGCAAGGGGCGCATCAGCGAGGACAACATCGCCGAGACCCTGCGCGAAGTGCGCATGGCGCTCATCGAGGCGGATGTGGCCCTGCCGGTCATCAAGACCTTCATCGACGGGGTCCGGGCCAAGGCCCAGGGCGCCGAGGTCGCCACCAGCCTGACCCCGGGGCAGGTCTTCGTCTCCATCCTGCACCGCGAGCTCGTGGAGCTCATGGGCGGCCCGCAGGAGGGCTTCGAGCTGCGGGCGCAGCCCCCCTATGTGGTGCTGCTCGCCGGCCTGCAGGGCGCGGGCAAGACCACCACCGCCGCCAAGCTCGCGCGCTGGCTCATCGAGTCCCGCCGCAAGAAGGTGCTGCTGGTCAGCACCGATGTGCGCCGTCCCGCCGCCATCCTCCAGCTGCAGCGCCTCGCCGAGCAGGTCGGCGCGGGCTTCCATCCGGCCGACCCGGGCGATGATCCGGTCGCCATCGCGCGTGCCGCGCTCGAGTCGGCGCGCAGCGGCGTTTACGATGTGCTGATCGTCGACACCGCAGGCCGGCTCCACATCGATGCCGACCTGATGGACGAGGCGAAGTCCATCGACCGCGCCGTCGGCGCGCACGAGCGCCTGTTCGTGGTCGATGCCATGGCCGGTCAGGACGCGCTCAAGTCGGCGAGCGCCTTCGGCGCCGCGCTCGATCTCACCGGCATCATCCTCACCAAGGCGGACGGCGACGCGCGCGGCGGTGCGGCGCTTTCCGTGCGCCAGGTCACCGGCAAACCCATCGTTTTCCTGGGCGTCGGCGAGAAGACCGACGCGCTGCAGCCCTTCGACCCCGAGCGCATGGCCGGCCGCATCCTCGGCATGGGCGATGTGGTCGCGCTCGTCGAGCAGGTGCAGGGCAAGGTCGATGCGGCCGAGGCCGAGCGCCTCGCGAAGAAAGTCGTCTCGGGCGAGCGCTTCGATTTCTACGACCTGCGCGGTCAGCTGCAGCAGCTGCAGGGCATGGGCGGGCTCGGCGCCTTGATGGACAAGCTGCCCGCGCAGATGGCGCGCGGCGCGATGCCGGCCGACCAGGGCGATGCGCAGCTGCGCCGCCAGATCGCCATCATCAACTCCATGACCCATCGGGAACGCCGTCGACCGGAGATCATCGACGGCTCGCGCCGCCGCCGCATCGCCGCGGGGTCCGGGACCCAGGTCCAGGATGTGAACCGGCTGCTCAAGCAGTTCACCGAGATGCAGCGCATGATGAAATCCATGAAGGGCGGCAAGCTGCGGCGGATGCTCGGGGCCCTCAAGGGCGGCCTGCCGCCGGGCGGGATGCCCCCCGGCGGGCTGCCGCCGGGCTTCGGGGGGCGCTGAGCGGCGCTTGGCCGCGCTTGGCCGGGGTCGGTCGGGGTCAGCCCGGGCGTGCCCCGGGCGGCCTCAAAGCGCTTCCATCAAGTCCCTGATTTCTGTAGACTCCGCGCTCTTTTTCGGCCCTGACCTAAGGACATACCGGGCATATGGTGACGATCCGTTTGACGCGCCGCGGCGCCAAGAATTCTCCGTTCTATCATGTGGTGGTGACCGACAGCCGCAAGCGGCAGGGCGGTCTCAGCCTCGAAAACGTGGGCTTTTTCAATCCCGTGGCCCGCAAGAGCGAGCCGCGCCTGAAGCTGGACCTCGCGCGCATCGAGCACTGGCTGAGCAAGGGTGCGCAGCAGTCCGACCGCGTGAAGTCGCTGGTCAGCGACTACCGCAAGCAGGCTGCGCAGGCTTCGGCCTGACGGACGGCGGTCTGACGGACGGGACCCTGACCGACGGCGGATGGGTCGAGTTGGGTCGCCTCGGGCGGCCCCAGGGACTCAAGGGCTGGATGCACCTCGAGTCCTGGACAGACCCCCCGGCGGCGTTGTTCGACTACCCCGGCTGGCAGCTGCGGACCCCCTCGGGGGCGCGCACAGCGGCGGCGGTGGCGGACTTCCGGACCGGGTCGGGCGGGATGACCGTCCGGCTGGAGGGGGTGGAGACACGCGAGCAGGCCGAACTCTGGGTCGGCTGCCGCATCGAGGTGCCGCGGGAGGCTTTGCCGCCCACGGCACCGGGAGAGCACTACCGGCACGACCTCTTGGGGTTCCGGGTGTGCAACCTCGAGGGCGCCGACTTCGGCGTGCTCGAGCGCTTCGAGGACCTGCCGGCGAGCGCCGTCATGGTCGTGAAGGGCGAGCGCGAGCGCTGGCTGCCGGTGACGGCCCAGCACCTGCGCCAGATCGACCCGGCGGCACGCCGCATCGTGGTCGATTGGCCCGAGGATTTTTGATGCGCCCGGCGCGGCGCCGCGGAGGACGACCATGCGGATAGCGGTGGTCACGCTCTTCCCCGGCCTGATGCAGGGCGCGCTCGAGCACGGCGTGCTCGGCCGCGCGCAGGCGCGGGGGCTCGCCGCGGTCGGTTGCGTCGACCCACGGCAGTACGCCGGGGACGCGCACCGGACGGTGGACGACCGCCCGTACGGCGGGGGTCCGGGCATGGTGGGGACACCGCCGCCCTGGGCGCAGGCGATCGACGCCGCGCGCGGGCAGGTCGGGCCCGACGCGCCACGGATCCACCTGTCCGCGCAGGGCGAGCGGTTCGATGAAGGCATGGCGCGGCAGCTCGCGGCCATGCCCGGATTCGTGCTGGTGGCGAGCCGCTACGAAGGGCTCGACCAGCGGGTGATCGATGCACGCATCGATCGCGAACTGTCGATCGGAGACTATGTCCTCTCCGGCGGCGAGTTCGCGGCGTTGGTGGTCATCGATGCGGTGGTGAGGCTGCTGCCCGGCGTGCTCGGCGACGAGCGCTCCAGCGAGCAGGAGTCCTACACCGCGGGCAGGCTCGATTGGCCGCACTACACGCGGCCGGTCGACTGGGAAGGCCGGGCGGTGCCGAAGGTGCTGCAGGGCGGCGACCACGCCGCCATCCGGCGCTGGCGCCTGAAGCAGGCGGTCGGCCGCACATGGTTGCGGCGGCCGGATCTGCTGCAGGACGCGCCGCAAGGCGCAGGTTTGGGCAGGGCGCTCTCCGAAGAGGAGCGCGCACTTTTGAAGGAATTTCTCGCCGAGCGAGAGGAAGAAGGAAATGGCCAACGTAATCGCTGAGATGGAATCCCGCCGCATCGTCCGCCAGTTGCCGGACTTCAAGCCGGGCGACACCGTGGTCGTCAACGTGAAGGTGGTCGAAGGCGACCGCGAGCGCGTGCAGGCCTACGAAGGCGTCGTCATCGCGCGCAGCAACCGCGGCTTCAACTCCTCGTTCACCGTGCGCAAGATCTCGCACGGCGAGGGCGTCGAGCGCACCTTCCAGTCGCACAGCCCGACCATCGCCGATGTCACGGTGAAGCGCCGCGGCAATGTCCGCCGCGCGAAGCTCTACTACCTGCGCGACCTGTCGGGCAAGGCTGCGCGCATCGAAGAGAAGGTCTGACGACAAGAGGTCTGCAGGCGGGCATCCCCGCGGGAGTGCGTTCGTGAGAAAGTTCTTCGGCGGTCTGTTCCGTGGTCTCGATGGGCTGCGCAAGGTGCTCCACCTGCTGCTGCTGCTCGTCATCTTCGGCTTCATCTTCGGTGCCATGGGCGCCTCGGGCGGGGGCATGAAGGCGCCGTCCGATGCGGCGCTCGTGCTGCGACCCGAGGGCGAGATCGTCGAGCAGGTGTCGGGCGACCCCATCGAGCTCGCCATCGCCGAGGCGCGCGGTCTCGGCCGCAACGAGACCCTGCTGCGCGACCTGACGGACGCCGTCCGCGCGGCCAAGGACGACGCGCGCATCAAGGCTCTCGTCATCGACTTCGACCGCATGGGCGGCGCGGGCCAGCCCACCCTCGACGAGTTCGCGCGCGCCGTCACCGACTTCCGCAAGTCGGGCAAGAAGGTCATCGCCCGGGCCAACGCCTACAGCCGCGACACCTACTATGTCGCCGCCCACGCCGACGAGATCTACCTCGACCCGATGGGTCTGCTGATCCTCGAGGGCTACGAGCGCTACCGCAACTACTACAAGGAAGCGCTCGACAAGGTCGGCGTCGATGTGAACGTGTTCCGCGTCGGCACCTACAAGAGCGCGGTCGAGCCTTGGCTGCGCTCCGACATGTCGCCCGAGGACCGCGAGGCGAGCCAGGTCTTCGTCAACGCGCTGTGGGAGACCTATGTCGCGGCCGTGGCCAAGGCGCGCGGGCTCACCCCGGAGGCCGTGACGTCGTACGTCACCACGCTCTCGCCGACGGTGCAGGCCGCCAAGGGCGACACCGCCAAGGTCGCGTTGCAGGCGAAGCTCGTCACCGGCCTCAAGACGCCGCGCGAGGTCGAGCAGCGCGTGATGGAGCTCGCCGCCAAGGATGAGGACGAGGACAGCTACCGTCGGGTCACGCTCAACGAATACCTCAAGGTCGCGCGCGCCGAGAACCGGCTCGGCAAGTCCGCGGACCAGCGCATCGCCGTGCTCGTCGGCTCCGGCGAGATCGTCGACGGCGGCGGCATGGGCGGCGTGATCTCGGGCGACAAGATGTCCGGGCTCGTGCGCAAGGCCCGCCTCGACAAGGATGTGAAGGCCCTCGTGCTGCGCGTCGACAGCCCGGGCGGCAGCGTGCTCGCTTCCGAGCAGATCTACCGCGAAGTGCAGGCCTTCAAGGCCACCGGTCGTCCGGTCGTGGTCTCGATGGGCGATCTCGCCGCGTCGGGCGGCTACTACATCGCGGCGCCGGCCGACGAGATCTGGGCGAGCCCGGCCACCATCACCGGCTCCATCGGCATCTTCGGCCTGTTCCCGACCGCGCCGCGCACCTTCGACAACCTCGGCGTCGGCACCGATGGCGTGGGCACGACGCCGCTGTCCGGCGAGCTGCGCCTCGACCGTCCGGTGGGCCCGGCCGCGGCGACCCTGCTGCAGGCCACCATCGAGCGTGGCTACGAAGACTTCCTCTCCCGCGTCTCCAAGGGCCGCAACAAGACCCGCGACGAGGTGGACGCCATCGCGCAGGGCCGCGTCTGGTCCGGCCGCGACGCCAAGCGCCTCGGCCTGGTCGACAACCTGGGTTCGCTCGACGATGCGGTGAACGCCGCCGCCAAGCGTGCCCAGCTCAAGGACGGCGAGTGGTCGCGCGACTACCTCGAGCCCGAGAAGACCTTCGCCCAGCAGCTGCTGTCGTCGGTCCAGGTCTGGGCCGCCCGCACGCTGCTGAAGGGCGTGTCGCTCGGGGACTCTGGTGTGGACATCGAGAAGCTGGCGGCGCTGCGCGCCGTGCGCAGCGAGTTCTCGCCGCTCGAGCGCGAAGCGTTGCGCATGCGCGCCGGGGCGATCCCCGGCCGGCTCTACGCGCACTGCTTCTGCACGCCGTACTGACGGCCGCGCCCATCGGACCGCCGCGGGCCGGCCTGCAGCGATGCGCACCACCGATTCCAAGGCCAACCGGCTGTTCATCGTCCTTGCGGGGTTCTTCCTGACGAACGCGCTGCTCGCGAACTTCGTCGGCGCCAAGATCTTCTCGCTCGAGGGCACCCTCGGCATCGCGCCGGTGGAGTGGTCGCTGCTCGGCGTCTCCGGCAACCTCAGCTTCACCGCCGGCGTGCTGCTGTGGCCGTTCGTGTTCGTGATGACCGACATCATCAACGAATACTTCGGCCGGCGCGGCGTGCGGCTCATCTCGTGGGTGGCGGTGGCGTTCATCTGCTACGCCTTCGTCGCCGCCTACGCGACCATCGCGCTCGCCCCGGCGGGGTTCTGGGTCGACGCCAACCGCAGCCTCGGCGTGCCGGACATCCAGCAGGCCTTCGCGCAGATCTTCGGTCAGGGGCTGTGGATCATCATCGGCTCGGTGGTCGCCTTCCTGATCGGCCAGCTGATCGATGTCGCCGTGTTCCACCGCATCCGCCGCGCCACCGGCGAGAACCATGTCTGGCTGCGCGCCACCGGTTCGACCGCCGTGTCGCAGCTCATCGACAGCTTCGTGGTGCTCTACATCGCGTTCGTGCTCGGGCCGCAGAAGTGGCCCATCTCGCAGTTCCTCGCCGTCGGCACCATCAACTACATCTACAAGCTGCTCGCGGCGGTCGCGCTGATCCCGCTCATCTACCTCGTGCGGCGGCTCATCAAGTCCTACCTCGGCAAGGCCGAGGCCGAGCGTCTCGAGAGCGAGGCCTCGTCCGGCTGATCCGGCCGCGCCGCTGCGGCCCGCGGGGGCTCAGTGCAGCAGCGCCGCGAACCGGCGCCGCGCCGCCGCCAGCCGCGGGTCGTCCGGCGGGAAGAGCTCGAAGGCCGCCACCACATCCGTCCGTCCTTCCCCCGTCGCGTAGCGCCGGTTGCGCTGCGCCGCGCCGAGCAGCGCCTCGAGGCCCGCATCCAGGTCGTCGCGCAGCACCGCCCGCGCGGCGGTGACGCGCGCGCTCTGGATGGCATCGGTCTCGTCGGGCGAGGTCGCGATGCCCGCGAAGCGCACCAGCGCGCGCCCGGCGCGCACCGCCGGTTCCGATTGCGCGACCGGCGGCAGGGCGTCGAGCACCGCGCTGGCCTCGGCGGGCGAGCCGCCGAGCGCGAGACAGGCGGCGATCTCGGCCGCGGCCTCGGTGTCGGTCGAGGCGCGCAGCGGCGCGAGCAGCGCGAGCGCGGCGGCGTGCTGCCCGCGACGGCGCAGGGCGCGGGCCTCTGCGATCAGGTCGGCGCCTTCCTTCGGCACATGGGGCGCGATGAACGCGCGCATCGCCTGCAGCGGCTGCGCACCGGTGGTCTCGGCGACGACGCGGCCGTGGCGGAACAGCTTCACGGCCGGGATGCTGCGGATCGCGAAGCGCGAGGCGAGCGCGGGTTCGGCGTCGGTGTCGACCTTGACCACCTTGAGCTTCGCGCCGGTCTCGGCGGCGAGCTTCTCGAGCACCGGAGCGAGCGTGCGGCAGGGCCCGCACCACGCCGCCCAAAAATCCACCAGCACCGGCACCTCCGCCGAGGCCTCGAGGACCTCTTGCGCGAAACGGTCTGTGGTCACCGCGATGACGCTGGACATGTTCAATCGGCCCCGCAAAACGGGCACAATGCGCCCGCTTCGGGAGGATGGGGCGCCCGGCCGGGATTTCAAGGCCTCGCCGCCGTCCTCCGCTCACCAGAACCGACCCAGGAGCCCCCTATGCCGTCCGCACGCCTCTCCCTCGTCTCCGCCGCCGTCGCCCTCGCGATCGGCCTGCTGCCCTCCGAAGCCGCCGCCGAATGGAAGGGCAAGGGCGAGGTGGGCGCGGTGATGGCGCGCGGCAACTCCGACGCCGACACCGTCAACATCAAGCTCGACATGTCGCGCGAGCTCGACAGCTGGAAGCACAACTTCGGCGTCCTCGCGCTGCGCGCCACCAACGACGGCGACAAGACCGCCGAGCGCTACGGCGCCTACTGGCAGAGCGACTACAAGTTCAGCGACCGCAGCTACTGGTTCGGCGGACTGCGCTACGAGGACGACCGCTTCAGCGGCTTCGACTACCAGGCGAGCCTCACCACCGGTGTCGGCCGCAAGTTCATCGACACCGACGCCACCAAGTTCAGCGGCCAGATCGGCGTCGGCTACAAGCAGCTGAAGCCCGCGCTGCTCGGCCGCACCGAGAGCGAGGCCATCGTCGCCGGCGAGCTCAAGTTCGAGCATGCGCTCACCGAGACCACCAAGATCATCGACAAGTTCGTGGTCGAGGCCGGTTCGAGCAACACCTTCGTCGCCAACGACCTCGCGCTGCAGGTCAAGATGAGCGACAAGTTCTCGCTCTCGGCGGGCATCGGCGTGCGCTACAACTCCGATCCGCCGGGCGGCCTCAAGACCACCGACACGCTGACGACGCTCAACCTCGTCTACGGGTTTTGACCGGACGCCGTAAAAGTCCGCGGGTGCTCGGCGTCATCGCCCCGATGACGCAGCTGAACACCCCGTATCCCTCGACGGCCTACCTGACGGGTTTCCTGCGCGAGCGCGGCTTCCACGCCGCGCAGGCGGACCTCGCCATCGCCCTCGTGCTGCGGCTGCTGTCGGCCGAGGGGCTCGAGGGCGTCCGCGCGGCGGCCGAGGCGCTGCCGACGCGGCGGCGCACGCCGTCGGTGCGGGCGTTCCTCAAGGCCTATCCGCAGCATGTGCGCGTGGTCGGGCCCGTGGTGGCGTTCCTGCAGGGCAGGGACCCGACGCTCGCGCACCGCATCGTCGGCCGGCGCTGGTTGCCCGAGGGGCCGCGTTTCGCGGCGCTCGAGGTCTACGCGCCGCAGGGCGACGACCCGCTCGGCTGGGCGTTCGGCGCGCTCGGCACCCATGACCGCGCGCGGCATCTCGCCACGCTCTACCTCAACGACCTCGCGGATGTGGTGCGCGACGCCGTCGACCCGCGCTTCGAGTTCGTGCGCTACGGCGAGAAGCTCGCCGCCAGCCGGCCTGATTTCGATCCGCTGGCCGCGGCGCTCGCGGCGCCGCGCGGCCTGTTGGACGACATCCTCCACGGGGCGACCGCCGCGGCGCGCGCCGAGCACGAGCCCGATGTGCTGCTGCTGTCGGTGCCGTTCCCGGGGGCGGTCTACGGCGCGTTCCGCATCGCCCAGTCCGCCAAGGCGCTGCGCCCCGGCATCGTCACGGTGCTCGGCGGCGGCTATGTGAACACCGAGCTGCGCGGGCTCGCCGAGCCGCGCGTGTTCGACTTCTTCGACTTCGTGACGCTCGATTCGGGCGAGCGGCCGCTGCTCGCGCTGCTCGAGCACCTCGAAGGCAAGCGGCCCCGCGAGCGCCTGGT
>DAIMYL010000009.1:2657-14946 GCA_036734505.1 Steroidobacteraceae bacterium | reverse complement strand
CGCGGGCGTGCGGCTGATCGACTGCGGCGAGCCCGACATCCCGTTCGCCGAGGTCGGCACGCCCACCTGGGACGGTCTGCCGCTCGGCGATTACCTCTCGCTGCTCGACATGCTGAACCCCATGCACCGGCTGTGGTCGGACGGGCGCTGGAACAAGCTCACGGTGGCGCACGGCTGCTACTGGAAGAAGTGCAGCTTCTGCGATGTCAGCCTCGACTACATCTCGCGCTACGAGACCGCGAGCGCGCGCGTGCTGGTCGACCGCATCGAGCGCATCGTCGCCGAGACCGGTCAGCGCGGCTTCCACTTCGTGGACGAGGCGGCGCCGCCCGCGGCCCTCAAGGCGCTCGCGCAGGAGCTCTTGCGCCGCAAGGTCGACATCTCCTGGTGGGGCAACATCCGCTTCGAGAAGACCTTCACGCCCGCGCTCTGCGCGCTGCTCGCCGAGAGCGGTTGCATCGCCGTCACCGGCGGGCTCGAGGTCGCCTCCGACCGGCTGCTCGCGCTCATGAAGAAAGGCGTGACGGTCGCGCAGGTGGCGCGCGTGACGCGCGCCTTCAGCGACGCGGGTGTGCTGGTGCACGCCTACCTGATGTACGGCTTCCCGACCCAGACCGTCGCCGAGACGGTCGACTCGCTGGAGTATGTGCGGCAGCTCTTCGAGGAGGGCTGCATCCAGTCCGGGTTCTTCCACCGCTTCACCTGCACCGTGCACTCGCCGGTGGGGCGCGACCCCGAGGCCTACGGCGTGCGCTTGCTGCCGCTGCCGGCGGGGCGTTTCGCGCGCAACGACATCGGTTTCGAGGATCCGTCGGGCGTCGACCACGACGCGCTCGGCAAGGCGCTCTCCGCCGCGCTCTACAACTACATGCACGGCGTCGCGCTCGACCGCGATGTGCGGGAGTGGTTCGCGGGGACGGTGCCGGGGCGGGTGCCGCGCACCACGGTGCCGCGGGAGTTCGTCGCGCGGGCCCTGGCCGCGCGCGCATGAGCGAGCCGCGGGCCCTGGCCGCGCGCGCATGAGCGAGCTGCGGGCCTTGGCCGCGCGCGACTAACGCACGAGACGGGCGCGGTCCGACTCGAGCAGCGCCCAGGACCCGGCCGGGCTCTCGAGCGTGCACCACGCGCCGGTGGCGAGCGAACCGAAGGCGCTGCCGGGCGCCAGCACATGCACCAGCTCCGAAAGCCCCGGGTTGTGGGCGACCACGAGCAGGTGCGTGCAGGCGTCGTCGACCGTCGCGATGACATCCAGCAGCGTGCGCACATCGGCGAGGTAGAGCCGTGGGTCGACCGACAGCGCCCGCGAGGGGAGACCCAGCGCATCGAGCGCGATGCCCGCCGTCTGCCGCGCGCGCGGCGCCTCGCTCGTGAGCACATGCTCGGGCGTGGGCGACGAAGATGCGATCAGCGTCGCGCTCTCCCAGGCCTCGCGTTCGCCCCGCCGCGTCAGCGTGCGCGCGAAATCCCCGCCCGGTCCGTCCTTGCCGACCGGTGCGGCCTCACCGTGACGCAGCAGCGTCAGCCGCCGGCTCATGGGCGCGCCACCTCGATGCGACCCTCGCGCTGCCGCACGGCGAAGATCCGGATCGGTTCGTAGGCGGGCGGTGTCAGCGCCTCGCCGGTGCTGAGGCAGAACCGCGCGCCGTGCCGCGGGCAGACCACCACGCCGCAGGGCGTGGCGGCATCGGGCTCGATCTCCGCGTCGGCGAGCGGCTCGCCGTCGTGGGTACAGCGGTCCTCGAACGCGTGCAGACCGTCATCGAGCTGCACCACGGCGACGAAGCAGCCGTCGACCTCGACATCGAGCCGTCCGCCCGCTGCGAGCGCGGCGGCCTCGCCGACATCGACCCAGTCCTGCGGCGCGGTCCCGCTCATCGCCTCACATCATCCCGGTCTGCAGGCGCGCGGCCTCGGACATCATCGACTGGTTCCAGGGCGGGTCGAACACCAGTTCGACATCGGCCTTGGTGACGGTCGGGATGACCTCGAGCTTCTCTTTGACATCCTGCACCAGCACCTCGCCCATGCCGCAGCCGGGCGCGGTGAGGGTCATCTTGACCGCGAGGACGCGGTCGCCGTTCTCGGCGGGCATCACCGTGCACTCGTAGACCAGCCCGAGCTCGACGATGTCGATCGGGATCTCGGGGTCGTAGCAGCTGCGCATCTGCTTCCAGGCGAGCTGGCGGACCGCTTCGTCGTCCGCGCCCGGCGGCAGCTCGGGCGGCTTGATGACCTGCTTGCCGATGGCGTCGGCGTTCTCGCCGGCGAGGCGGTAGAGGTTGCCCTCGATGTAGAGCGTGAAACTGCCGCCCAGCGCCTGGGTGATGAACCCCGACAGGCCGGACTTGAGCTCGATGGCGTCCCCGGAGGGCACCATCACCGCGGCGACATCACGGCTCAGGATGAAGGCTTCGTTCTCGTGGCTGCGCATGGTGGGCGGTCACTCGGTGGAGACGGGGGCGACGCTGGCGCCGGGGGCGGCGTGCTGGGCGAGGGCGGCGGCGAGGGTGTGCCAGCTGAGGCTCGCGCATTTCACGCGCGCCGGGAACTCGCGCACACCGGTGAGCGCCGCGATCTTGCCGAGCCCCTCGGGCAGCGCCGACTCGACGGGCGCGGTGAGCGTCTGGTGCACGAGGCCGTGCAGGCGCTCGACGGCCGGGCGGTCGAGACCTTTGACGGCCTCGGTCATGAGCGAGGCGGAGGCGGTGGAGATCGCGCAGCCCTTGCCCTCGAAGCGGATGTCGTCGATGCGGTCGCCCGCGAGCCGCAGCGTCACGGTCAGGCGGTCGCCGCAGAGCGGGTTGTTGCCGTCGGCGGCGCAGTCGCAGGGGTCGAGGCGGCCGAAGTTCCGCGGCCGCTTGTTGTGGTCCAGGATGACATCCCGGTAGAGGTCCTTGAGGTCCATCAGCCGAACACCTCGCGCGCGTGGCCGAGCGCCGCGACGAGCTGCGCGATGTCCGCGTCGTCGCTGTAGCAGCCGAAGGAGGCCCGCGCGGTCGCCGGCACATCGAAGAACTCCATCACCGGCTGCGCGCAGTGGTGGCCGGTGCGCACCGCCACGCCTTCGGCGTCGAGGATGGTGCCGAGGTCGTGCGGATGCACGCCCTCGAGCGTGAACGAGATCACCGCGCCCTTGTGCGCGGCCTCGCCGATGATGCGCAGGCCGGGCACCTCGGCGAGCGCCGCGGTGGCGCGCCGCAGCAGCGCCTGCTCGTGCGCGTGCGCGCGCTCGATGCCGAGCGCGTCGAGCCAGTCGAGCGCGGCGGCGAGGCCGACCGCGCCGGAGATGTTCGGCGTGCCCGCCTCGAAGCGGAACGGCAGCTCGTTGTAGGTGGTGCCCTTGAACGACACGGTGAGGATCATGTCGCCGCCGCCCTGCCAGGGCGGCATGTCGCGCAGCACGGCCTCGCGCCCGTACAGCACGCCGATGCCGGTCGGTCCGTAGAGCTTGTGCGAGGAGAAGGCGTAGAAGTCGCAGCCGAGCGCCTGCAGGTCGAGGCGTTGGTGGGCGACGGCCTGTGCGCCGTCGATCAGCGTCAGCGCGCCCGCCGCCTTCGCGGCGGCGATCATCTCGCGCACCGGCAGCACGGTGCCGAGCGCGTTCGAGACATGGGTGAAGGCGGCGAGCCGGGTGCGCGGCGAGAGCAGGGCGCGGAAGGCGTCGAGGTCGAGCTCGCCGCGTGCGTCGATGGGGGCGACCTTGAGCGTCGCGCCGCTGCGCTCGCAGAGCATCTGCCAGGGCACGATGTTGGCGTGGTGCTCCATCCAGGTGATGAGGATCTCATCGCCCGGGCCGAGCCTGCGGCCCCAGGACTGCGCCACGAGGTTGATGGACTCGGTGGTGCCGCGGGTGAAGATGACCTCGCGGGTGCTCGCCGCGCCGATGAAGCGCCGCACGCGCTCGCGCGCGCCCTCGAACGCGTCGGTCGCCTTCTGGCTCAGCTGGTAGACGCCGCGGTGGACATTGGCGTGGCTCGTGCGGTGGTAGTCGGCCACCGCCTCGATGACCGCGCGCGGCTGCTGCGACGAGGCCGCGGTGTCGAGGAAGGCGAGCCGCTTGCCGCGCACCGTGGTGGCGAGCACCGGGAACTCGGCGCGCACGCGGGCGACATCGTAGGGCGCGGTCATGCGAGGCTCCGCGCCGCTTCGGCGCCGGGCAGGAGGGGCGCGATCGCCGACTCGAACCGCGCGCGCAGCGCGGCGTCGGGGAGCTTGGCGAGCACATCGCTCACGAACGCCCACTTGAGCAGCGACTCGGCGGCGTCGGGGGCGATGCCGCGCGAGAGCAGGTAGAACAGCATGTCGGCGTCGAGCTTGCCGACGGTGGCGCCGTGGCTCGCGCGCACATCGTCGGTGTCGATCTCGAGCTGCGGACGGGCGTTGGCCTCCGCGGCGGGACCCGCAAGGAGGCTGCGCAGCGTCTGGTCGCTGTTCGCGCCGCGGGCGCGCGAGGTCACGCGCATGTGGCCGTTGAAGGCGATGCGCGAGCGGTCGGCGGCGATGCCGCGGTAGGCCTGCTCGGTGCGGGCGCCCGGCGCGTCGTGCGTCACGCGCACATAGGCGTCATGCGCCTGCTGGCCGCTGCCGAGCATCGCCGTGTGCCAACGCAGCGTGGCGTCGGCGCCGGCGAGGTCGACCAGCGCGGTGCTGCGCGTGGCGGCTCCGCCCGTGGTCAGCTGCACGAGATGCAGCGCGGCGCCGGCGTCGAGCCGCAGTTGCAGCGTCTCGAAGTGACGGGCGCCGGAGGCGGGCTGCAACAGCCGCGAGTGCTCGACGCGCGCGCCGGGAGCGAGTCTCAGCTGCAGCCAAAGGTTGGCGAGCGCGTTCGCCGCGCCGAGGTGCCGCTCGAAGAGACGCAGCTTGGCGCCGGCGCCGACCTCGATGACGAACGCCGGATGGCCGACGCTCTGGGCCACGCAGGCGAGCTCGAGGTCCAGCGTCGTGTCGGCGGGGATGCGCAGCGTCACCGGTGCCGCGGCATGGCGGCGGTTGAGCCGTGCGAAGGCGAGATCGACGCCGCTGTCCGAGGCATCAGGCGCCGCGCCGGTGCTGGTCTGGGGAGCGGGGCCGCTCGAGAGCGCCGCGGCGAAGTGCCCGTCGATGAAGGTCCAGCGCAGGCCCGCGGCGGGGGCGTCGCCGAGCAGCGCACGCGCAGCCTCGACCGCCTCCGCGGTGAGCGCGGCGGGCGGCGTCCACTGCAGCCGCTCGAGGCCGCGCAGGGGTGCGTAGCGCCAGTTCTCGTCGCGCGTCGAGGGCAGGGCGGAGGCCGGCGCGGGTGTCGGTGAGGCGGTCATGGGCGGGGTCGCAGCTGCAGCGGCCGTGGGTCAGGCCGCCGCTTCGGCGAGCAGCCAGTCGTAGCCGCGCGCCTCGAGCTCGAGCGCGAGCTCGGGGCCGCCGCTGCGGAGGATGCGTCCGCGCGCCAGCACATGCACGCGGTCGGGCCGGATATGGTCGAGCAGCCGCTGGTAGTGCGTGACGAGCACGATCGAGCGGTCGGGCGCGCGCAGCGTGTTGACGCCGTTGGCGACCACCTTCAGCGCGTCGATGTCGAGCCCCGAGTCGGTCTCGTCGAGCAGCGCGAGCGCGGGCTCGAGCACCAGCATCTGCAGGATCTCGTTGCGCTTCTTCTCGCCGCCCGAGAAGCCTTCGTTGACGCCGCGCGACAGGAAGGCCTCGTCCATCTGCATCAGCTTCATCTTGGCCCGCACCAGCTGCAGGAACTCGAAGGCATCGACCTCCGGCAGACCGCGGTGCTTGCGCGCGGCGTTGAGCGCGGCCTTGAGCAGGTACACATTGTTCACGCCCGGGATCTCGACCGGGTACTGGAAGCCGAGGAACACGCCGGCCTGCGCGCGCTCCTCGGGGGCGAGGGCGAGCAGGTCGACGCCGCGGAAGCGCACGCTGCCGCCCGTGACCTCGTAGCCCGGGCGGCCGGCGAGCACATACGAGAGCGTGCTCTTGCCGGAGCCGTTCGGCCCCATGATGGCGTGCACTTCGCCTGCGGGCACGGTCAGGTTGATGCCGTCGAGCACCTTGCGTCCGCCGACGCTCGCGTGCAGGTCCTTGATCTCGAGCATGGTCAGGGTCTCTCCGATGCGGTGTCAGCCCACCGAGCCTTCGAGGCTGACGGCGAGCAGGTTCTGGGCCTCGACGGCGAACTCCATGGGCAATTCCTTGAAGACGCTCTTGCAGAAGCCGTTGACGATCATGTTGACGGCGTCCTCTTCCGGGATGCCGCGCTGCAGGCAGTAGAACAGCTGGTCCTCGCTGATGCGCGAGGTCGAGGCCTCGTGTTCGACGGTGGCCGTCGGCTCGCGCACCTCCACATACGGGAAGGTGTGCGCGCCGCAGCGGTCGCCCATCAGCAGCGAGTCGCACTGCGTGAAGTTCCGCGCGCCGCGCGCCGAGGGCAGGATCTTGACGAGCCCGCGGTAGGTGTTCTGGCCGCGGCCCGCGGAGATGCCCTTCGAGACGATGGTGCTGCGGGTGTTCGGCCCGATGTGGATCATCTTGGTGCCGGTGTCGGCCTGCTGGCAGTGGTTGGCGAGCGCCACCGAGTAGAACTCGCCGACCGAGTTCTCGCCGCGCAGCACGCAGCTCGGGTACTTCCAGGTGATGGCGGACCCCGTCTCGACCTGCGTCCAGGAGATGCGCGAGTTGCGGCCGCGGCACTCGCCGCGCTTGGTGACGAAGTTGTAGATGCCGCCGACGCCGTTCTCGTCGCCCGGGTACCAGTTCTGCACCGTCGAGTACTTGATCTGCGCGTCGTGCTCGGCGACGAGCTCGACCACCGCCGCGTGCAGCTGGTTCTCGTCGCGCATCGGCGCGGTGCAGCCTTCGAGGTAGCTCACGTGGCTGCCCTCGTCGGCGATGATCAGCGTGCGCTCGAACTGGCCGGTCTTGGCGGCGTTGATGCGGAAGTAGGTGGAGAGCTCCATCGGGCAGCGCACGCCCTTCGGGATGTAGACGAACGAGCCGTCCGAGAACACCGCCGAGTTCAGGCAGGCGTAGAAGTTGTCGGTGTGCGGCACCACCGAGCCGAGATAGCGCTCGAGGAGTTCCGGGTGCGAGTGCACGGCCTCCGAGAACGGGCAGAACACCACGCCCGCGGCGTGCAGGCGGTCCTTGAAGGTGGTGGCCACCGAGACGCTGTCGAACACGGCATCGACCGCGACGCCCGCGAGCCGCGCGCGCTCGTGCAGCGGCACGCCGAGC
The DNA here is from genome assembly GCA_036734505.1 of Steroidobacteraceae bacterium. GTDB lineage: Bacteria > Pseudomonadota > Gammaproteobacteria > Steroidobacterales > Steroidobacteraceae > UBA964. Next base: position 7,731 of record DAIMYL010000009.1, on the reverse strand, counting down.
TTCTCGTAGGTCTCGAGCAGCTTCGGGTCGACCTCATCGAGGCTCTTCGGTCCGTCGGTCCTCTTCTTGGGCGCCGAGTAGTAGGAGATCGCCTGGTAGTCGATGGGCTGCACGCGCACGCGCGCCCACTCGGGCTCGCGCATGGTGAGCCAGTGCCGGTAGGCGCGCAGCCGCCACTCGGTGAGGAAGGCGGGTTCGCCCTTGATGCGCGAGATGGCGCGCACCACATCCTCGTCGAGGCCGGGAGGGAGGCTCTCGGACTCGATGTCGGTGACGAAGCCGTGCTGGTAGCCGCGGCCGACGAGTTCGTCGAGTTGTGCGTTGTCGGTCATGGTGTCCGGGGGCTGGGTGCGGTCAGCGGGTGAGGGCGGCCGCGGCGCGTCCGCCGACCACGGGCCGCAGTTCGAGTTCGAGGGGGGCGAGCCGGACTTCGGCGTCATCGAGGCCGGCGAGCTGGGCGAGGCTCACGCCGTGCAGCGAGTGCCGCAGCGCGAGGTTCACGCGCTGCCAGGCACGCCCGACCCCGCAGGAGGTCTCGATCTCGCAGTGGCCGCGGCCCGCCGAACAGTCGGTGACGGCCACCCGACCCTCGAGCGCGTCGAGGATGGCGGCGGCGGAGATGCCTGCCGCCGGCCGGGCGAGGGCGTAGCCGCCGCGCAGGCCGCGGGTGGACCGCACGAGGCCCGCCCGGTGCAGGGCCTTGAGGGCCTTGCTGACCGTGGGGGCGGCGATGCGGGTGCGGCTGGCGAGCTCGGCCGTCGACAGCAACGACCCGGCCGGCTCGCGCGCCAAGGCGGCGAGGATCACGGTCGCGTAATCGGTCATCTTGCTGATGCGGATCATGGCGGCGGGGTGGGGGTGTCCGAAACAGCACCATTTTAGTCCAGATTAGGTCAGGATGCACCCCCAAACGGGGAACCGAGCCGGGACCGCTTTGATAAAATGGGCGGCTAACCCCATCAGGAGCAGGACGGACATGAATCACGCGGAACTTGTGAAAATCGCGCGCGGCATGGTGGCCCCGGGCAAGGGCATCCTGGCGGCCGACGAGAGCACCGGCACGATCAAGAAGCGCTTCGACGGCATCCAGCTGGAGTCCACCGAGGCGACCCGTCAGCTCTACCGCGAGATGCTGTTCTCGGCGCCCGGCATCGCCGACGCCATCAGCGGCGTGATCATGTACGACGAGACGCTGCGTCAGAAGACGCGCGCCGGCGTGCCGTTCCCGCAGCATCTCGCCTCGCTCGGCATCATCCCGGGCATCAAGGTCGACCAGGGCGCGAAGCCCCTCGCCAACTTCCCGAACGAGACCGTCACCGAGGGCCTCGATGGCCTGCGTGAGCGCCTCAAGGAATACCACGGCCTCGGCGCTCGCTTCGCCAAGTGGCGTGCGGTCATCGACATCGGCGCGGGCTACCCGACCCGATTCGGCATCGAGGCCAATGCGCATGCGCTCGCGCGCTACGCGGCGCTCTGCCAGGAGCAGGGCATCGTCCCGATCGTCGAGCCCGAAGTCCTGATGGACGGCGACCACTCGATCGAGGACTGCGAGGCGGTGACCGACGAAGTGCTCTGCGAGACCTTCCGTCAGCTCGCCGGCCACCGCGTGCACCTCGAGGGCATCGTGCTGAAGCCCAACATGGTCATCTCGGGCAAGAAGAACGCCTCGCGCGCCGGTCCGGAGCAGGTCGCCGAGGCGACCGTGCGCTGCCTGCGCCGCTGGGTCTCGGCGGCGGTGCCGGGCATCGCCTTCCTGAGCGGCGGCCAGAGCACCACCGAGGCGACGCTGCACCTGTCGCTCATGAACCGCGAGCCGCTGCCGTGGAAGCTCACCTTCTCCTACGGCCGCGCGCTGCAGGACTCGGCGCTCAAGGCCTGGGGCGGCAAGCCCGCGAACTTCGAGGCCGGTCAGCGCGAGTTCATGCGCCGTGCGCGCCTCAACGGTCTCGCCGCGAAGGGCGCCTACACGCCCGACATGGAAGACAAGGCCTGACGATGCCCGGGGAGCCCGCCGTCGCAGCATCCAAAGACGCGGTCGTCCGCGTCCGCGGGCTGCATTACGGCTTCGGCTCGCGCAAGATCTTCGACGGCATCGACCTCGAGGCCGCGCCCGGCCGCGTCACCGCGGTGATGGGGCCGAGCGGCACCGGCAAGACCACGCTGCTGCGGCTCATCACCGGGCAGGTGGCGCCGGCGGCGGGCAGCGTCGAGGTCTTCGGCCGCGAGGTCACGACGCTCGACACCGCGGGCGTCTACGCGCTGCGGCGCCGCATGGGCATGCTGTTCCAGAACGGCGCGCTGCTCACCGACCTCTCGGTGTTCGAGAACGTGGCATTCCCGGTGCGTGCGCATGCGCGTCTGCCGGAACGCGTGCTGCGCCAGTTGGTGCTGACGAAGCTCCACGCCGTCGGCCTGCGCGGCGCCGCCGAGCTCATGCCCGCCGAGCTCTCGGGCGGCATGGCGCGGCGCGTGGCGCTCGCGCGCGCCATCGTCATGGACCCCGACCTCCTGATCTACGACGAGCCCTTCGTCGGTCTCGACCCCGTCTCGATGGGCGTCATCGTGCGGCTCATCCGCGAGCTCAACGACGCGCTCGGCATCACCAGCATCGTCGTCTCGCACGATGTGCGCGAACTCGCCAGCATCGCCCACCACAGCTACCTGCTGTCGGGCGGCAAGGTGGTCGCGCACGGCACGCCCGCCGAGCTCGATGCGAGCCCGCTGCCCATCGTGCGCCAGTTCATGAGCGGCGAATCGGACGGCCCCGTGCCGTTCCATTACCCGGCCGCCGATTACCACGCCGATCTGCTCGGCGGCGGCGAGCGGCCACGGTCATGATCGGCGATACCCTGAGCCGCATCGGCCGCGTCGGCCTCTTCCTCGTGCGCGTGCTGCGCCACGCGGGAGTGGTGTTCTCCGAGCCGCGCGCCGTGGTGCACCAGATCTACAACGCCGGCGCCCGCTCGCTCGTCATCATCATGCTCTGCGGCCTCTTCGTCGGCATGGTGCTCGGCCTGCAGGGCTACGACCTGCTGCAGCGCTTCGGTTCCGAGGACGCGCTCGGCATCGCCGCGGCGCTCGGCCTCCTCAAGGAATTGGGTCCCGTGGTCACGGCGCTGCTCTTCGCGGGCCGCGCCGGCACCTCGCTCACCTCCGAGATCGGCCTGATGCGCGCCACCGACCAGCTCACCGCCATGGAGATCATGGCGGTCGACCCGCTGCGCAAGGTGGTGGCGCCGCGCCTCATCGGCGGCATCATCGCCATGCCGCTCCTGGTGGCGGTGTTCAATGTCATCGGTCTCTTCGGCGCGCAGCTCATCGGCGTGCAGGTGATGGGCGTCGACTCGGGCGCGTTCTGGTCGCAGATGCAGGGCGCGGTCGAGCTCGACGATGTCAACGAAGGCATCGTCAAGAGCTTCTGCTTCGGCGTGGCCTGCAGCCTCGTCGCCGTCTACGAGGGCTACCACGCGCAGCCCACGGCGGCGGGCGTCGGCCTCGCCACCACGCGCACCGTGGTCATCTCCTCGGTGCTCACGCTCCTCATCGACTACATCCTCACCGCAGCTTTCCTCGGCAGGTAAATCCATGAAACCGAACCGCTCGCTCGAGATCGGCACCGGACTCTTCGTCCTGCTCGGCTTCGCCGCGCTCGCATTCCTCACCACCCAGCTGCCGGGCAGCGGCATGAAGGTCGGCGGCGCGCAGGGCTACAAGGTGCTCGCCAAGTTCGACAACGTCGGCGACCTCAAGGCCGGTTCGCCGGTCAGCATGTCGGGCGTGCGCAGCGGCCGCGTCGAGGCGATCGCCTTCGACGCGACCGACTACCGCGCCGAGGTCACGCTGCGCATCGAGCCGCAGTTCGACAGGATCCCGGACGACAGCGACGCCAGCATCCAGACCCAGGGACTGCTCGGCGGCAAGTATGTCGGCATCGGCGCCGGCGGCTCGGAAACTTTCCTCAAGGACGGCGGTCGTATCGAGTTCACGCAGTCCGCCATCGTGCTCGAGTCCCTCGTCAACAAGTTCTTCGCCAACTTCGCCGACAAGGGCGGCTCGACCGGGACCGCTGCCGAAACCGCCAAGGAGTGACCGCCGCCATGACCGTCTCCGTCGCCCGCAGTCTCCTCGCCGGTCTCGCGTTGGCCGTGCTCACGCTCTCCGCGTCGGTCTCGGCGCAGGCCAAGACCGTCGACAACAGCGACCCGACCAAGCTCATCGAGACCTCGGCCAACATCATGGTGAGCGAGCTCGATGCGCGCCGCGCCGAGTTCCGCAAGGACCCGGCGAAGCTGCGCGCGCTGGTCGAGCGCGTGCTGCTGCCGAACTTCGATGTCGACCACTCGGCCCGTCTCGTGCTCGGCAAGCACTGGCGCACCGCGACCCCCGAGCAGCGCCAGCGCTTCATCGACGCGTTCTACGGTTCGCTGATGACCAACTACGGCGACGCCATGCTCGAGTTCACCGGGGACCGCATCCGCGTGCTGCCCTCGACGGTCGCGCCGGACGCCACGAGCGCCGTGGTGCGCACCGAGGTGAAGCGCAGCAACGGCCAGAAGATCCCGGTCAACTACTCGCTGCGCAAGACCGAGCAGGGCTGGAAGGCCTGGGATGTCGTCATCGAGGGCATCAGCTATGTGAAGAGCTTCCGCGAGGACTTCGGCGCGGAGATCGACCAGAAGGGCATCGAGGCCGTGATCCAGCGCCTCGAGGCGCAGAACCGCCAGGGCGCGGCGGCCGGCGCCAAGAAGTGAACGCCACGCCCGCCACCACGCCGTTCAGCCTGCAGCGCAGCGCCGATGGCTCGCTGCGGCTCACGGGCGACCTCGGCTTCGCGACCGCCGCGGCGGCGCACGCGGCGGGCGTCGGTGCGTTGTCCGCAGCGCCCGCCGGCACGCTGCGCGTGGATTGCAGCGGTCTCGGTGAGACCGACAGCGCGGGGCTCGCGGTGATGCTGGAGTGGTGCGCCGTGGCGCGTGGCCGTGGCCAGACGCTGCAGTTCGAGGCGCTGCCCGAGACGCTGCAGCGTCTCGCGCGGATCAGCGAAGTGGAGACCCTGCTGCGCCCTGCGGCGTGA
>DAIMYL010000009.1:0-2557 GCA_036734505.1 Steroidobacteraceae bacterium | reverse complement strand
ACATCACCGTCGCGCACCAGATACTCGCGCCGCTGCAGGTAGGCCGAGCGCACGAAGGCATAGGGGTCGCCCGCGCGGTCGAGCAGGGCGTCCGCCTCGAGCAGCCGCACGCGGCGCTCGAACTTGTCCGCCGCCCACAGCGTCCAGCGGGTGCTGTCGTCCTCGAGGTAGGCGCGCGGCTCCGCGAAATCATCCGCGAGCGAGCCGAACCCGTCGCGCAGCGTGTACGGGCCGAGGAACGGCACCACGAGATAAGGCCCGGGCGGCACGCCCCACTTGCCGAGCGTCTGCCCGAAGTCCTCGTCGTTCACATCGAGACCGACATCGGTCGCGGGGTCGAACAGCCCGCCGAGACCGAGCGTGGTGTTGAGCGTGAAGCGCGCGGTGTCCGAGAGCGCCGCCTTGAACTTGCCCTGCAGCAGGTTGTTGACGAGCGTGACCGGGTACTTGGCGTTGGCGAAGAAATTGCTGACGCCGGTCTGGATGGGCGTCGGGACCGCCTTCTTGTAGCCGCGCGCCACGGGGCGCAGCACGGCCTTGTCGATGCCGTCGTTGAAGGCGTAGACGCCGCGGTTGAGGGGTTCGAACGGATCGCGCTGGTCGCGCGAGGCCTCGGGCACGGTGGCGCAGCCGGTCAAGGCCGCGGCGAGGATCAGGGTGACGGCGAGGGCGGGCAGCCGCATGAGCGGCGATCGCAGGGTCGGAGCGCGCATCAGCCGATTCTACCACCGTCCTGCGGGGGTCTCTCGCGCTGGCGGCGCTTGCCGCTTTCCTTGAGCACATCCTCGACCTCCTTCTTGCGCGCCTCGAAGCGGGCGCGCTGCACCGGCGTGATGTCGGGGTCGGCGAGGGCGAGCTCCTGCTGCTTGACCGCCATCGCGAGGTCGCCGCCGGCGATGTGGTACTCGCCCATGTAGTAGTAGGCGTCGGCGGTGTCCCCGGCGCTGCTGGCGGCGAGCGCGGTGAGCCGGATCTGCTCCGGGGTCGGCGGGACATTGTTGAAGAGGTCGAGCAGCACCGTGTGCGCCTCCTTGGCCTCGCCCGCGCGCAGCAGCGCCTCGGCGTAGCGGATGGTCAGCGGCACATTGCGCGGCGACACCGAAAGCGCGCGGCGCAGCAGGCTGATGGCCTCGCCGGGCTGGCCGTCCGCCACCAGGGCTTGGCCGAGCGCGGCCTGCAGCATGGGGCTGTCGGGCTGCGCGGCGGCGAGCTGGCGCAGCGTCACCACGGCCTTGCTGCGCTCGCCGTTGACGAGCTGGGCGAGCGCCTCGCCGTAGCGCTGCGCGGGCGACAAGGTGCGGGTGTCGGCGAGCGTCGCGTAGTAGGGGCGCAGGTCGCCCTGCGCCGGACCGCCGAGCACGCGGACCCGCTCACGGAAGAACGCCCAGGTCTGGGTCTGCACGGCGATGGCCGGCCGCAGCTGGGCCGCGCGGTCGCGCGATTCGGCGATGCGGTTGCTCGTCACCGGGTGGGTGCGCAGGAACTCCGGCACGCCGACGCCGGCGAGCCCGGTGCGGCGCCCGAGGGTCTCGAAGAAATCCGGCATGGCGTTCGGGTCGAAGCCCGCGGAGGCCAAGAGGCCGATGCCGATGCGGTCGGCCTCGTACTCGTTGGCGCGGGTGAAGTTGATCTGCTGCTGCGCCGCCGTGCCCTGCGCCACGGCGATGCCCGCCTGCACCGCATCCGACGAGCCCGTGGCCATGCCGATGAGGATGGCGGCGAGCAGCGCGGCCGCCGAGGCCATGCCCTGACGGCCCTGCGCCTGCAGCGAACGCGCGATGTGGCGCTGCGTGACATGCGAGATCTCGTGCGCCAGCACGCCCGCGAGCTGCGCCTCGTTGGCGGTGGCGGTGATGAGGCCCTGGTTGACGCCGATGAAGCCGCCGGGGAGGGCGAAGGCGTTGATGGCGGGGTCGCGCACCACGAAGAACTTGAAGCGCTGGCGCGAATCCGGGATCTGCGAGGCGAGGCGGATGCCGAGCGCCTGGATGTAGTCGTCGGATTCCGGGTCCTCGAGCACGAGCCCTTGTTCGCGCAGGCCGCGCACCACCGAGAGCCCGATCTGGAACTCCTCGTCGAGCGTCAGCGTGGAGTCGGCGCCCGAGCCGATGGCCGGCAGCTCGTTGGCGGTCTGCGCCACGGCGAGCACGGGCTGCCAGGCCGCCCACGGCAGCATCAGACAGGCGCAGAGCAGCGGCAGCAGGCGGCGCGGTCGCGTCAGGGGGCGCATCTTGGGCTTGACCCCCGCCGCCGCCGGAAGTTCACAGCGCCTCGGAGGCGTAGTCGGCGAGCCGCGAGCGTTCGCCGCGCACCAAGGTCACATGCCCCGCATGGCCCCAGCCCTGGAAGCGGCTGACCACGAAGGTGAGGCCGGAGGTGGTCTCGGTGAGGTAGGGCGTGTCGATCTGCGCGATGTTGCCCAAGCACACGATCTTGGTGCCGGGACCCGCGCGGGTGACGAGCGCGCGCATCTGCTTCGGGGTGAGGTTCTGGGCTTCGTCCAGGATCACGAAGCGGTTGAGGAAGGTGCGGCCGCGCATGAAGTTGAGCGAGCGGA
>DAIMYL010000008.1:17764-32843 GCA_036734505.1 Steroidobacteraceae bacterium | reverse complement strand
GTCGGCAGGAAGGTCGGCACGGCGGCCGGCTCCTGCTGCGCCTGCTTCTCGCGCGTGCCGGCAGGGTCGACGACCTTGGCGGGCGTCGGCATCTGGTAGCTCGTGCGCTTGAACTCCGGCTGGTCGATCTCGTCGTCGCGGACGCGGCGGATCGAGTACTCCGGGGTCTGGATGTTGCGGTTCGGCACGATCAAGAGCTCGACATCGCTCTTGTCCTCGAGCGTGCGCAGCCACTCGCGCTTCTCGTTGATGAGATAGGTGGCGACCTCGACCGGCACCTCGGCGATGACCTTGGCGGTGCGGTCCTTGCGGGCCTCCTCGCCGATCAGGCGCAGCAGCGCGAGCGCCATCGACTCGACGGTGCGGATGCTGCCGATGCCGGTGCAGCGCGGGCACATCTCGTGGCTCGAGTCGCTGAGCGAGGGGCGCAGGCGTTGGCGCGACATCTCGAGCATGCCGAAGCGCGACAGGCGGCCGATCTGGATGCGTGCGCGGTCCATCTTCATGGCGTCGCGCAGGCGGTCCTCGACGGCGCGCTGGTTGCGCGACTCGTCCATGTCGATGAAGTCGATGACGATCAGACCGCCGATGTCGCGGATGCGCAGCTGGCGGGCGATCTCGTCGGCGGCCTCGAGGTTGGTGTTGGTGGCGGTGGTCTCGATGTCGCCGCCGCGCGTGGCGCGCGCGGAGTTGATGTCGATGGAGACCAGCGCCTCGGTGTAGTCGATGACGATGGAGCCGCCCGAGGGCAGCTGCACCTTGTGCGCGTAGGCCGACTCGATCTGGCTCTCGATCTGGTAGCGCGTGAAGAGCGGGATGTCGTCGGTGTACATCTTCAGGCGACGACCGCCCTCGGAGGGCATGAAGCGCTGCATGTACTCGGCGGCGATCGCGTGGGCGCCCGGCTCGTCGACCAGCACCTCACCGATGTCGTCGGAGAAGTAGTCGCGCAGCGCGCGGGTCACCGGGTCGCTCTCGCGGTAGACGAGGAACGGGGCGGGGCGCTCGAGCACCGCCTTCACGATCTCGTCCCACTGGATCTTGAGGTTGTCGAGGTCCCACTGCAGTTCCTCGGTGGCGCGGCCCACGCCGGCGGTGCGCACGATGGCGCCCATGCCGGCCGGCACCACGAGGGCGTCCATGATGCTGCGCATCTGGTCGCGGTCCTCGCCCTCGATGCGACGGCTGACGCCGCCCGCGCGGGGGTTGTTGGGCATCAGCACCAGGAAGCGGCCGGCGAGCGAGATGAAGGTGGTGAGGGCGGCGCCCTTGTTGCCGCGCTCCTCCTTGTCGACCTGCACCACGATGTCCTGGCCTTCCTGCAGGACCTCGCGCATGTTGATGCGCCCGCCCGACGGGTTCTTCAGGAAATACTCGCGGGAGATCTCCTTGAGCGGCAGGAAGCCGTGGCGCTCGGCGCCGTAGTCGACGAAGCAGGCCTCGAGCGAGGGCTCGATGCGCGCGATGCGCGCCTTGTAGACGTTGGCCTTCTTCTGTTCGCGGGACGGGAGCTCGATCGAGAGGTCGTAGAGCTTCTGTCCGTCAACGAGTGCGACGCGCAGCTCTTCCTGCTGCGTCGCGTTCACTAACATTCTTTTCATGGAGGGCCCCTGTACGGGATGGGGCCGGCAGCGGACGGGCGGTGAGTGCCCAGGAGGCGACGGAAGGCGCGAACGAGGAGGAGGTGAGTGTCACTTTCTGTTCTTGTTCGAGCTGTCTGCCCGCGACCCTGAAGGGCGCGGACCGGAACCTGCGCTGGTCTGTGCACCGACGGCGCGCCGGGGAGCCCCTCTGGGACTCGACGCCGGACGCGGCCACTGTCGGCCGGATTCGATGGCCTCGTCGCCGAGGACCAACTAACATGCGACGCCCGCTCTGGCGGTAGTCGCGGCGACGGTCGGAGTTTATGACAAAGGCTTCGGAAAAACAAGACCTTACGGAAACGAGCGGAAAAACCGCTGTAAAGCAGGCCGTGGTCGGTGAGGACGATGCCGGGACCCGCTTGGACAAATTCCTTGCGCGGCAGTACCCGGGGGTGCCGCGCACCCGCCTGTTCCGCATCGTCCGCAAGGGCGAGGTCAGGGTGAACGGCAAACGGGCCGCCATCGACACCCGCCTCGCGGCGGGTGACACGGTGCGTCTGCCGCCGGTCCGGACCGAAGCGCCGGGCGAGGAAGGGCCGGGTGACACCTCGGTCGGGGGGGCGTCCGGCACCCCGGGTGGTACGGCGACGGCCAAGCCCAAGCGTGTCCGCGTCCCGACCAGCCTGATCGACACCATCACCCGCGCCGTGATCCACGAGGACGATCGGCTGCTCGTCATCGACAAGCCCGCCGGCATCGCCGTGCACGGCGGCAGCGGCGTGTCGTTCGGGGTCATCGAGGCGCTGCGCGCGGCGCGGCCCGATGAGGCCGACAGACTCGAACTCGTGCATCGCCTCGACCGGGACACGAGCGGTGTGCTGCTGGTGGCGCGCAAGCCCGCGGTGCTGCGCATGCTGCATGCGAGCCTGCGCGACGGCGAGGGCTTCGAGAAGCGCTACCTCGCGCTCCTCAAGGGCGACTGGCAGCTGGGCAAGAAGCGCATCGATGCGCCGCTGCGCACCGACCTGCGCGTCGGCGGCGAGCGCACGGTGCGGGTGCACGCCGCCGGCAAGCCGTCGGCCAGCGATTTCCGGGTGGTGCAGTCCTACGGCCGCACGGCGACGCTGATGGAGGTCTCGATCCTCACCGGCCGCACGCACCAGATCCGCGTGCATGCGGCGTATGCGGGCCATCCGGTCGCGGGCGACCCGAAGTACGGCGACGAAGCCTTCAACGAGGACATGCGCGGGATCGGGCTCGATCGCATGTTCCTGCACGCCTCGAGCATCTCGTTCGTGTGGCCCGACCGCGGCACCGAGTTCAGCGTCAACGCGCCGTTGCCGCCGGAGCTCGCGCGGGTGCTAGATGTCATCGTGCGCCCACGGTCGAAGCGTTCGCGCAAGCCATATAAGCGGTAACCCGACGAGCGCCGTGGGGTCCTCGGAGCGCAGGCGCTCGAAGAGCGTGATGCCGAGGCCCTCGCATTTGAAGCCGCCCGCGCAGTCGGTCGCGGGCTCCGCCGCGACATAGGCCGCGATCTCCTCGCGCGTGAGCGCGCGGAACTCGCAGACGGTCTCGTCGAGGTGTCGCGCCTCGAAGCCATCGGTGAGGCTGACGACGCAGACGGCGGTGTGGAAGACGACGCTGTGGCCGGCGAGCCGCGCGAGCTGCGCAGCCTGAGCCTCCGCGCTGCCGGGCTTGCCGAGGCACTCGTCGCCGAGCGCGCAGACCTGGTCTGAGCCGATGACCAGCGCCCCCTGCGGTGTCGCGCCTTCGGCTGCGAGGGCCTGCGCGACGGCGAGCGCCTTGGTCCGTGCCAGCCTGATGGCCAGGGTCGCGGGGGGCTCGTCGGGCAGGCGCGATTCGTCCACCTCGGGGCTGCGCCACTCGAAGGGGTGGCCGAGGCGGGTGAGAAGTTCGCGGCGGTAACGGGACCCGGACGCGAGCCAGAGAGGCCTCTTCAGCAGAAACAAGGGCTTACACCACCGATTGGTTTTGACTAGCCGGAAGGTCGCCCCTATCATACGCGCCCCATGCCGGCTGACTGGTCACGACCGCTGGATGTCGATCGCGCGGCCGACCAGCGCAGCGGGTGGGAGTTCGAGTTGCCGCTCGTGGGCCTTCCGCGGCTGGCACCGGACCTCGCGCTGCAGGAAGGCAGTGCGGCCTGTCGGGTCGAGTTCGCGCGCGAGCGCGGTCGTCCGGTGGCCCAGGTCGAGGTCCGCTCACGCGTGCCGCTGCGTTGCCAACGCTGCCTGCGGCCGGTGTGGGTCGACATCGATGTGAGTTCGCAGGTGCGGCTCGTCACCGATCCGGCGCAGGCCGGTGAGGCGGAGCCCGGCGAAGGTGATGATGACGGGCTGGAGAGCAGCGGCGCGGAGCCGACGCTCGCCCCCGAGGGACGCGTGGTGCTGCGCGACCTGGTCGAAGAAGAGATCCTGCTCGCGGCGCCGTTGGTGCCGCGGCATGAAGATGTCGCCGGATGTGGCCCCGGCGAGGCGATCCCCGTGGACACGACGCCCGGGGACGCGAAGAAGGGCCCGATGAACACGCCGTTTGCGGGGCTGGGCGAGCTCCTGAAACGCGGCCACTAGTCCGATCGCCCGCCGAGGAGTTCCGCCATGCCAGTCCAGAAGAGCCGCAAGACCCCGTCCAAGCGCGGCATGCACCGCTCGCACGACGGTCTCGCCAAGCCCGCGCTGTCGGTCGATCCGCAGTCGGGTGAGACCCACTTCCGTCACCGCATCACGCCGGACGGTTTCTACCGCGGCAAGCGCGTGATCGAGAAGCCGGCCGACGAGGAAACGGCGGGCTGACGCCCCGGCGCGCCGCGGGGCGCGCCTGCCCCTCGCGGGGCATCCCCAGATGACCGTCATCGCGCTCGATGCCATGAGCGGCGACATGGGTGCGCAGGAATGCGTGCCCGCGGCGCTGCGCGCGCTCGCCGAGGACCCTGCGCTGCATCTGCTGCTGGTCGGTGACCCCGCGGTGCTCGAGCCGCTGCTCGCCGCCGCCGCGCCGCACCCTCGCCTCGAGGTCGTGCCCGCGAGCGAGGTCATCACCATGGACGACTCGCCGCGCGAGGCGATCCGCCGCAAGAAGGGCTCCTCGATGCGCGTCGCCATCGACCTCGTGCGCGAGGGCCGCGCCGAGGCCGCGGTCAGCGCCGGCAACACCGGCGCGCTCACCGCCATCGCGCACTTCGTGCTCAAGTGCCTGCCGCAGGTCGAGCGCGCGCCGATCATGTCCGCGGTGCCGAACGAGCGCGGCTCCACGCATCTGCTCGACCTCGGCGCGAACGTGCGCGCCACCGCGCTGCAGCTCGAGCAGTTCGCGATCATGGGCGCCATCGTCGCGCGCGACGTGCATGGCATCGTGCGGCCGCGGGTGGGCCTGCTCAACATCGGTGTCGAGGAGACCAAGGGCCACGACCTCGTGCAGGAGGCGCATGCGCTGCTCGGCGCCTGGCGCTCCGCGGGCCACGGCCGCGACTTCGATTACGTGGGCTTCGTCGAGGGCGGCGACATCTTCACCGGCGAGGTGGACGTCGTGGTCACCGACGGCTTCACCGGCAATGTCGCGCTCAAGACCATGGAGGGCGTGGCGCGGCTGATCGGCAAGCGGCTGCGCAGCGGCTTCACCGCGAGCCTGCCCGCGAAGCTCGCTGGCCTCGCCGCGCGCCCGGTGCTCGCACGCGTCACCGCCTCGCTCGATCCGCGCGCCTTCAACGGCGCGGTCATGGTCGGGCTCACGCGCGTCGTGGTAAAAAGCCATGGCAGCGCTGACCGCGTCGCGCTCGCCCGCGCCGTCGCCATCGCCGCCACCGCGGTGCGCCGCCAGCTCGTGCAGCGCGTCGCGACCGCCCTCGGGGAGAACCCAGCATGACCTTCCAGCTGAAGCATTCGCGCATCGCCGGCACCGGCAGCCACCTGCCCGAGAAGGTGCGCACCAACGCCGACCTCGAGCAGATGGTCGAGACCTCCGACCAATGGATCCAGGAGCGCACCGGCATCCGCCAGCGGCACATCGCCGCGCAGGGCGAGACCACGGTCGACCTCGCCGTGCCGGCCGCGCGCCGCGCGATGCAGGCCGCGGGCGTCGAGCCCGACGAGATCGACTTCATCATCTTCGGCACCTGCACGCCGGACCAGGTGTTCCCGAACTGCGGTGCGCTGCTGCAGGACCGCCTCGGCATCCGCAACTGCCCGGCGGTGAGCGTGGAGGCCGCGTGCAGCAGCTTCATCTATGCGCTCTCCATCGCCGACAAGTTCGTGCGGCTGGGCGAGGCGAAGTGCGCGCTGGTGATCGGCGCGGAGACGCTGAGCCGCATCGTCGACTGGACCGACCGCAGCACCGCCATCCTGTTCGGCGATGGCGCGGGCGCGGTGGTGCTGAAGCCCGCCGATGAGCCGGGCATCCTCTCGACGCACCTGCACACCGACGGCTTCTACAAGGACCTGCTCTACTGCCCGGTCGGGCCCTCGAAGGGCTTCCATGTCGACGAGTCCGGCCGCACGCCCATGTTCATCCACATGGCCGGCAACGAGGTCTTCAAGATCGCCGTGAAGTCGTTGGGATCGATCGTCGATGAGACGCTGGCCGCCAACGGTCTCGACAAGTCGGCCATCGACTGGCTGGTGCCGCACCAGGCCAACATCCGCATCATCCAGGCCACGGCCAAGAAACTGGACATGCCGATGGAGAAGGTGATCGTGACGGTCGCCGAGCACGGCAACACCTCTTCGGCGTCGGTGCCGCTGGCGCTCGACGCCGGCGTGCGCGACGGCCGTATCCAGCGCGGCCAGCTGCTGCTGCTCGAGGCCTTCGGCGGCGGGCTCACCTGGGGCTCGGCGCTGATCCGCTACTGACCCGCCGGCCATCCGGCGCGCCGGCGCCGCCTTCCGCAGGACGAAAAAAAACGCCGCGCTCCCGCGCGGCGTCTTTTTTCCCGGAGCGGGACCTTGCGGTCTTACTTCGAGATCGTGCGCTTGAACATGCGATCGATCTTCTCGTTCGTCGCATCGCAGCACGACTGGCTGGCCTGGGCGGCAGCCAGGGCCTGGTTGGCGGTCGACTGCGCGCCGCTGGCGGCCGAGGCGGCCGAGGCGGCGGCGCTGCTGGCGCTGTCGGCGGCGCTCTTGGCGGCGGCGACCTGCGAGCCGATGCTCGAGACCTGCGACTTCAGGGTGTCGATCTGGGCCTGCAGCGGCTTCAGGTCGGTGCAGCCGGCGAGGGCGGCGACGGCGGCGAGGGCCGCGATCTTGGCGATGACTGGGGTCTTCATTGTTCGATGTCCTCTAGAGGTTTCTGACGATCGTGGCGGTGGACGGCGATCCCTGCGGGATCCTCGGCCCACGCCGGCGCCAACTGCACCAAATCCGCGCGCGGAATGCAACCCGGGCGTGCCCCTACGGGCCCACATCGGACATCAGATGGCCTTTTTGCGCAGCAGGAACTGGTGGTTGCGCAACTTGATGGTGTCGGCGACGCCTGTCACACGGAATTCATCGACGGCACGGGTGACCCCGTGGTCCCAGATGCCGCGCCGGTCGTAGTCGTCGCCGGCGATGTAGCCGCCCGGCTTGAGCTTGGGGAAGAACGCGGCGAGGTCGCGCTTGACGTCGTCATAGAAATGGCTGGCGTCGACATAGATCCAGTCGAAGTGCGCATCGGGGAACAGCGGCGCGGCGTCGTGCGACAGCGTGCGGTGCAGCACCACGCGCCCCGAGGCGATCTCGCGCGCGAAGCGGGTCGTGACCTGCACATATTGCGCCTGCAAGGCGTCGCTCGCCGCCTTGGCGTCCTTGAAGTCCTGGGTCGGCCCGTCGTAGAGCGTGCCGTCGTCCTTGGTGAACCAGGGGTCGACGAGATGCAGTTCGCGCGGCTCGTTCATGGCGAGGATGCGCTCGGAGAAGTCGCCGTCGAACACGCCCACCTCGATGACCACGCCGCCCTTGGGGAGGTGGTCGAACAGGAAGTCGCGGCTCGCGGCGCGGCGGGCGCGCTTCGAGAAGAGCCGCTGGTACCAGTGTCTTCCGGGCAGTCCCGGCGCGGGGCGATACATGGCAACATCATAGCTTATGGGCGCGAACACGGGTCCGGTGGGGTCGGTCGACCGGCAGGGTGGTGCGCCGCCGCGGGCGCTGTTCGTGCCGGTGAGCGGTCCCTCGGGCATGGGCGAGTTCGCGAGGGCGCGGGGCCTCGCCGACGCCTTGAGGGCGCGCTGGCCCGTGGTCGAGACGCACTTCCTCGTGCACCGCGATGCGCCGTACGCGCGCGGCTTCCACCACCCGCTGACCCTGCTG
The DNA here is from genome assembly GCA_036734505.1 of Steroidobacteraceae bacterium. Lineage (GTDB taxonomy): Bacteria > Pseudomonadota > Gammaproteobacteria > Steroidobacterales > Steroidobacteraceae > UBA964. The sequence continues at coordinate 24,955 of DAIMYL010000008.1, read as the reverse complement.
CCGGCGTCGCCCACGCTCTGCACCGACGAGGTGGTGGCCGCGATCCGCGCCTTCCGTCCGGGCGTGGTGGTGTTCGACAACGCGGGCCGCAGCGGTGCGTTGCGAGCGGCGCGCGCCGTCGGCGCCCATGCGGTGTATGTGAGTTCGCGCAGCCGCCAGCGCTACAAGGCGTTCCGGCTGCGCTGGATGCGCCTGCTCGACGACCACTGGATCTCGTATCCGCCGCCGATCGCCGGACCCCTGACGGCGCTCGAGCGCTTCAAGCTGCGCCTGATCGGACGACCCGAGGTGCGCTTCCTCGATGCGGCCGTCGCGCCGCCCGATGAGACGACCGCCGATGCGCTGCTTGCGGGCGGTCCCGCGCCCGAGGTCATCATCGTGCCCGGAGGCGGCAGCCAGTTCCATGATGCGGCGATGACCCCGGCGCGCTTCGCCCGCTGGGGTGAGGCGCTCGCCGCCCGCGGCCACGAGGTCGCCTTCGTCGCGGGGCCATCGTTCACCGCGGAGATCGCGCCATCGCCGCGGCTGCGCGTGCTGCGCGGCGTCGGCGGCGGGGCGTTGATGGCGCTCCTGACGCGCAGCCGGCTGGTGCTGGTCAACGGCGGCGATACGCTGCTGCAGGCCATCGTGCTCGGCAAGCCCTGCGTCGCCGTGCCGATCGCCGGCGACCAGGCCGCGCGCATCGCGGCCTGCACCGCGCTCGGCGCTGCGGTGGCCCCGAAGCCCGACGATGTGGTCACGACCTGCGCCGCCTTGCTCGAGGACGCGGCGCGGCGGGAAGCGCTCGCCGCGGCCGCGCGCAGCGCGGGGTTCACCGACGCGCTGCCCGGCATGGTGGAGCGGCTCGGCGCGCACCTCGGGCTCACCTAGCCGCGATCACCTGGCCGCGATCAACTCCCGGTACGCCTCCAGCGTCTCGCGCACCACGGTGTCGAGGTGCCAGGCGGAGAGGTCATGCTGCAGCCGCGGCGGCCGCGCTGCGGCGAGTTCCTGCAGCGCCTTCGCCATCGCCGGCACATCGTCGATGTCGACGAGCCGCCCCGGGAACCGCGACAGGATCTCCGAGGGACCCTGGGTGCGTGTGGCGAGCACCGGGGTGCCGGCATCCAGCGCCTCGAACAGCACCCGCCCCAGCGGTTCGCTGCGCGAGGGGCTCACGAAGAGGTCGAAGGCCTGATAGAGGTCCTTGGCATCGCTGCGGAACCCGAGGAACTTGATGCGCCCGTCCGGGCACACCTGCGCCGCGAGCCGCTCGAGCGCCGCGCGCTCGCGGCCCTCGCCGGCGATCACGAGGCGGGCCTGCGGCAGCGCCGCGGCGCCGAAGGCGCGGATCAGCGTGTCGAAGCCCTTCGAGTCCGCGAGCCGCCCCACGCCGCCGACCAAGAAGTCTCCCGGCGCCGCACCGGCGAGCGCGCGCAGCTCGGCGATGCGCTGCGGTGCGAGCTTCGGCTGCGGCATGAGCGATTCGTTGATGTCGAACACGCGGCCGCGATAATCCTTGAGGTCGCGCTTCTGCCATTGCGCGATGACGATCAGCCCGTCCATCCGCAGGAAATGCGGACCGTTCACCCACATGTGCAGCGTGGCGACGGTCGGGCAGGGCGGCTTCAGGCGGGCGACGAGCCGCGTGCTCTTGCGCAGATGGGTGTGGATCACCTCGGGGCGGAACTCCCGCACGGCGCGCGCGAGCCCCGGGCCCGGGAACCAGCGGCCGCATTCCACGACCTGCACGCGCGGGTCGAGATGATCGCGGATCGAGGCGCCGCCCGCGCCGCGGTGGTCGCGGCGCAGCGCCAGCATCACCTCGTGGCCCTGCGCGACGCAGGCGTTGCACATCTCGGCGGTGGCGCGCTCTGTGCCGGCGAAGCCGCGCGAGAACAGCGTGTGCAGGATGCGCATCGTGCGTCCGTCAGCCCTTGCGCTTGTCGCGCAGGATCTCGCGCGCGGCGTTGCGGCCCGGCACGCCGGTCACGCCGCCGCCCGGGTGCGCGCCGGAACCGCAGAGATAAAGCCCTTCGAGCGGCGTGCGGTAATCGCCGTAGCCGAGCGCGGGGCGCGCCGCCCACAGCTGGTCGAGGCCGAGCGCGCCGTGGAAGATGTCGCCGCCGGCGAGCCCGAAGCGCTGCTCGAGGTCGAGCGGCGAGAGCGCCGAATGTCCGAGCAGGCTCGCGCGGAAGCCGGGCGCCTGCGCGTCGACCGTGTCGATGATGAGCTGCGCGGCGGCTTCGCGCATCGCCGGGTCCGCCCAGCTGCGGCCGGGTGCGTCGGGACGCGCGAGGTCGTGGTCGAAGTGCTGGCAGAAGAGGCTCGCGACATGCGAGCCGCGCGGCGCCAGGGTGTCGTCCAGCGTCGAGGACACCAACATCTCGACCACCGGCGCGCCCGACACGCCGTGCAGGCGCGCTTCGGCGTAGGCGCGGTCCATGTAGCCGAGCGAAGGCGCGATGATGATGCCGGCGCCGAGGTGCGCATCGCCCGGACGCGAGCGCCGTGCGCTGAAGCGCGGCAGCTCCGCGAGCGCGACGTTCATGCGGAACGAGGCCGACCCGACCCGCCAGCGTTCGATGTGGGTGCGGAAATCTTCGGGCAGGTCGTCGGGCTGCAGCAGGCCGAGGAAGAGCGGCTTCGGCCCGAGGTTGCCGATGATGTTCGGCGCACCGAACACGCGGCCGTCGGCGAGCCGGATGCCGCTCGCGCGCACGCGGCCACCGCCGATACGGCCCGCGGGGCGGCTCGTGATGATGCGCTCGACCGGCGCGTCGCACTCGATGTGCACGCCGAGCCGGCGCGCCTCGGCGGCCATCGCCTGCGTGATCGCGCCCATGCCGCCGATCGCATGGCCCCACAGGCCGCTCTTGCCGTTCACCTCGCCGAAGGCGTGGTGCAGCAGCACATACGCGCTGCCCGGCGTGTAGGGGCTCGCGTAGTTGCCGACGATGGAATCGAAGCCGTACAGCGCCTTGAGCGGCTCGCACTCGAACCAGTGGTCGAGGATCTCGCCGGCGCTGCGCGTGAAGAGCTCGTGCAGCTCGCGCTGCTGGGCGAGCGGCAGCGCACGGAAGCCGCGGCCGAAGCGCAGCAGTTCCCAGAGGTCGCGGCCGCGGCGCAGGTCGGTGGGCGGCGTGCGGTGCAGCAGGTCGCGCAGCAGCGCGACCGCGCGGCCGAGCATCTCGTTGAAGGCGGGCAGGCGCGCGGCGTCGCGGACGCTGAAGCGGCGGACCTCCTCGAGCGTGTCCGCAGCGGTCGGGCCGGCGCTGAACGAGCCGCCGTCGGGCAGCGGCAGGAAGTTCTGCATCGGCCGCTCGACGACCCGCAGGCCGTGGCCGGCGAGACCGAGGTCTGCGATCACCCCGGCGTCGAGCAGGCTCACGGTGTAGCTGGCGGTCGAGTTGCGGAAGCCCGGGTGGAACTCCTCGGTGACGGCCGCGCCGCCGACCACACTCCGGCGCTCGAACACGGCCACCCGCAGCCCCGCCTTGGCGAGGTAACAGGCGCAGGTCAGGCCGTTGTGACCGCCCCCGATGATGAGGGCGTCGAAATCTGCGGCGGGGGGCTTGCGACTGGATGTATTCACAGGTACTGTATGGAACAACAGAGGTAGAGGTGCCACATGTCAGACATGTCCGATTTGACTCCCCGCCAGACCGAAATCCTCCGTCTCATCCAGCGCGCCATCGCCGAGACCGGCATGCCGCCCACCCGCGCGGAGATCGCGCAGGAACTCGGCTTCCGCTCGGCGAACGCCGCCGAGGAGCACCTGCGCGCCCTGGCCCGTAAAGGCGTCATCGCGCTCGTGCCGGGCACCTCGCGCGGCATCCAGCTGAAGGACATCCTGCGCGAGCAGCTCGGCCTGCCGCTCATCGGCCGCGTGGCCGCCGGCAAGCCTATTCTCGCAGAAGAGAACATCGAAGCGCGATTCAACATCGACCCGGACATCTTCTCGCCCAAGCCGCACTATCTGCTCAAGGTCACCGGCATGTCCATGAAGGATGTCGGCATCCTCGACGGCGACCTGGTGGCCGTGCACCGCACGCCCGAGGTCCGTAACCGCCAGATCATCGTCGCGCGCCTCGAGAACGAGGTCACCGTCAAACGTTACAAGCAAGAAGGCAGCACCGTGTGGCTGCTGCCCGAGAACCCGGACTTCGAGCCCATCCGCGTCAACCTGCGCGAAGAGCCGCTCATCATCGAAGGGGTGGTGGTCGGCGTGCTGCGTCGCGGCGCGAGCGGGCCGGGCAAGTCCGTCGGTCTCATGTAGTCCTAAGCCGCCCGCGTCCGGGCCCGCCCGGGAGACCATCATGGCCGATCTGATACTGCGCCCCTCGCCGGGCGCGACGGACAACCATTCCCCCAAGAAACCGCGGCGCCCTGTGCGCGCGGCGTTGCGGCGCTACACCTGCCCCTGCGGCTGCGGGCGCAACGGTTGGTTCTCGCAGCCGCGTACGCTGCGTGCGGCCGCGGTGCGCGACGCAGGTCCGGCATGACCCTGTGCACAGCGCGCGGTCGTGTAAGTCATGGGCATCCTTCCCTCGGATACCGACGCTCCATCGTCGTCCGGCGGCCTTGCCGGTCTGCTCAACCATCCGGCCATCTGGCGCGGCCGCGGCCTCGCGCGCAGCGACACGCAGCCCACGGGCTACGCGCGTCTCGATGACGCCTTGCCGGGGCGGGGTTGGCCTGCAGCCGGCCTCACCGAGATCCTCACGCGCCGTCCCGGCCTCGGCGAGCTGCGCTTGCTGCTGCCGCTGCTCGCCGCGCTCGGCGCTGCGCAGCCGCCGCGTTGGGTCGCTTGGGTATCGCCGCCCTTCGAGCCCTATGCGCCTGCGCTCGCCGCGGGCGGCGTGCCGCCCGGCCGGGTGCTCGTGATCCGCGCCGCTGAGCCCTTGTGGGCGCTCGAGCAGGCGCTCGACTCGGGTGCCTGCGGTGTCGCGCTCGGCTGGCCCGAGGCCGGCACCCGCCGCGTGCGGGCGCGTGACCTGCGCCGTCTGCAGCTCATCGCCCAGCGCCATCGTGCGCCGGCGTTCCTGTTCCGCAGCCTCGAGGCCGCGCGCGAGGCATCGCCCGCTGAACTGCGCATCATGTTCGCGCCGCAGCCGGGCGGCGGACGGCTGCAGCTCATCAAGAGCCGTGGCGGCCGTCGCGAGCCGTTCGAGCTGCAGTGGATGACCACGCAAGCCGCGCCATCCCGGGAGGGCCCGCATGGCGCGGCGTGAGCGCATGGCTTCGTCGCGGCGTGCGTTCATGCGGCTCGGTCAGGCGGCATCGGCTGCACCGCCGGCGGAGCATGCCGTGACGCCGGCCGCGCGGGGCGCACCGCCCGGTGTGCCCCCGTCACCGCCGATGCCGCCGCCGCTCGAGTCCCTGTTCGATGCTGCGCCCGAGTCCTGGGTGGCGTTGTGCGGCGCCGCCGACCACGACCGTCTCGCGCGGCTCGCCCTCGATTTCAGTCCGCGCGTGAGCCTCGAGGCCGACGCCGTGCTGCTCGAGGTGCGCGGCAGCTTCCAGCTGTTCGGCGGTCCGCAGGCGCTGTGCGCGCAGCTGCTCGCGCGCTGCCGTGCGGCGGGCGTCGAGCCGCGATGGGCGCTCGCGCCGACACCGCTCGCCGCGCTCGCCCTGGCGCGCGCCATGACGGACGCAGACGCCCGCGCAGGGCAGGGCGTCGCGGTGCTGGCGCGCGACCGGCTGGTCGGGGCGCTCGCGCCGCTGCCGCTCGCCGTGCTCGGCTGGTCCGACGACACGATCGCACGGCTCGCCTCGAGCGGCGTGCGTACGCTCGGCGCGGCGCTGCGCCTGCCGCGCGCCGGGTTCGCGCGGCGCTTCGGTCCCGATACGCTCGCCGACCTCGACCGTCTCGTCGGCCTCGCGCCCGAGCCGCGCCGTGCCTTCGTGCCGCGCGAACGGTTCCGCGTCCGCCACGATCCTTCGTACGAACTCGCCGCGCAGCCGGCCGTGCTGCGCGAGATCGGTCCGCTGCTCGATGCGCTCGAGTCCTTCCTGCGCGCGCGCGGCAGCGGCATCGACCTCCTGATGATGCGGCTCGCCCACCGCGAGCGGCCGGCGCAGCACGGTGCCGCGGCCGTCCCGCCGTTCACGCCCGTGACGCTGCGCCTCGCCGCCGCCGAGTGGCTGTCCGCGCGCTTCGCGGCCCTGCTCGCCGAACATCTCGCGCGCACCGTGCTGCCGGCGCCCGTGGTGCGCATCGAACTGCGCTCGGGTGCGCTGCGCCCGGTGACCGCGGGCAGCGCAGCGCTGTGGCGCCCCGGCGAGCACGGCGGCGGACTCGGCCGCGAGTCGCCCGCGCTCATCGAGCGGCTGCGTGCCCGGCTCGGCAGCGAGGCCGTCTACGGTCTCTGCCTCGTGCCGCGCCACCGCCCCGAGGTCGCCTGGCGCATCGCCGAGCCGGCACTGCCGGGCGCGGCGTCAGGTGCGGCACACGCTCCGGTGTCCGCGCCTGCGGAAGGGTGCGGCCTGCGCCGCCCGCTATGGCTGCTGCGCGAGCCTGAGCCGCTGCCTTGGCCCTACGAGGCCTTGCAGCGGCTCGAGGGCCCCGAGCGCATCGAGACCGGTTGGTGGGACGGCGGCGATGTGGCGCGCGACTACTACATCGCCCGCGAGCCTTCGGGCGCCGAGGTCTGGGTGTACCGCGAGCGGTTGCCGCCGCACGGCTGGTGGCTGCACGGCGTGTTCGGCTGAGGCCGGACCCGCCGTGCGCATCCGTCAGCCTCGGCTTGAGGTGATGTACCGCCGCGTCGCGCGGGGACGGTCGATGAGGCGACCCTTCGCGTACTTGTGCAGCACGCTCGCGATCAGCGTCTGGTAGGGCAGGCCCTCCTCTTGGGCGAGCGCCTGCAGCGCCTGCAGGGTGTCCGATGACAGACGGATGTTGATGCGCTGGTCCTTGAGCGGCGTAGCGCGCGCCGCCGCCCGCAACATCTCGACCTGCGGTCCGTGACCCCGCGAGGCGAACTCGCCGCGTCCGTAGGCCGCCAGCACTTCACGCTCCTCACGGAGAGCCGAACCCATGCCCGTGGTCATCGTCTGCGTCCTGCGGTCCTTCTTGATGGAGTTCATGTGTATCGGTCCTTGCTCAAGTAGATGCGCGTCGCCTTGCGGCTCGGGATGATGGTCTTGAGGAAGAACTCGCGTCCGTCCTCGACGAAAGGCACCAGCCACGCGTAACCGGCGAAGCGC
>DAIMYL010000008.1:0-17664 GCA_036734505.1 Steroidobacteraceae bacterium | reverse complement strand
GAACTCGCGTCCGTCCTCGACGAAAGGCACCAGCCACGCGTAACCGGCGAAGCGCACGACGAGGATGCGTTGTCCCGCGTGCCGCGACGGTCCGGTCCGCACCGCCACATCGAGCAGGTCGCCCGCGCGGATCGCCCGGACGACATCTTCGAACCCGATGCCGCGCGTCGCGCGCAGCCAGAGGTCCTTCTCCTCGCTCCATGTGAAGCGCTTGCCGTCGAGTGACGCTGCCGAGGGCGATTCGGATGTCATTGTATGCCTTTTGTCATCCGCTGCAGGACGGACTCGCGTCCACTGCAGAGACTGTATATAAATACAGTATGCAGCCGCCATCCCGGAATCTGCCGCCTTCGCCCGGATATGCCGAGCTGCACTGCCTCAGCAGCTTCAGCTTCCTGCGCGGCGCTTCGCAGCCGCAGGAACTCGCCGAGCGCGCGGTCGCGCTCGGCTACGCCGCGCTCGCGATCACCGACGAGTGCTCGGTGGCGGGCGTGGTGCGCGCGCATGCGGCGCTCAAGGGCAAGCCCACGCGGCTGATCGTCGGCGCGGAGTTCCGTCTCGTCTGCGGGATGCCGCTGGTCGTGCTCGCCGCCGATCGCCGCGGCTACGGTCAGCTCTGCCGCCTCATCACCCGCGGTCGTCGCGCCGCCCCGAAAGGGCGGTACCGGCTGTGCCGCGACGATGTCCGCGAACTCATCGAGCCCGGCCACTGTCTGCTGCTGTGGACGCCGCGTCCCGCCGATCTCGCCGCGGTGGCGACCGGAGCCGCGGTGGCGGTCGATGCCGCTGCTGCCGCAGCGGAAGCCCCGCCCGCCTGGCTGCGCGCGCACTATGCCGGGTCGGCCTGGATCGCCGCCGAGCTGCTGCGCGACGGCACCGAGCGCGCGCATCTCGCGGCGCTCACCGCGTCGGGCGCGGCGCACGGCCTGCCGCTCGTCGCCGCGGGCGCGGTGTGCATGCACGAGCGGGCGCGCCGGCGGCTGCATGATGCGCTCACCGCCATCCGTCTCGGCACCACCGTGGAGGACGCCGGGCTTGCGCTGCTGCCCTCGGGCGAGCGCCACCTGCGCGACCGCGCACGCCTCGCGCGCCTCCATCCGCCCCGGCTGCTCGCCGAGACGCTCGCGATCGCCGCGCGGTGCCGGTTCTCGCTCGACGAACTGCGCTACGAATATCCGCGCGAGATCGTGCCCGAGGGCCGCACCGCCGCCGAGTGGCTGCGCGAGCTCGTCGAGCGCGGTGCGGCGCGGCGTTGGGGCGGGGCGCCGCCCGCGTCCGCAGGCGCATCGACGCCGCCCGCGGCCGGTCCGGCCGTGCTGTCGGCCGCGGGTGCCGCGGGTGCGACCCGGCCGCCGCGCGATGTCATGCCGCCCTATGTGCGCACGCTGGTCGAGCATGAGCTCGCGCTCATCGCCGAGCTCGGCTACGAGCCCTATTTCTTGACGGTGCACGACCTGGTCGAGTTCGCGCGCGGCCGCGGCATCCTCTGCCAGGGCCGCGGTTCGGCCGCCAACTCGGCGGTGTGCTACTGCCTCGGCATCACCGAGGTGGACCCCGCGCGCATGTCGATGCTGTTCGAGCGCTTCATCTCGCGCGAGCGCGCCGAGCCGCCCGACATCGACGTCGACTTCGAGCACTCGCGGCGCGAGGAGGTGATCCAGTACCTCTACGCCAAGTACGGTCGCCACCGCGCCGCGCTCGCCGCCACGGTCATCAGCTACCGGCCGCGCAGCGTGCTGCGGGACCTCGGCAAGGCGCTCGGCTTCGCCGAGGCGGAGGTCGAGGCGATCGCCACCGCCGCCGGGCGCTGGGACCGCGGCATCGACCCGGCGCGGCTGCGCGAGGCGCAGGCGGGCGGGACCGACGCACGCGATGCGGCCATGCGCGATGCCGACGCCGCGCGCCGCTTCACGCTGCTGCTCGAGCTCGCCCAGCAGCTGCTCGGCTTCCCGCGCCATCTCTCGCAGCATGTGGGTGGCTTCGTGATCGCACGCGACCTGCTCGAGGAGCTGGTGCCGATCGAGAACGCGGCGATGCCGGACCGCACGGTCATCCAGTGGGACAAGGACGACCTCGACGCGCTCGGTCTCCTCAAGGTCGATGTGCTCGCGCTCGGCATGCTGAGCGCCATCCGTCGCACGCTCGATCTCGTGTCGCAGTGGCGCACGGCGCGGGGCGGCGCGCCGCTCACGCTCGGCACCATCCCGCCCGAGGACCCTGCGGTCTACGACATGATCTGCCGCGCCGACACGGTCGGGGTGTTCCAGATCGAGTCGCGCGCCCAGCAGGCGATGCTGCCGCGGCTGCGGCCGCGCAGCTTCTACGACCTCGTCATCGAGGTCGCGATCGTGCGGCCGGGGCCGATCCAGGGCGACATGGTCCATCCCTACCTGCGCCGTCGCAACGGCGAGGAGCCGGTCGACTATCCGAGCGAAGCGGTGAAAGCGGTCCTGCAGCGCACGCTCGGCGTGCCGATCTTCCAGGAGCAGGTGATGCAGGTGGCGATCGTCGCGGCCGGCTTCACGCCGGGCGAGGCCGACCAGCTGCGCCGCGCGATGGCGGCCTGGAAGCGCCACGGCGGGCTCGGCCATTTCGAGCAGCGTCTGCTCGACGGCATGCGCGCGCGCGGCTACGACGCGTCCTTCGCGGCGCGCATCTTCGGCCAGATCCAGGGCTTCGGCGAATACGGCTTCCCCGAGTCGCACGCGGCGAGCTTCGCGCTGCTGGTCTATGTATCGGCCTGGCTCAAATGCCACGAGCCCGCGGCCTTCACCGCGGCGCTGCTCGACAGCCAACCGATGGGGTTCTACGCGCCCGCGCAGCTGGTGCGCGATGCGCGCGAGCACGGCGTCGAGGTGCGCGCCGTCGATGTCGGCGTGAGCGGCGTCGACTGCGCGCTGGAGCCTGGGTCAGGCGTCGATGGCCGTCCCGCGCTGCGGCTCGGTCTGCGGCTCGTGCGCGGCCTGTCGCGCGCCGGCGCGGAGCGTGTGGTCGCAGCGCGCGAAGCGCGGTGCGCCGGACCGGGGACGGCGCGCGGATCGCGCGGCGCACCGTTCACCGACCTGCAGGACCTCGCCGAAGCCGCGGCGCTCGACCGCGGTGATCTCGAAGCGCTTGCCGCCGCAGGCGCCTGCGCCTCGCTCTCCGGCAACCGCCACCACGCCTTCTGGCAGGTGGCCGGTACCGAGGTCGCGTTGCCGCTCGCGCCGCCCGCGGTCGACCCGACGCTGCCGCTCTTGCCTGTGCCCACCGAGGGCGAGGATCTGGTGGCCGACTACCGCAGCCTCGGGCTCACGCTAGGCCGCCACCCGCTCGCCCTGCTGCGACCGCGCTGGCCCGGCGCGCGGGCCGCCGGCGGCACCGCCGGGCGCACCGCCGTCGCGCCGCTGCTCACCGCGCGCGGGCTCGCCGACTGCGACGACGGTCGCCGCGTGCGCGTCGCGGGTCTGGTGCTGACGCGGCAGAAGCCGGCCACCGCGAGCGGCGTCACCTTCGTCACGCTCGAGGACGAGACCGGCACGGTCAACCTCATCGTCTGGAAGCGGGTGGGAGAGGCGCAGCGCGCGCCGCTGCTGCGCGCGCGCCTGCTGGAGGTGCAGGGGCGGCTGCAGCGCCAGGGCGAGGTGCGGCATGTCATCGTCGAGCGGCTCGTCGACCGCTCGGCGCTGCTCGGCAGGCTCCTCGTGCGCTCGCGCGACTTCCGTTAACGCTTCGACGAGCCCTTGCCCGTGCGCTTGGCCGCGGCCGGCGCCGGCTCGATGTCGTAGTCGTCGAAGTCGCTGGTCAACTCGGCGGTGTGCTTCTCTTCGCGCAGGCGCTCGAGCTTGCGCCATGCCGGGTCGCCGCTGCCCTTGGGCGGGCTGCGGCGGCGCAGATGGTCGAACTCGCGCATGGCCTGGTCGACGTCCTCGCCCGAGTCGAGGTCCTCTTCTTCTTCGTACTCGTCCTGTTCCGGTCTCTCGTTCATGCCCCGAACGTCCGGTGAAACCCCGTCGCGCGGAATCTATTTCGGCAGCGGCAGGTTTTGCAAGAGGGTGCGTCCGTTCAGCGGACGAGGGTGTTCATCTCGAAGATGGGCTGCAGCATCGCGAACACGATCAGCAGCACGAAGAGCCCCATCAGCACGATCAGCAGCGGACCGAGCAGGCCCACGAGCGCCGTCAGCATCCCGTCCAACTGCCGCTCTTCGCTGTCGGCGGCCCGCGCCAACATCTCCTCGAGGCGGCCGCTCGACTCCCCGCTCGAGATCAGGTGCACGGTCATGGGCGGGAACAGGCCGCTCGCGCCCAGCGACCGGCCGATGGGGGCGCCTTCGCGCACCCGCTCCGCCGCCGTCGCCACCGCCTCGCGCATCGGCAGGTTGCCGATGACCTCGCCCGCGATGCGCAGGCCTTCGAGCGCGGGTACGGCGCTGCCGGTGAGGATGCTGAAGGTGCGCGTGAAGCGCGCCGCATGCAGGCTGCGCAGCAGCCGGCCGAAGAGCGGGGCGCGCAGCAGCCATCGGTCGACCCGTCGCTGCGCCGACTCCGCCTGCAGCCAGCGCGCGACCGCCAGACCGCCGAGGGCGAGCGCGAGCAGCAGCCACAGGCCGTACCGCTGCAGGAAACCGCTCACCGACAGCAGCGCACGGGTCAGCCAAGGCAGCTGGTCGCCGCCCGATTCGAACACCGACACGACCTGCGGCACCACATAGGTCAGCAGGCCGCCCACGATCAGCACGCACATCACGGTCAGCACGATGGGGTAGAGCAGGGCGCCGAGCACACGCTGGCGCAACCGGTCGCGCTCCTCGGTGTGGTCGGCGAGCCGTTCCAGGACCGTGTCGAGCCGTCCCGACTGCTCGCCCGCCGCCACGGTGGCGCGGTAGAGTTCGGGGAACACCCGCGGAAAACCGCCGAGCGCGGTGGCCAGCGACTCGCCCTCCATCACCCGCGCGCGCACCGCCGTCAACACGCGCTGCACGGCCGGTCTCTCGGATTGCTGTGCCACGGCCTGCAGCGCCTCTTCCAGAGGCAACGCCGCGCGCACCAAGGTGGCGAGCTGTCGGGTGAGCAGCGCTAGCTCGCGGGCGCCGATGCGGCCGCCGCCGAGCGTGACGGGCTGCGAGAGCCGGGCCTGCAGCGAGGCCCATGTGCCGCCGCCCGGACCGCGTGTGCGCACCGCGCCCGGCGCATCCGTGACCTCGGTCACGGACATCGGCAGCAGTTGCCGTTCGCGCAGCGTCTGGCGCACCTGGCGCGGGCTGTCGCCTTCGAGCAGCCCGCGCTGCTCGCGGCCCGCGGCGTCGAGCGCCACATACTCGAAGGCGGGCATGGCCGGTCAGTCCTCGCGGGTCACGCGCAGGACCTCCTCCAGCGTGGTCTCGCCGCGGCGCACCTTGGCGAGGCCGTCGTCGCGGATGGAGGGCGTGAGGCTGCGTGCATGGCGCTCGAGGTCCGCCTCGGAGGCGCCGTCGTGGATCAGCGTGCGCATCGCATCGTCGACCATCACCAGTTCGTAGATGCCGGTGCGGCCGCGGTAGCCCGCACCACCGTCGCCCGCACGCCAGATCGTCGCGGGCGGTGCGTCGGGCGCGAGGCCGAGCTGGCGTCGCTCGAGTTCCCCGGCCACCACCGGCACGCGCGTCGCGGGATCGAGCGTGCGCACCAGACGCTGCGCGACCACACCGATGAGGCTGGAGGCGAGCAGGAACGGTTCGATGCCCATGTCGCGCAGGCGGGTGACGGCGCCCACCGCGGTGTTGGTGTGCAGCGTCGAGAGCACGAGGTGGCCGGTGAGCGAGGCCTGCACCGCGATCTGCGCGGTCTCGAGGTCGCGGATCTCGCCCACCATCACTATGTCGGGGTCCTGACGCAGGATGGCGCGCAGCCCGCGCGCGAAGCTCATGTCGACGCGCGGGTTGACCTGCGTCTGGCCGATGCCGTCGATGTAGTACTCGATCGGGTCCTCGACGGTCATGATGTTGCGCGTCGCGTCGTTGAGCCGGCCGAGCGCGGCGTAGAGCGTCGTGGTCTTGCCCGAGCCGGTCGGGCCGGTGACGAGCAGGATGCCGTTGGGTTTGTGGATGAGGCCGTCGAGCAGGGTGGTGGTGCTGCCGTCCATGCCGAGCTGGCCGAGGTCGAGCCGGCCCGCCTGCTTGTCGAGCAGGCGCAGCACCACGCGTTCGCCGTGGCCGGAAGGGATGGTCGAGACGCGCACATCGATCGGGCGGCCCGCGATGCGCAGGCCGATGCGCCCGTCCTGCGGCAGCCGCTTCTCGGCGATGTCGAGCTTCGACATGACCTTGATGCGCGACACCATCGCGGCCGCCACCGCGCGCCGCGTCTGCAGCGCCTCGCGCAGCACGCCGTCGACGCGCAGCCGCACCACGAGCCGGTTCTCGAACGGCTCGATGTGGATGTCCGAGGCGTTCTGCTTGACCGCCTCGGTCAGCAGCGCGTTGATGAGCTTGATGATCGGCGCATCGTCCTCGCTCTCGAGCAGGTCGGCCTGCTCGGGCAGGTCCTGCGCGAGATGCGCGAGGTCGATCTCTTCCTCGATGCCGCCCGCCGTGCCGCGGGCATCGACGCCGGATTCATAGGCCTGCTGCAGCAGCCGGTCGAAGGTCTCGGCGGGGACGCGCTCGAGGCGCACCGGGCGACCGAGGTGGCGCCGCGCTTCGGCGATGGCGGCGGCGCCTGCGCCCTCGCGCACCGCGAGCTGCGCGGTCTCGCCGTCGTAGCCCTGCAGCAGCACGCCCTGGCGTCGGGCGAAGGCGAGCGGCAGTCCGGGCGACCCCGCGGGGGCGCCGCCCGTGCTCACGGCTTGGGCTCCGCGGGCGGCGTGACCGGCGCCGTCTGCGGCGCCGGCACCGGCGCGGCGGGCGCCGGCAGGGGCGGCAGCTCGGCGCGCTCTTCGCCGGGCAGCAGCGGCAGCACCTCGCGCTGCGGGCCGAGGCGGCGCTGCTGGTCGCGGATGTAGTTGTACTTCTGGTTGGTCTCGATGGTGGCGTCGAGCCCGTCGCGCAGGATGCGCGGCTGGATGAACACCATCAGGTTGGTCTTGGTCTTCTTGGCGCTGCGCGTGCGGAAGGCCTCGCCGATGACAGGGATGCGGCCGAGGAAGGGCACGCGCTGCTCGCCGCCGGTCTGCGAGTCCTGGATGAGGCCGCCGAGCACCACCGTGCCGCCGTCCTCGATGAGCACATGCGTGCTGATGGTGCGCTTGTTGGTGACGAGGTCGACGGCGCCGGAGCTCGTCGCCGCGATGCTCGAGCTCTCCTGCTCGATCTTGAGCATCACCGAGTCGCCCTCGTTGATCTGCGGCGTGACCTTCAGGATCGTCCCGACCTCCTGGCGCTGGATGGTCTGGAAGGGCGCGAGCGGGGTGCCGCCGCCGCTGGTGTTGGTGTACTGACCGGTGACGAAGGGCACCTCCTGCGCGACCTTGATCTCGGCCTCCTGGTTGTCCATCGTGACGATGGACGGCGTGGCGATGATGTTGGTCGTGGAGTCGCCGCGCAGCGCGCGGATCACGGCGGCGAAGTTGATGCCTGTGTCCTGCAGCCGACCGATGCCGATGGTGGTGCCGCGCGGCGCCGCGGTCAGCGTCGTCGGGTCGTTCACGGCGCGCGCCAGGTCGACGATGCTGACACCGCCCACCGGCTCGATGAAGCCGCCGACGACGTTGCCGTCCTGCGTGCCGTCGAGCACCCAGTTCACGCCGAGCTCGGCGGCCTTGTCGGCCGAGACCTCGACGATGATCGCCTCGACGATGACCTGGGCGCGGCGGATGTCGAGCCGGTCCACGATCGACATCAGCGAGTTCATGGTCTTGGCGGGCGCGGTGACGACGAGCGCATTGGTCTCGGGCTCCGCCCAGATGGTGGTGGGTCCGCCCGTGGCCGCGGCCGCGCCCGCGGCGCCCGCGGTCGGTGTGCCGCCCGCCGAGAGCTGTTCCTTGAGCTTGGCGGCGATCTTCTCGGCATCGGCGTAGCGCAGATAGCGCACGCGCGTGTCGCCGCCGCCCGCGAGGGGCGTGTCGAGGTAGGCGATGAGCGTGCGCGCGCGCAGCCGCTGGGTCTTGTCGCCGGCGAGCAGGATGCTGTTCGAGCGTTCGTCGGCCACGGCGCGCAGCGGCGAGCCGCCGCCCTCGGCGCCCTGCACCTGCGCCGGGTTGAGCGCCGTCATGGTCCGCACGACCTCGGCGGCCGAGGCGTTCTGCATCGGCACCACTTCGATGTCCGCGTCGCTCTCCTGGTCGATGCGACGGATGATGCGCACCATGCGGCTGACGTTGTTGGCGCGGTCCGAGAGCACCAGCATGTTCGAGGAAGGGTAGGCCGCCAGGTGCGCGTTCTGCGGCATCAGCGGCCGCAGGATCGCGACCAGCTGCACCGCGCTCACATTGCGGACGCTCACCACCTGCGTGACGAGCTCATCGGAGGTGGCGCTCACGCGGTCGGGGAGGTCGTTGCCGGGTACGGTGCGCGAGTTGGCGTCGGGGATGATCTTGACGGTCTTGCCGGAGGGCACCGCCACGAAGCCGTGCACCTGCAGCAGCGCCTGGAATGCCTCGTAGAACGCATCCGGCGTCATCGGCGTCGAGGACAGCATGGTCACCTGCGCGCGCACGCGCGGGTCGACGATGATGTTCTTGCCGGTCGCGGCCGCCACGGCCTCGATCACCTGCGTGATGTCGGCGTCCTTGAAGTTGGGCGTGATGCGCTGGGCCTGCGGCTGGGCGACGGCCGGCGGCGTGACGGCGCCCACGACCAGGCCCATCGCGAGCGCGGCGAGCAGGGCGGTGGCACGGCGGGGTCGGATGGGCATGGCGCGTTCCGGACGGACTGCGCGCACCCTAGCAAAAAATCGTGTCATTCCGCACCCGGTGCCATGAGCCGCGCGATGTCGACGCGCAGCTCCTGCAGCTGTCCGCCGCGCTCGACGCGCAGCGTCGAGGAGGGCGAGGCGGCGAGCGTCTGCGCGAACTGCGCTGCACCGGCTTCGCTCGCGACGGGCGTGCCGTTGATCTCGACCACGAGATCTCCGGCCTGCAATCCGGCGCGACGGAAAAGCTCCGCGCGCTCGCCCGGATAGACGCGCACGCCGGCGATGCGTCCGTCCTTGAGTATGGCCTGCCAGCGCACGAGCTGGTTCGGGTCCGGCATCGCGCCCGTCGTCGACGCGGTCGCCGGCTGGGGCATCGGCTGCGAGAGGCCTGGGTCCGCGGCGACCAGGGGTGGCACCGCCGCCGAGTCGGTCGAGAGGCCCGGGGGCGCGGTCCGCGGCATGAAGAGCGTCTCCCGCGCGCCGCCCACGCCCAGGATCACCCGGTCGCCGTACACCTCGAGCAGCCGCGCTCCGCCGGGCAGGGTGGCGCCCACGGCATGCAGGCGGGCTGAGGCCGCCGATTCACCGATGATGGCTCGGCCGCCCTCGGGTTCCTCTCGGGCGAAAACGCCGACCAGCACGAGCCCGAGCGAGGTCGGTGGCGCCGGGCCGAGCCCCGCCGCTGCGGCCGGCGACGGGTCGCCGAAGAGGCGGGCCGCCGCGATGCGGGCCACGGTCGCCTGCCCGGCCTCGGCGGCGGCCGAGGAGGCGCGGCGCAGTTCGTCGGCGGCGCTGCCCTCGGCCACGGACAGGTCGCGGCTGCCGAACTGACCGGCGATGATCCACGCCAGCTGCAGACCGATGACGGCGCACAGGGCCACCGTGACGAGCCGCGGCAAGTTCAGGCGTTCGGTCATGACCGCATGATAGCCCTTGGGGGCGTCTCCGGTGTGGCGGGCGGACGACGATAAGGTGGCCTGCACCCTTGAGTTACAACCCGGTCGACCCTATAACAGCGCCATGTCCTCCGAGCAGTCCCGCCCCGACTCCGACGCTTCGGTCGCCGAGGCGACCCCGGAGGTCAGACAGCCGCCCTTGTTCCAGGTGGTGCTGCTCAACGACGACTACACTCCGATGGAGTTCGTGGTCGAGGTGCTGGAGCGTTTCTTCGGCATGGGACGCGAGAAGGCCACGCAGGTCATGCTCGAGGTGCACACCCGCGGCAAGGGGGTGTGCGGTGTGTTCACCTACCAGATCGCCGAGACCAAGGTGGCGATGGTCATGGATCACTCGCGCAGCCATCAGCACCCGCTGATGTGCACGCTCGAGGAGACCTGAGGACGAGGACCCGAAGCATGCTGTCCAACGAGCTCGAGACCTGCATCAACAAGGCGTACCACCAGGCGCGGGCCGGTCGGCATGAGTTCCTGACGGTCGAGCACCTGCTGCTCGCCGTCACGGAGAGCTCGAAGGTGCGCGAGATCCTGCGCGCTTGCGGCGCCGACCCCGAGCGCCTCGCCGGCGAGCTCACGGCGCACATCGACTCCAGCACGCCGCGGCTGCGCAAGGGCGACGAGCGCGAGGTGCAGCCGACGCTCGGCTTCCAGCGCGTGCTGCAGCGCGCGCTGTTCCATGTCCAGTCGAGCGGGCGCAAGGAGGTCGGCGTCGCCAACGTGCTGGTCGCCATCTTCGGCGAGAAGCAGAGCCACGCCGTGTTCCTGCTCGGCAAGGAAGGCGTGTCGCGCCTCGATGTCGTCAACTTCATCTCGCACGGGCTCTCGGGCGGCGAGGAGAGGTCCGAGAAGGAGGAGACCGCCGCGCCCGCCACGGAGTCGCGCGACGGCGAGGGCGGCAGCGCGCTGGAGAAGTACGCCACCAACCTCAACCAGCAGGCCGAGGCCGGCAAGATCGATCCGCTGATCGGTCGCCAGATGGAGATCGAGCGGACCATCGAGATCCTCTGCCGCCGCCGCAAGAACAACCCGTTGTTCGTCGGCGAGGCCGGCGTCGGCAAGACCGCCATCGCCGAGGGCCTCGCACGGCGCATCGTCGAGGGGCAGGTGCCCGAGGTGCTGCAGGGCGCCACCATCTGGTCGCTCGACATGGGTTCGCTGATCGCCGGCACCAAGTACCGCGGCGACTTCGAGAAGCGCCTGAAGGCGGTGCTGGCCGAGCTGCGCAAGCAGCCGGGCGCGGTGCTCTTCATCGACGAGATCCACACCGTGATCGGCGCCGGTGCCGCCTCGGGCGGCGTGATGGACGCCTCCAACCTCATCAAGCCGGTGCTCAGCAACGGCGAACTGCGCTGCATCGGCTCGACCACCTACCAGGAATACCGCGGCATCTTCGAGAAGGACCACGCGCTCGCGCGCCGCTTCCAGAAGATCGACGTGGTCGAACCGAGCGTCGCCGAGACCTTCGAGATCCTGAAGGGCCTGCGCAGCCGCTTCGAGGAGCACCATCAGGTGTCCTACACCGACGGCGCGTTGAAGGCGGCCGCCGAGCTCGCCGACCGTCACATCAACGACCGCCATCTGCCCGACAAGGCGATCGATGTCGTCGACGAGGCCGGCGCGCGCCAGCGCGTGAAGCCGGCCGCCGAACGCGAGAAGATCATCGATGTCGCGCAGGTCGAGGAGGTGGTGGCCCGCATCGCGCGCATCCCGCCCAAGACCGTCTCCAACAACGACAAGGAGACGCTGCGCACCCTCGAGCGCAACCTCAAACTCACCATCTTCGGTCAGGACAAGGCCGTCGAGACGCTCGCCGCCGCCATCAAGATGTCGCGCTCCGGACTCGGCGACGAGCGCAAGCCGGTCGGCAGCTTCCTCTTCGCCGGCCCCACGGGCGTCGGCAAGACCGAGGTCACGCGCCAGCTCGCGCTCGCGCTCGGCATCGAGTTCATCCGCTTCGACATGTCCGAGTACATGGAGCGCCACACCGTCTCGCGCCTGATCGGCGCGCCGCCGGGCTACGTCGGCTTCGATCAGGGCGGTCTGCTCACCGAGGCCATCTCCAAGCACCCGCATGCGGTGCTGCTGCTCGACGAGGTCGAGAAGGCGCACCCCGATGTCTTCAACCTGCTGCTGCAGGTGATGGACCACGGCACGCTGACCGACAACAACGGCCGCAAGGCCGACTTCCGCAAGGTCATCATCGTCATGACCACCAACGCGGGTGCGGCCGACATGGCGCGCGCGTCCATCGGCTTCACGCAAGCGGACAACACGACCGACGGCATGGAGGCGATCAAGAAGCTGTTCTCGCCGGAGTTCCGCAACCGCCTCGACGCCGTCATCCAGTTCAACGGCCTCGACGAGACGACCATCCAGCGCGTGGTCGACAAACTGCTGGTCGAGCTCGAGACGCAGCTCGAGGGCAAGCGCGTGGCGCTGCAGCTCGACGACGCGGCGCGGCGCTGGATCGCGAAGACCGGCTACGACCCGAAGATGGGCGCGCGGCCGATGGCGCGTGTCATCCAGGAGAACATCAAGCGGCCGCTCGCCGAGGAACTGCTGTTCGGCAAGCTCACGGGCGGCGGCACGGTGCGCATCACGGTCAAGCCGGACGGCAGCGGCCTCTCGCTCGATTGCAGCAGCGCCAGCGAGGAGCCGGCGGTGGCGGAGAAGACCTGAAGGTCAGCGGCCGCGGTAGACGATGCGGGCCTTGCTGAGGTCGTAGGGCGTCATCTCGACGGTGACGGTGTCACCGGTGAGGATGCGGATGTAGTTCTTGCGCATCTTGCCCGAGATATGCGCCGTGACGATGTGCCCGTTCTTGAGCTTCACGCGAAAGGTGGTGTTGGGCAGGGTCTCGACGACCTCGCCTTCCATCTGGATCGCGTCTTCTTTCGACATCGTGTTTTCGGGCACCGGTTGGCTTGAAGAAGCGCGGATTCTGCCGTACCGCCCCCCGTGAATCAATCGCTGTCGCGCCAACGCGACGGCATGCCGGGTGCGCAGTGCCGTCCGAGCAGCGCCAGGAACTCGGTCCGCGGCACCGGGCGGCTGCCGAGCGAGCGCAGGTGCGCCGTACGCGCCTGACAGTCGATGAAGGCGATGCCGTGCGCCAGACAGCGCCGTACCAGCGCCGACAGCGCGACTTTGGAGGCGTCGGGTTCGAGGCTGAACATGGATTCGCCGCAGAACCCGGCGCCGAGCTGGACCCCGTACAGGCCGCCTACCAGCCGTCCCTCGCGCCAGGTCTCGACGCTGTGCGCGAGGCCGCGGCGGTGCAGTTCGATGTAGGCCGCGCGCATCTCGTCGGTGATCCAGGTCCCGTGTTCGTAGGCCCGCGGCGCCGCGCAGGCGGTGATCACCGCAGCGAAATCGGTGTCGAAACGCACCTCGAAGCCGCCGTTCCGTTCCCGCTTGGCGAGCGAGCGCGTCAGGCGGAACTCCCCGGGGAACAGCACCTCGCGCGGGTCGGGCGACCACCACAGGATCGGCTCGTCCCCCGAGTACCACGGGAAGATGCCGCGCCGGTATGCGGCTTCGAGGCGCTCGGGCGAGAGGTCGCCGCCGCCGGCGAGCAAGCCCGGCGGATCCTCGAGCGCCTGCTCGGGGGGCGGGAAGGCGTCCGGCGGCCCTCCGGGGAGCAGCCAGGGCAGGCGGCGACGCGGCGGGCTCATGTCTCGAGGTCCGTGCGGTAGGGGACATGCGCGCGGACGCCGGCGGCGTATTCGTCCACCGCCGCTCCCTCGGCGCGCAGGTAGTCGGCGATCGCGCGCGCGAACCGCGGGTCGGCGATGCGGTGCGCCGAATGCGTCGCGGTCGGTTCGAAGCCGCGGGCGACCTTGTGCTCGCCCTGCGTCCCCGGCTCGAAGCGCGAGAGGCCATGTGCGATGCAGTACTCGACGCCCTGGTGGTAGCAGGCCTCGAAGTGCAGGCTGTGGAAGTCGCCGGCCGCACCCCAATAGCGGCCGTAGAGCGTGTCGCCGCCGACGAAGCACACCGCGACCGCGACGATCTCCTCGCCCCGCATCGCGAACTGGAACAGCAGCGAACCGCCCATGCTGCGCGCGATCGCGACGAAGGTCTCGGCGCTCAGGTACGGCTCGCTGCCCCGCTGCCGGAAGGTCGTGCGGTGCAGCTCCCAGGCGGTGAGCACCTCGGTGCGCGTGGCGTCATGTCCGAGCACGGCGCGGAAGGTGATGCCGCCCTCGGCGACGCGGCGCCGTTCGCGCTTGGCTTTCTTGCGCTTCTCGGCGGTGAAGCCCGCCAGGAAATCCTCGAAGCGGCCGTAGCCGCGGTTGCGCCAATGGAACTGGCAGTCGCGCCGCATCAGCCAGCCCTCGCGTCCGGCGAGGATGCCGCGGTCCGCCTCGTCGGGGAACAGCACATGCGTCGAGGACAGCCCGCGCTCGTCCGCCGCGCCCTCGAGCGCAGCGAGCAGCAGCGGCACGATGGCCGCGCGGTCGAGCCCTCGGCGCACCAACAGGCGCGGCCCGGTGGCCGGCGTGAACGGCGCGGCGACCACGACTTTCGGGTAGTAGGCGAGGCCGTGGCGCGCATAGGCCTGTGCCCACGCGAAATCGAACACGAACTCGCCGTACGAATGGGTCTTGAGCCAGCCCGGTGCGGCGGCGGCGAGGCCGTGCTCGTCCGACAGCGTGACGAAGAACGGCTGCCAGCCGCTGCGCCTGCCGACGCTGCCGCCCCGCTCGAGCGCCTCGAGGAAGGCGCTGCGCAGGAACGGGTAGCGCGGGTCGCCGAGCGCGTCCCACTCCTTCGCCGGGATGTCGTCGAGCCGCTCGAGCAGGCCGACGCGCATCAGGCGTGGTCGAGTCGCTCGAGGTGACGGTCGGCGTCGAGCGCGGCCATGCAGCCCGACCCCGCCGAGGTGATGGCCTGGCGGTAGACATGGTCGGCGACATCGCCCGCCGCGAACACGCCCTCGATGCTGGTCGCGGTCGCGCCGCCATCGAGGCCGCTCTGCACGGTGATGTAGCCGCCGCGCATGGCGAGCTGGCCGGCGAAGATCCCGGTGTTGGGCGTGTGGCCGATGGCGATGAACACGCCCGTCACGCCGATGTCCTGCGTCGCCGCCGCGGCATCCGCAGCGCCCGTGCCGGCGACCGTCGGTCGCACGCGCAGGCCCGTGACGCCGGAGTCGTCGCCGAGCACCGCGTCGACGGCGTGGTTCCAGAGCAGCCGGATCTTGCCCGCGCGCTCGCGCTCGAACAGGCGGTCCTGCATGATCTTCTCGGCCTTGAGCTTGTCGCGGCGGTGGACCAGGGTGACGCGCGCGGCGATGTTGGAGAGGTAGAGCGCCTCCTCGACCGCCGTGTTGCCGCCGCCGACCACGGCGACCTCCTGGCCGCGGAAGAAGAAGCCGTCGCAGGTCGCGCAGGCCGATACGCCGCGGCCCTTGAAGGCCTCCTCGGAGTCGAGCCCGAGGTACCGGGCTGACGCACCTGTGGCGATGATGAGCGCATCGCAGGTGTATTCGCCGAGATCGCCGATGAGCCGGAACGGCCGCTCGCCGAGCTTGGCGGTGTGGATGTGGTCGCTGACGAACTCGGTGCCGAAGCGCAGCGCGTGCGCTTTCATGCGTTCCATCAACGCAGGTCCCATCAGTCCGTGCGCATCGCCCGGCCAGTTGTCGACCTCGGTGGTGGTCATGAGCTGGCCGCCCTCCTGCATGCCCGAGATGAGCATGGGTGAGCGGTTGGCGCGGGCGGCGTAGACGGCCGCGGAATAGCCGGCGGGCCCCGAGCCGAGGATGATCAGTTTGCGGTGGGTGGCGGTCATCCGCGGATGTTAGGGCGCGCGGCGCGCGAATGCCACGCTCGCCTGTCGCGACCGGGGCGTTTCCACTAGAATCCGGGCGTGAATCCTGCCCCGAGGTCCCGACAAATTGGCTGACTCCAGCTCGAGGGCTACCACCGCGAAAGGCGACATGCCGTTCGGCCTGTCCGAGGCCGTGGTCCGGGGTCTGCGCGAGGGCGCGGTCATCCTCATGGGCGCCGTCGCCGTGCTGCTGTTCGCGGCGCTCGTCACTTGGCATCCGTCCGACCCGGGCTTCACCTTCACGGGCGAGGGCGGCGAGGTCCGCAACCTCGGTGGTCGGCGTGGCGCCTGGCTCGCCGACACCCTGTATTTCCTCTTCGGCGGTCCTGCCTATCTCTTCCCGGTGATGCTCGGCGCCGCCTGCGTCCGTCTGCATCGTCGCCGGGGCGGTGACGACGAGCCGGCGTCGCGAGCGAACGCCGCGCTGCGGGTCGGCGGCTTCGTGATCATGCTGGTCGCGGGCTGCGCCATCGCCGCGCTGCACTTCGGCGCGGGCGATCTGCGCGAGAGCGCGGGTGGTGTCGTCGGCAAGGTGACGGGCGGCTGGATGCTCGGCAACTTCAACTTCGTCGGCGGCACGC
The DNA here is from genome assembly GCA_036734505.1 of Steroidobacteraceae bacterium. Classification (GTDB taxonomy): domain Bacteria; phylum Pseudomonadota; class Gammaproteobacteria; order Steroidobacterales; family Steroidobacteraceae; genus UBA964. The sequence goes on along the minus strand of DAIMYL010000008.1, from coordinate 1,482 downwards.
TGCTGCTGCTCGCCGGCGGCATGGCGGGCGTCTCGCTCGCCTTCGGCCTCTCGTGGCTCGGCGTCATGGACCGCATCGGCGGCGGGTTCTGGGGCGCCATCGACTGGCTGCGGGCTCGCCGCGCCAAGGCGCAGGATGTCGCCGAGGGCGAGGTGCGCCGCGCCGCGCGCAAGGAGACGGTCGAGACCGAGACCCGCCGCGCCGCCACGCGCACCAAACCGCGCATCGAGGCGCCCGCGCCGCAGCCCGAGAAGAGCGAGCGCATCGAGAAGGAGCGGCAGGTGCCGCTGTTCCACGCCAAGGCGGGCGAGCTGCCGCCGCTGCAGCTGCTCGACGATCCCAAGGAGCGCGAGGCCTCCTATTCTCCCGAGGCGCTCGAAGCGATGTCGCGCCTCGTCGAGCTCAAGCTCAAGGACTTCGGCGTCGAGGTCGAGGTGGTGGCGGTGCTGCCGGGTCCGGTGGTCACGCGCTTCGAGCTGCGCCCGGCGCCCGGAGTCAAGGCGAGCCAGGTCAGCAGCCTCTCGAAGGACCTCGCCCGCGCGCTGTCGGCCGTCAGCGTGCGCGTGGTCGAGGTCATCCCGGGCAAGCCGGTGATGGGCCTCGAGATCCCGAACGAGAAGCGCGAGCTCGTCACCTTCGGCGAGATCGTGAAGTCGAAGGCCTACGACGAGGTCGCCTCGCCGCTCGCCATCGCGCTCGGCAAGGACATCGGCGGTGCCCCGGTGGTCGCCGACCTGCAGCGCATGCCGCACCTCCTGGTCGCGGGCACCACCGGCTCGGGCAAGTCGGTCGCGGTCAACGCGATGATCCTCTCCATCCTCTACAAGAGCACCGCCGAGGATGTCCGGCTCATCATGATCGACCCGAAGATGCTGGAGCTCTCGGTCTACGAGGGCATCCCGCACCTGCTGGCGCCGGTCGTCACCGACATGAAGAACGCGTCCAACGCGCTGCGCTGGTGCGTGGCCGAGATGGAGCGCCGCTACCAGCTGATGGCCGCGCTCGGCGTGCGCAACATCGCGGGTTTCAACCGCAAGGTGCGCGACGCGATCGAGGAGAAGAAGCCGATCAAGGATCCGGTGCTGCTGCAGCGCGCCGCGAACGACCCGACCATCGACCAGTCGCAGATCCCGGACCTGACGCCGCTGCCGTTCATCGTGGTCATCATCGACGAGCTGGCCGACATGATGATGATCGTCGGCAAGAAGGTCGAGGAATTGATCGCCCGCCTCGCGCAGAAGGCGCGCGCCTCGGGCATCCACCTCATCCTCGCCACGCAGCGCCCGTCGGTGGATGTCATCACCGGCCTCATCAAGGCCAACATCCCGTGCCGCATCGCCTTCCAGGTCTCGGCGAAGGTCGACTCGCGCACCATCCTCGACCAGGGCGGCGCGGAATCGCTCCTCGGCCACGGCGACATGCTCTATCTGCCGGCCGGCACCTCGACGCCCAACCGCGTGCACGGTGCCTTCGTCGCCGACC
>DAIMYL010000007.1:8635-33123 GCA_036734505.1 Steroidobacteraceae bacterium | reverse complement strand
CCGCGGCCGGAGCAGCGCCCCATGCAGCAGCAGCGGCCCGCCGTCGAGCGTCCGACGCCGCAGCAACGCCCGGGTGCGGACCGCGCTGCGCCGCGGGGTGACCGTGCGGCACCGGCGCGTCAGCGCGAGGGACGCTGAGGGTCCCGTACAGGATTCCGGCGGCCGTAGCGCTCCATCGCGGGTGTGCTACGGCCGCCAGAACCGCAGGTTGAGCGCCTCGGCCTCCGTGCGCGGCAGATAGGGGATGCGCATGCCCCAGTCGAACAGGGAGCTTTGGATGTCGATGCGCAGGCTGCGCGTGTCGTCGCGGCGGTCGCGGGGCGAGTCGGCGATCACCGTGCATTGGGTGCGCTCCTCGAAGACGAGGACGGTCGTCTTCGACAGGACGCCGCTGCGCCAGGCCACGAGACCGTTGCCGGTGCCGTAGGCCGCGCTCGCGGCCCATGCCCGCGCATGTCCGGCGGCGATGACGAGCGTCATGAGCCAAGCGCCGCCGATCCACGCGAGCATCACCTGCGGCGTGTCCCTCAGCGTCCACGCGAGCGCCGCCAGCGCCACAGCGATGGGCGTGACGACGCTCGCCGACAGCAGCCAGCGGCGTAGCCCGGCGACCGGATGCAGCGGCTTCCAATCGAGGGCATCGAGGTCGAGTCCCGGGACGCATCCACGCATCAGCGCCGCGGCCTCCTCGGGCGTCGTGATGGGCGCGAGGCAATCGAAGCGCAGCGCTTTTCCGCCGTCGGGATCGCCGACGAGCTCGCCGCCGACGCTCACGACATCGATGCGGCATCGGTCGACGAGGCGATGCAGCCATGTCCGCTGGAGCGTGATCCGCTGCAGATGCGGGATGCGCGAGGCGACCTGCATGCGGGTCAGAAGACCGTGCTGCGCGCGCAGCATCTCGCCGCTGCGGGTCAGGACGAACCCGTGCAGCGTGATGATCGAGTAGGCCATCGACAGCAGGCGCAGCACCAGGCTGAACGCGACGAAGAGCAGCAGCAGTCCGCCGATCAACAGGCCCGGCTCGATCGCCGCGCCCTGCTCGACCCCGTCCTCGAGCGCATCCTGCAGCCCGGCAGGCAGGGGCAGCCGCTTCAGCAGTTCGCCGCTCTGCGAGGCGTAGCCGAGCAGCACCAGCAGCACGAACCAACCGCGGTTCGAGACGAAACCGTGCAGCAGCAGTTCCGTGACCGGCAACCGCAGCAATGTCTGGTTGTCCGCGGTGCCCGGCCCGCTTGCCGCGGAGTTCATCCCCGTCGCGGGTGCGGCGGCGGCCTCGCCTATCTTGCGGCGCAGCAGCGCGGAGATCCGCGCCGAGGTCCCTTCGTCCAAGGCCTGCAGCCGCGCTTCGGGGGCGCCGCCCGAGGCCGACTCGAGCACCAGCTCCGTGAGGCCGAACAGCCGATGGAGCAGACCGCGCCGCGTGTTGATCGCCTGGATGCGGGCGAAGGGCACATGCCGCACCTTCTTCGTGAAGAGGCCCTCGCGGATGACGAGCTCGTCATCGTGCAGCTCGTAGCGGAAGTTGCGCTTGAGCAGCGCGTAGTAGGCGACGAGCAGCAGGAGCACCGCGCCCAGCACCGCCAAGACGATGCTGATGATGATCAGCTTGCGTCGTACCGGCCCATCCGCAAAGAACGCCACCAGGATCATCGGCAGCGCCGCCGACAGGATCTCGCCGAACGCCTTCGGCAGCACGAGCACCCAAGACAGGGGATGCAGCCGCCCCGTCAGCGGCGGTGAGCCGGTGTCGGACGCGGTCATCCTTGCGGCGTCCGGTTCCCCGTGTGCGCGAGCACCTCCGCGAGCAGCGCGTCGCGCAGCGCGATGGCGGTCTCAGGCGACAGGCCCTTGATGTCGATCCGGAACTCGCGCGAACCGGCGGTGTGCAGCAGCAGTTTCGCGAGCCCGAGCTGTCGGTCTATGGGACCGCGCTCGACATCGAGATGCTGCAGACGCAGGATCGGCACCCAGACCTCGCGTCGCCACCAGGCGCCGCGCGTCACCACCACGCCGCGGCCGGGATACCGTTGCCACCGATGGTGTGCGGCCGCCAGCCGCGTATACCGGAACAGCAGCGGCGCCGGCAGGAACGCGAGCAGGCCCCACGCGGGTGACAGATCGAGGAAGAAGGTCACCAGCGCGACCGTCGCTGCGATCAGGCACAGGGTGGTCATCCCGATGATGTCCCAGGCCTTGCGCAGACCCGGCAACGGACCACCGCCGAGCAAGGGGTCATCCATCTCCTTCCGCCTCCGTCTGCGGCCCCGCGGGCCGCGGCTCGAAGCGGATGCCCATCGGCGTGTAGCGGCCGTCCTCGCGCACGCGCAGCGTGACGATGCCGCGCAGCGCGGGGTCGGCGAGCTGTCTCTCCAGCGCAGCCGCCCGCTCCTGCGGGATGTAGAGCCTGCCGGCGAGCAAGGTGTCTCCGGGCGCGGCGCGCAGCGGCCGCGGGCAGCGGGTCTGCAGCGGCACCACTTCGGCCGAGGTGAGCGTGGGTGCATCCCCGTCGAGACAGAGCATCATGCCGGGGCCCGGTACAGCGTCTTCGTCCTCGATCGGCCAGTCGTACTGGAAGACGAGATAGTGGCCGCGCAGCAGGTCGCGCGGGTCGTAGCCCTCTACGGGCACCTCCCAGTCCGTGCCCCTTTCACCGCGTTGGTGCGATACCGCCCACGCCGCGGCGAGACCGAGGAGGGGCAACACGAGCGCAGCCGTGCGCAGACGGTCCTGCCAAGCGCTCATGGCTGCACCCCCGCCGAAGGGCTGGAGGGCGGCGCGAACCGTCTCGATATCTTGAGCGCGAGCCACGCGACGCCGAGGATCAGCAGACCGCTCGCGATCAGGCCCGCGCCGCTCGTCAGCAGGTCGCCGCCCAGCTCGAAGCTCAGCAGCACGAGCCGGAACGCGATGATGCCGACGGCGGCCTGGAACGCGCCGCGCCAGCCCGCGCGCAGCGCGGCGAACGCGATGCCGGCCCACAACGCCATGAAGAGCAGGGCGGCGACCACCTTGCTGCCCGACGACGCGTAGGCGAGCAGCGGTATCGCCGCGAGACCGAGCCAGAGGTTCGCGACGACGCGGCCCTCGGGGTCATGACGGAAGGCGCGCACCAGCAGCGCCGTGAGCAGCGTGACGCCCGAAGCGATGAGCACCGACCACAGCAGGCGCGTCGACTCCTCATCGGTGCGCCACGGACCGTCGGCGCTGGCGATCGCCGCGATGCTTGCGCCGCCCGCGGCATAGAGCAAGGCGAGCCCGGCGAGGCGCCGCCAGAACCCTTGTCGACCGCTGCGGCGCTGCGCCCAGGCCGCAAGCGCGGCGAGCAGCACGGGTGCCGTGAGCGCGAGAACGATGCGTACGGTCTCGTCGATGCGACCGAGCCGGGGTCGCAGCCCGATCGTCCAGTACATGAAGCCCCAGGCTGCGACGACCATCACCACCATCAACAGCAGCGCGGTGAGCCAGCCCGTGCCGCGCAGCAGCATCAGCGGCGCGAACAGCACGAGCCACAGCGCGAGCGGTTGCCATAGCGGCGAGTCCGTCTGATAGACCTGTCCGATGTGGCCGAAGAAGGTGAGACCGAGCATGCCGAGCACGAAGAGGCCCGCCTCCGCAGCGATGCCGCCGGTCGACGCCTGACGCCACAGCCAGAGGGCAAGAGCGACCATGAGCGCGAAATGCACACCGAGACGCACGACGCCGGACACGGCGTCCCAATTGGCGGCGATCACCGACAACAGCCCGAGACCGATGGCGAGCGCCGCGATGCCGATCACCGCGCGCATCGCGACCGGGCTCGCGTGGGACGACTCCCATTCGCGGATGCGTGCGGCGGTGGTCGCATCGACCAGTCCCGCGGCTTCCCAGGCCTTCAGTCTACGCAACGACATGTCCCCTCCGGTGCGCCCATGCCGACATGTTAGGACAGCGCATCGCCCAGCGCTCCATGTCCGGGACGGCGAATCTGTTAGCGTAGGCCGCATGGACATCCGCATCGCAGCTTCGGCGCTCGTCATGATCGGTCTTGTGGCCTGCAGCCGCGGCACGGCTCCACCCGTCCCGGCGGCGGAGAGCGTCGGCGGCATCGAGAAGACCTTGTTCGTCGCGTCGGAGCGCAAGCCCTGCACGGGTGTGGGCCCGATGGAGTGCCTGCAGGTACGCGAGGCGGTCGATCGTCCCTGGCAGTACTTCTACAGCGAGATCGAGGGCTTCACCTTCGAGCCCGGCTTCGATTACGAGCTGCGGGTGCGCGAGCAGAAGGTGGCGAACCCGCCGGCCGACGGATCGTCGCTGCGCTGGACTTTGGTGAGGATGGTCTCGAAGAAGGCGGTGCCCGCTGCATCGGCTCCGACACCCTGACGCACCGATTCGGCGCATATTTGCCCTTTATGCACTGATATAGTGCATATATGGCGGGATTTCCCAGGGTGATTCCCTCATAAACACCTGATTTTTCGTTTTTTCCAGTGCAAAGGCACGGGAAATGCATCATACTGGCTCATCTCTCAACCGGCAGACTGATGGAGCCAACATGAGCAGCGCCAGCGATGTCATCAAGATGATCAAGGACCGTGAAGTGAAGTGGGCGGACCTGCGCTTCACCGATACCCGCGGCAAGGAACAGCACGTCACGATCCCGGCCAAGACCGTGGACGAGGGCCTGTTCCGCGACGGCAAGATGTTCGACGGCTCCTCGATCGCCGGATGGAAGGGCATCAACGAGTCCGACATGATCCTGATGCTCGATCCGAGCACCGCGATCCTCGATCCTTTCTTTGAAGAGTCGACGGTCAACATCCGCTGCGACATCATCGAGCCGGCCACCATGCAGGGCTACGAGCGCGACCCGCGTTCGCTCGGCAAGCGCGCCGAGGCCTACCTCAAGAGCACCGGCATCGCCGACGGCGCCATGTTCGGTCCCGAGAACGAGTTCTTCATCTTCGACAGCGTGCGCTGGAAGAACGAGATGCACGGCGCGTCCTACGAGATCGACTCGGTGCAGGGCGCCTGGAACAGCAACACGCAGTACCCCGAGGGCAACAAGGGCCACCGCCCGGGCGTGAAGGGCGGCTACTTCCCGGTGCCGCCGGTCGACGCCTTCCAGGACATCCGCAACGCGATGTGCGCGGCCTGCGAAGAGCTGGGTCTCGTCGTCGAGGTGCATCACCATGAGGTCGCCACCGGCGGCCAGTGCGAGATCGGCATCGGCGCGGGCGGCCTCGTCAAGAAGGCCGACGAGGTGCAGATCCTCAAGTACGCCGTGCACAACGTCGCGCACGGCTACGGCAAGACGGCGACCTTCATGCCGAAGCCGCTGGTCGGCGACAACGGCTCGGGCATGCATGTGCACCAGTCGCTGCAGAAGGACGGCAAGGCGCTGTTCGCCGGCGACAAGTACGGCGGCCTGTCCGAAACGGCGCTCTACTACATCGGCGGCATCATCAAGCACGCCAAGGCGCTCAACGCCTTCACCAACGCGGGCACCAACAGCTACAAGCGTCTGGTGCCGGGCTTCGAGGCGCCGGTCATGCTCGCCTACTCGGCGCGCAACCGTTCGGCCTCGATCCGCATCCCCTGGGTGGCCAACCCGAAGGCGCGCCGCATCGAGGTGCGCTTCCCGGATTCGTCGGCGAACCCGTACTTCGCCTTCGCGGCGATGATGATGGCGGGCCTCGACGGCATCCAGAACAAGATCCACCCGGGCGACCCGGCGGACAAGGACCTCTACGACCTCGAGCCCGAGGAGGCGAAGCACATCCCGACGGTGTGCCACTCGCTCGACATGGCGCTCGAGCACCTCGACAAGGACCGCGAGTTCCTCACCCGCGGCGGCGTGTTCACCAACGATGTGATCGACGCCTACATCAACCTCAAGCTGCAGGAAGTCCAGCGCTTCCGGATGAGCACGCATCCGGTCGAGCTGGACCTCTACTACAGCTGCTGACGGCCGGGCGCCGCCGCAGCCATGGCGGTCGAACGCCTGTTCGCGTCCTTCGCCGCGCTCCACGATCCTTCGGATCTGCTGGATGCGCTGGCGACGGGCGTGGTGCTGCTCGATGTCACCGGGCGTGTGCTGCACGCCAACGTCGCGGCACAGGGTCTGCTCGGAGCGGGGCTCAACCAGGCCCGCGGGCGCATGCTCGCGGAGCTGCTGATCGACTCCGCGCCGTTGCAGGCCTTGCTGCAGCGCGCACGCGAGCGCGGCGAGGTGTTCGCGGAGGGCGGCATCGCGCTGCGCACCGTCGCATCGCCGCGCGACGCGCGCAGCGTCGATGCGACGGTCACGCCCATCGAGGATGTGAGCGGCTCGCGTCGGCTGTTGCTGGAGCTCGTCGACGCCACGCCCCGCGCGCGCATCAGCCGTGAGAACGAGCTGCGCGCCCGCCTCGAGGGCAGCCGCATGATGACCCGCCAGCTCGCCCACGAGATCAAGAACCCGCTCGGCGGCGTGCGCGGCGCGGCGCAGCTGCTCGAGCGCCAGCTGGCCGACCCGGCGTTGCGCGAATACACCGGCGTCATCATCAACGAGGCGGACCGTCTCACCGCGTTGGTCGACGGCATGCTCGGCCCGTCGCGCACGCCGCAGAAGACGCCGCTCAACATCCACGAGATCTGCGAGCATGTCTTCCGCCTGCTGCAGGCCGAGGCGCCGCACGGCGTGGTGCTCGAGCGCGACTACGACCCCAGCGTCCCCGAGGGCGAGTTCGACCGCAACCAGCTGGTGCAGGCGCTGCTCAACCTCGCGCGCAACGCCCTGCAGTCGGTGGGCGAGGCCACGGCGGAACGCGGCCGCATCGTGCTGCGCACGCGTACGGTCGCCAACGAGCACATCGGTCTCGCGCGGCATCGGCTCGCAGTGCGCATCGATGTCGTCGATGACGGTCCCGGCGTGCCGCCGGAGATCCGCAGCAGTCTCTTCTATCCGCTCGTCACCGGCCGCGCCAACGGCACCGGTCTCGGCCTCGCCGTCGCGCAGGAGATCGTCACCCGCAACGGCGGCAGCATCGGGTTCGAGAGCGAGCCCGGCCGCACGGTGTTCAGCGTGATGCTGCCGCTCGGCGCGGGGCCGTCCGCTGCGGAGGTCGCGCCGTGAGCGCCCGGCCGCTGCGCGTCTGGCTGGTCGACGACGACGCCTCGATCCGTTGGGTGCTCGAGCGCGCCCTCAAAGGCGGCGGCATGCTGCCGCGCGTCTTCGAGTCCGCCGAGCCCGTGCTCGAAGCGCTGCGCGGCGACGCGCCGGATGTGCTGCTGACCGACATCCGCATGCCCGGCCAGTCGGGCCTGGACCTGCTGCGCCGCATCCGCGCCACGCGGCCGCAGCTGCCGATCATCGTCATGACCGCGCATGCCGACCTCGGCAACGCGGTGTCCGCCTACGAGGGCGGCGCGTTCGAATATCTCCCCAAGCCCTTCGACATCGACCAGGTGGTCGACCTCGTGCGCCGTGCGGCGCAGAGCGTGCAACGCCCGACCGCGGGCGCGGGCGGCGAGGGCGGCTCCACCGAACTCCTCGGCAAGGCGCCGGCGATGCAGCAGGTGTTCCGCGCCATCGGCCGCCTGTCGCGCTCCTCGGTGACGGTGCTCATCACCGGCGAGTCGGGCACCGGCAAGGAGCTCGTCGCGCGAGCGCTGCACGACCACAGCCCGCGCGCGTCGCGGCCGTTCATCGCGCTCAACACCTCGGCGATCCCGTCGGAGCTGCTCGAGTCCGAGCTCTTCGGCCACGAGAAGGGCTCGTTCACCGGCGCCGACGCGCAGCGCCGCGGCCGCTTCGAGCAGGCCGACGGCGGCACGCTGTTCCTCGACGAGATCGGCGACATGCCGACGGCCTTGCAGACGCGCCTGCTGCGCGTGCTCGCCGAGGGCGAGTTCTACCGCGTGGGCGGCCAGACGCCGGTGCGCGTCGATGTGCGCGTCGTCGCCGCCACCCACCAGGACCTCGAGGACCGCGTCGCGCGCGGCCTGTTCCGCGAGGACCTCTTCCATCGTCTGAACGTCATCCGCATCGAGCTGCCACCGCTGCGCTCGCGGCGCGAGGATGTGGGCGACCTGCTCGCGCACTACCTGCGCGTGGCCGCGACCGAGCTCGGCGTCGACGCCAAGACCATGGCGCCCGACGCCCTGGCCGCGCTCGAGGCCTACGGCTGGCCGGGCAACGTGCGCGAGCTGGTCAATCTTTGCCGACGCCTGACCGTGCTGGCGCCGGGCACCGAGGTGCGCGCCGAGGACCTGCCCGCCGAGATCCTGGGCGCCGCGGGTGCGGCCGGCACGGGCGCCACGGGCGAGGGCTGGGCCGCGCTGCTCGCCCGCTGGGCCGAGGCCGAGGCGCAGCGCAGCGGTGCCCCGCCGCTGCTCGACACCGCCGCGCCGGAGTTCGAGCGCACGCTCATCCGCGTCGCGCTCAAGCACACGAGCGGCCACCGCCAGGACGCCGCCAAGCTCCTCGGTTGGGGCCGCAACACCCTCACCCGCAAGCTCAAGGAATTGGGCATGGAGGAGGCGGGCGACGCCGACGACGCGCCGAGCGACGCGGCGGCGTGAGGGGCCTCAACCGGCCGTCGGACGCATCGACCCGTAGAGCGCCATGTAGCGCGCGGCGACGGCGTCCCAGCTGTGGTCGCGGGACATTGCTTCCTGCTGCATCGCGCGCCAGCGCGCGGGTTCGCGATAGGTGAGCACCGCGCGGCGGGCGGCCGCCGTCAGCGCGCCGGCCTCTGCATCCTCGAACAGGAAACCGACGCGATCGTCCACGGTGTCGGCGAGGCCGCCGACGCGGCGCACGAGCGGCAGGGTGCCGTAGCGCATGCCGTAGAGCTGGGTGAGCCCGCAGGGTTCGAAGCGCGACGGAACGAGGATGACATCGGCGCCGGCGATGATGCGGTGGGCGCAGGCTTCGTCGTAGCCGATGCGCGCGGCCACCGCGCCGGGATGCGCGGCGGCGGCGGCCGAGAACGCCAGTTCCAGCGCCGGATCGCCGCTGCCGAGCAGCGCCAGCTGCGCGCCTTCCGCGAGCAGCGCAGGCAGCGCGGCGAGCACGAGATCGAGACCTTTCTGCTCCGACAGGCGGCTCACCACGCCGAAGAGCGGCGCATCGGCGCGGACGGCGAGCCCCATCTCCCGCTGCAGCGCGGCTTTGCAGCCCGCCTTCCCGGCGAGGTCGACCGCGCTGTAACGGGCGGCGAGCGTGCGGTCGGTCGCCGGATCCCAGTGATGCGGGTCGACGCCGTTCAGGATGCCGGAGAGGTCGGCGGCGCGCTCGCGCAGCACGCCCTCGACGCCGCAACCGAACTCCGGCGTGGCGATCTCGCGGGCGTAGGTCGGGCTGACGGTGGTCAGCCGGTCGGCATGCATCAAGCCGCCTTTCATGAACGACAGCCAACCGTGGAACTCGAGCCCGTCGGGCTGCATCAGCCGCTGCGGCAGGCCGAGCAGGCGGAAGTCGCCCTGCGGGAAGAGGCCCTGGTAGGCGAGGTTGTGCACGGTGAACACGCTGCGCGCCGCGGCACCGGGGTTCATGCGCAGGTAGCTGCAGGCGAGCGCGGCATGCCAGTCGTGCGCGTGCAGGATGTCGGGCCGCCACGCGGGGTCGAGGTCGCCGCCGGCGAGCTGCGCCGCCACCCAACCGAGCAGCCCGAATCTTTGGAGGTTGTCGTCCCACGGTCTGCCGTCCGGACCCTGGTACGGGCCGCCCCCGCGCGCGTAGAGCCACGGCGCATCGATGACATAGGCCTGAACGGCAGGCTCGCCGGTGCCGACCTCGAGCCGACCGATGCGCAGCGTGACGCGCGCGGCGCCGAACGCCGGTCCGAACTCGGCGACCTTGCGCGGTCGGGACACGGCCTCGAGGATGGCGGGCATCCCGGGCAGCAGCAGCCTCGCGTCGGCCCCGGCGGCGAGCAGCGCCGGGGGCAGCGCGCCGACCACATCGGCGAGGCCGCCGGTCTTGACCAGCGGGAAGATCTCGGCGGCGGCGTGCAGCACGCGCAGCGGCGGGGCGGATGTCGTCGTCATGGGCAGGTCCGAGTGGGGCGGTTGAGCGTGCGGTGCGGCCTCAGGCGCCGAGGCGCTGCAGCATCTCGCGCGTGACGAGGGTGATGCCCCGCTCGGTGCAGAGGAAGCGCTCGGCGTCGTGTGCGGGGTCCTCGCCGATCACCATGCCGTCGGGGATGATGCACCCGCGGTCCACGACGGCACGCGTGATGCGCGCGCCGCGACCGACCTGCACGTTGGGCAGCAGCACGCTCAGATGCACATGCGCGTAGGAGTGCACGCGCACGCCTGAGAACATCAGCGAGCGCTCCACATGTCCGGACACGATGCAGCCGCCGGACACCAGCGATTCGATGGCGATGCCGCGGCGGTCCCCCATGTTGTGCACGAACTTCGCCGGCGGCAGCTGCGGCTGATAGGTCCAGATCGGCCAGCGGTCGTCGTAGAGGTTCAGCTGCGGATCGGTGGCGGTGAGGTCGATGTTCGCGTCCCAGTAGGCGTCGATGGTGCCGACATCCCGCCAGTAGGGCGCCTCGCCCTCGCGGGTGCCGACCGCGCTGTCCTCGAAGCGGTGCGCGACGGCGCGGCGCTCGCGCACCGCCTTCGGGATGATGTCCTTGCCGAAGTCGTGGCTGGAGTCCGGGTCCAGGGCGTCGCGTGCCAGTTCTTTGAGCAGCCACTCCGTGTCGAAGATGTAGACGCCCATGCTGGCGAGCGAGCGGTCAGGCCTGCCCGGGATCGCCGGCGGGTCCTTCGGCTTCTCGACGAAGTCGGTGATGATGTCGTCCTCGTCGACGGCCATCACGCCGAAGGCGGTGGCGTCGCTGCGCGCCACCTCGATGCAGGCGACCGTGACCTCGCGGCCGTGCTTCACGTGCTCGGCGAGCGCCAGGGCGTAGTTCATCTTGTAGATGTGGTCGCCGGCGAGCACCACCAGGTACCGGCAGCGGAAGCTCTTGATGATGTCGTGGTTCTGGTGCACCGCGTCGGCGGTGCCCTGATACCAGTTCGCCTCGTCGAGCCGCTGCTGCGCCGGCATCACATCGACGAACTCGTTGAGTTCGCCCTTGAGGTAGCCCCAGCCGCGCTGGATGTGCCGCATCAGGCTGTGGCTCTTGTACTGCGTGAGCACGCCGATGCGGCGGATGCCGGAGTTGAGGCAGTTGGAGAGCGCGAAGTCGATGATGCGGAACTTGCCGCCGAAGTAGACGGCCGGTTTGGCGCGGCGGTCGGTGAGGTTCATCAGCCGGCTGCCGCGGCCGCCGGCGAGCACGAGCGCCACGGCGCGGCGCGGCAGGTCGAGGCTGGTGGCGAGTTCGTTGGAGATCATGGCGACTCTCCCGGTGCGTGTCGGGCGGGGCGGGTCGGAGGGACTGAACCCAAGTATGATAGTCCCCCGCCGCGTCTCAGATGCGCATCTTCATCACCGTCCGTCATGCCCGACCCGTCGCCCGCCGTCCCCGAACTCGACGACCTGCTGCTGCATGAGGTGGGGGTCGCGCCTGCGGACGCCTCTCCCCGCGACCTGCTGGGCGCGGCCGCGCAGGTCGCACGCCGCGGGCTGTCGCGTCGCTGGGTCGAGACCCAGGCCAGGGAGCGCACCGAAAAGGCGCGTCGGGTCTGCTACCTCTCGATGGAGTTCCTGATCGGGCGCAGCCTCACCAACTCGCTGGATGCGCTCGGGCTCGAGGGGGCGGTCGCGGGGCAGCTCGCCCGCCGTGCGCGGCGTCTCGAGGAGGTCGCGGACCAGGAGCTCGACCCCGGCCTCGGCAACGGCGGTCTCGGCCGGCTCGCCGCCTGTTTCCTGGATTCGATGGCGACGCTCGGGCTGCCGTCGATGGGCTACGGCATCCGCTACGAGCACGGCATGTTCCTGCAGGAGATCCAGGACGGGCGTCAGGTCGAATACCCCGACCCGTGGGTCGCGAACGGCACGCCCTGGGAGTTCCCGCGGCCGGGCACGGCGTACCGTGTCGGTTTCGGCGGCCGCGTGGTGCACGACGGCCGTCGCGCATCGTGGCAGCCGGCGGGCGAGGTGCTGGCGCGCGCGCACGATGTGGTGGTGCCGGGCCATGGCACCGAGCATGTGAGCACGCTGCGCCTGTGGCGGGCCACGGCGCCCGAGCAGATCGATCTCGCCGCCTTCAACAGCGGCGACTACGCGCGCGCCGCGATGTTCAAGAACGAGTACGAGAACATCTCCTGGGTCCTGTACCCGAACGACAGCACGCCCGCGGGCCGCGAGCTGCGGCTGCGGCAGGAGTATTTCTTCGTCGCCGCCTCGCTGCAGGACATCCTCGCGCGGCACCTCGCCGAGCACGGTTCGCTCGCCGGTCTCGCCGATCATGTCGCCATCCACCTCAACGACACGCATCCGGCCATCGGCGTCGCCGAGCTGATGAGGCTGCTCTGCGACGAGCACGGCTTCGTGTGGGCGGACGCGTGGGACATCACGCAGCGGACCTTCTCGTACACCAACCACACGCTGATGCCCGAAGCGCTCGAGACCTGGCCCGTATCGCTGGTGCAGCATGTGCTGCCGCGGCACCTCGAGATCATCTACCGCATCAACCAGCAGATGCTGGACCACGCCGCCGAGCGCTTCCCCGACGACCCCGGGATGATCGCCCGTCTCTCGCTGATCGACGAGCACGGCGAGCGGCGTGTTCGCATGGCGCACCTCTCGATCGTCGGCAGCCACCGGGTGAACGGCGTGTCGGCGCTGCATTCCGACCTGCTGGTGCAGACCATCTTCCGCGATTTCTCGCAGCTCTGGCCCGGGCGCTTCACCAATGTGACCAACGGCGTGACGCCGCGGCGCTGGCTTGCCCAGGCCAACCGCGGTCTCGCAGGCCTGCTGGACGACGCCCTGGGTGCGGCCTGGCAGACGGACCTCGACCGGCTCGGTGCGCTGCGCGCGCACGCCGACGACACGGGGTTCCGCGCCGCCTTCCATGCGGTGAAGCAGGCCAACAAGGCGCGTCTCGCGGATTTCATCGCGCGCAGCACCGGCACGCCGGTCGATCCGTCGTCCTTGTTCGATGTCCAGGTCAAGCGCATGCACGAGTACAAGCGGCAGCTGCTGAACGTGCTGCATGTGGTCACGCGTTGGCAGGCGCTGATCGCCGGTGCGCCGTGGGCGGTCGAGGCGCCGCCGCGCACCGTGCTGTTCGCCGGCAAGGCGGCATCGTCGTATGCGGCCGCGAAGTCCGTCATCCACCTGATCCACGACGTCGCACGCACCATCAACGCCGACCCGCGCACACGCGACCGTCTGAAGGTGGTGTTCCTGCCGAACTACTCGGTGTCGGTCGCCGAGCAGGTGATGCCGGGCGCCGACCTCTCCGAGCAGATCTCCACCGCGGGCACCGAGGCGTCGGGCACCGGCAACATGAAGCTCGCGCTCAACGGCGCCCTCACCATCGGCACCGACGACGGCGCCAACATCGAGATCCGCCAGCAAGTCGGCGACGAGCACATCTTCATCTTCGGTCTGCGCACGCCGGAGGTCGCGGCGCTGCGCCTCGCAGGCCATGATCCGATGGCCCGCTATGCCGCCGACGACGCCCTGCGCGCCGCGCTCGATGCCGTCGCGGGAGGCGTGTTCTCGCCCGAGGAGCCGTCGCGCCATCTGGGCCTCGTGCACGCATTGCTTTGGGGGGGCGACCATTACCTGCTGCTCGCCGACTACGCGTCGTACATCGCAGCGCAGACGCGCGTGGACCAGCGCTATCTCGACCGCGAGGCGTGGACGCGCAGCGCGGTCCTCAACGTCGCCGGCATGGGCGCGTTCTCGTCCGACCGCAGCATCCGCGAGTACGCCGAGCGCATCTGGCGCGTCCGTCCGCTGCCGTGACCGCGGAGGATCCGGCGGCCGTCTGCGCGGGCCGGCATGGCGATCCGTTCGCCGTGCTGGGGCCGCACGGCGACGGCCGGGGCAACTGCGTGCTGCGCGCGTTCCTGCCCGGCGCGGCGCGGGTGTCGGCGGTGTCGGCGGACGACGGCGCGCATCTCGGCGAGCTGCGCCGGCGCGATCCGGCCGGGTTCTACGAAGGGGTGATCCCGGGCGAGCAGGCCGAGTCCTACCGTCTTCGGGTGGAGTGGCGCACCGGCGAGGCCGATGTCGTGACGGACCTCATCGAGGATCCGTACCGCTTCCCGCCATCGCTCAGCGAGGTCGATGTCCGGCTGCTCGCCGAGGGCGCGCACCCGCGGCCGTACGAGGTCCTCGGCGCGCAGCCGATGGACCATCTCGGCGTCGCCGGCACGCGTTTCGCGGTGTGGGCGCCCGACGCCTCGCGCGTCAGCGTCGTCGGCGACTTCAACCATTGGGATGGCCGACGGTTCCCGATGCGTCTGCGCCACGGGTGCGGCGTGTGGGAGATCTTCCTGCCGGGCGTCGGCACGGGTGCGCGGTACAAGTTCGAGATCCGTGCCCGCGACGGCACGGTGCTGCCGCAGAAGGCGGACCCCTATGCGCGCCGCGCCGAGCTGCGGCCTGCGACGGCGAGCATCGTGGCGGCGCTGCTGCCCGTGGTGCCGCCTGACGACGCACGCCGGCGCGCGAACGCCTACGACGCGCCGTTCAGCATCTATGAGGTGCATGTCGGCTCCTGGCGCCGCAGCGGCGATGCGCATAACCCGTTCCTCGATTGGGACGCGCTCGCAGAGACGCTGATCCCGTACGCCGTCGATCTCGGCTTCACCCACCTCGAGCTGCTGCCCGTCAGCGAACACCCGTTCGACGGGTCCTGGGGCTACCAGCCGACCGGGCTCTACGCCCCGACCGCGCGGCACGGCGGACCGGACGGGCTGCGACGCTTCATCGCGCGCGCCCACGCCGCCGGGCTCGGCGTCATCCTCGATTGGGTGCCGGCACATTTCCCGTCCGACCCGCACGGCCTCGCGCGCTTCGACGGCACCGCGCTCTACGAGCACGCGGATCCGCGCGAGGGAGCGCATCCCGACTGGGGTACCCTCATCTACAACTTCGGCCGCCGCGAGGTGCGCAACTTCCTCGTCGGCAACGCGCTCTACTGGTTGGAGCGCTTCGGCGCGGACGGACTGCGGGTCGATGCCGTCGCCTCGATGCTGTACCGCGACTACAGCCGCCGCGAGGGCGGATGGGTGCCCAATGTCCACGGCGGACGCGAGAACCTCGAAGCCATCGCTTTCCTGCGCGAGGTCAACACCGTGGTCGGCGCGCATCGGCCGCAGGCGGTGACCGTCGCCGAGGAATCGACGGCGTTCCCGGGCGTCACACGGCCCGTGCATGCCGGCGGGCTCGGGTTCCACCACAAGTGGAACATGGGATGGATGAACGACACGCTGCGCTACATCGCCCGCGATCCGGTCCACCGGCGTTGGCACCATGACGAGATGACCTTCGGGATCGTCTATGCGTTCAGCGAGCATTTCACGCTGCCGATCAGCCACGACGAGGTGGTGCACGGCAAGGGTTCGCTGCTCGGTCGCATGCCGGGCGACGAGTGGCAGCGGTTCGCGAACCTGCGCGCTTACCTCGGTTTCATGTTCGGCCATCCGGGCCGCAAGCTGCTCTTCATGGGCTGCGAGTTCGCACAGCGGCGCGAGTGGGACCACGACGCTTCGCTCGACTGGCAGCTGCTCGAGCATCCTGCGCACGCCGGCGTGCAGCGTCTGGTGCGCGATCTCAACGGGCTATACCGGCGCTGCGGCGCACTGCATCAGCGCGACGACGACCCGGACGGTTTCGAGTGGGTCGATGCCGGTGCGCGCGAGCGGTCGGTGTACACCTTCCTGCGCCATGGCCGGACCGCGGCGGATGTGCTGCTCGTCGTCTGCAACCTCACGCCGACGGTGCATCCCGACTACCGCATCGGCGTGCCGCATGCCGGCGTCTGGCGGGAGGTGCTGAACACCGATTCGCGCCACTACGGCGGCAGCGATGCAGGCACGCCCTTCGGTGAAGCACAGACCGGGTCGATAGCGGCCCACGGGCGCGCGCACAGCATCGCGTTGACGCTGCCGCCGCTCGCGACGGTGTTCCTCGAATGGCGGCCTTGAACGCAGCAGCATCGTCAGGCGCCCGCTGGGACGGTTCCGGCGTCGCGTTCGAGGTCTTCTCCGCCCATGCGGAGCGCATCGAGGTCTGCGTGTTCGACGCCGCCGGCGGGCGTGAGCGGCAGCGCCTGCCGCTGCAGCGCCACGGAGATGACCTCTGGCGAGGCAGATTGCCGGGCGCCGGACCGGGACTGCTCTACGCTCTGCGCGCGCACGGGCCTTGCCAGCCGGAGCGGGGGCATCGTTTCGACGGCGAGCGGCTCCTGCTGGACCCCTGGGCGCGCGAGATCGTGTCGGCCGCCGGGGGCCCGCCGCTCGCGCGCGTCGTGCACGAGACCGCGGACTGGCGCGCCCATCGCCGCCCATGCCATGCGCGCGAGGACCTGCTGCTCTATGAACTGCATGTCAAAGGGTTCACGCAGCGCCATCCCGCGGTACCGCCGGCGCTGCGGGGCACCTATGCGGGGCTCGTGCATCCGGCGGCGCTCGCGCACCTGCAGCGGCTCGGCGTCACGGCGGTGAGCCTGCTGCCCGTGCACCAGCACATGGACGAACCGGCGCTGACCGCGCGCGGCCTCGTCAACTACTGGGGCTACAACACGCTCGGGTTCTTCTGTCCGGAGCCGCGATATGCGGCCGCGGCGCGCGCGGCGGAGGCCGCCGGGAGGCCGGTCGACGGCGCGGCCGTGCGCGAGGAGTTCCGCGCCATGGTCCGCGCGCTGCATGGCGTCGGCATCGAGGTGATCATCGATGTCGTGTACAACCACACCTGCGAGAGCGATGAGCACGGTCCGACCTTGTCTTGGCGGGGGCTCGACAACGCCTCGTGGTACCGCCTCGATCCACGGCGACCGGAACGGTATGTCAACGACTCTGGATGCGGCAACGCGCTCGACCTCGCGCGGCCACCGGTGCTGCGGTTCGTCATGGCGAGCCTGAGGCACTGGGCGGACGACATGGGCGTCGACGGCTTCCGCTTCGATCTCGCGCCGGCGCTGGCCCGCGGCGAGCACGGCTTCTCGGCGGACGCGCCGCTGTTCCGGGCGATCGCGCAGGACCCGCTGCTCTCGGGCAAGCGCCTCATCGCCGAACCATGGGATGTGGGGCCCGACGGCTATCGTCTCGGCGGTTTCCCGGCGGGTTGGGCCGAGTGGAACGACCGCTTCCGCGACGGCATGCGCCGTTGGTGGCTGCGGCGGGAGGTCACGCGCGGCGAGTTCGCGCTGCGGTTCTGCGGCTCGAGCGATGTGTTCCACCGTGCGGGGCGTCTTCCCTCCGACTCGGTCAACCATGTC
The DNA here is from genome assembly GCA_036734505.1 of Steroidobacteraceae bacterium. Taxonomy (GTDB): domain Bacteria; phylum Pseudomonadota; class Gammaproteobacteria; order Steroidobacterales; family Steroidobacteraceae; genus UBA964. The sequence continues at coordinate 15,793 of DAIMYL010000007.1, read as the reverse complement.
GTCTCGCACGACGGCTTCACTTTGCGCGATCTCGTCACCTATCCGCATCGCCGCAACGAGGCGAACGGCGAGGGCAACCGCGACGGCCACGCGCACGAGCACGGCAACGATTTCGGTGTCGCCGGCGAGACCGACGATGCAGCGGTCGGCGCTGCGCGTGCGCGCGCGCAGCGCGCGCTGCTCGCGACCTTGCTGCTCGCGCAAGGCACGCCCATGCTCGCGGCCGGCGCGGAGACCGGCCATACCCAGCGCGGCAACAACAACCCGTATTGCCAGGACAACGAGACCGCGTGGCTCGACTGGACCTCCGTCGATGAGGCGCTGATCGCGTTCGTGGCGCGCGTCTCGCGCCTGCGCCGCGAGCGGCTGCCGTTCGCCGACCGGTGGTACGACGGCATCCCGGACGGGCAGGGCGTCGCGGATGTGTCCTGGTCGGACGCGGACGGCCATGCGCTCGATCCTGCGGCCTGGCACTCGGCCGACCGTGCGCTCGCCGTGCTCATCGGCCGTCCGGGACGGGGCGGGTCGCCGCTGCTGGCGCTCGTCAACGGCGACGGCGCGCCGCGGTCCTTCCGCCTGCCGCCCGGCCGTTGGCGCCCGTTGCTCGACAGCGGAGAGGCGGACGGTGTGCCGCGGGAGGCCGCGTGCGAGCGCGTACGGCGCGTCGACGGTGACCGGATCGTGATGTTCGTGATGATGGACGGGTCGGCGTCTTGAGTCCGCCGCGCGCCTGCGGTGTGCTGCTGCACCCGACCTCGCTGCCCGGGCCCCAGGGTTGCGGCGATCTCGGAGCGGGCGCGCGTCGTTTCGTGGACTGGCTCGCCGAAGCCGGTCAAAGATGGTGGCAGGTGTTGCCGCTCGGCGGGATCGGGCCCGGCCACTCGCCGTACATGAGCGCTTCGGCGTTCGCCGCGAACCCGTTGCTCGTCGACCTCGAGGAGCTGGCGCAGCGCGGTTGGCTCGAGGCGGATGAGCTCGTGCCGCCGAAGCCGTTCCCCGCCGCGCGGGTCGACTATCCCGCGACGATCGCGTGGCGTCACGAGCGTCTCGAGCGCGCAGCGCGGCGCTTCGTCGACCGCGCCGACGCCGCCTCGCGCGCCGACTTCGCGCTCTTCTGCGACCGTCACGCCGTCTGGCTGGACGACCACGCCCTGTTCATGGCGCTCGACGAAGCGCAGCCGGGCTCGGGCTGGCAGGCGTGGCCTGACGGTCTCGCCACCCGCGACGCCGGCGCCTTGGCGCGCGCCCGCCGTCGGCTCGCGCCGCGGCTGCGGTTCTGGAGCTTCGTGCAGTGGTGCTTCGAGAGGCAATGGCAGGCGCTGCGCGTGTACGCCCGGGCCCGCGGTGTCCGGATGTTCGGCGATGCGCCGATCTTCGTGGCGTCGCACGGCGCCGATGCCTGGGCCCATCCCCAGCTGTTCGAGCTCGATGACGCGGGCCATCCGCTCGCGGTCGCAGGTGTTCCGCCCGACTACTTCAGCCCGACCGGGCAGCGTTGGGGAAATCCGCTCTATCGCTGGGACGCCCATTCGGCCGAGGGCTACGCCTGGTGGGTGGCTCGCGTGAAGCACGCCCTCGAGTCCTTCGACCTGCTGCGCATCGACCACTTCCGGGGCTTCGCGGCCTATTGGCGCATCCCGGTGCGCGAAGCGACCGCGGTCCATGGCGAGTGGCAGCCGGGTCCTGGCGCCGCGCTGTTCGAGGCGATGGAGCGCGAGCTGGGGACGCTGCCCATAGTCGCTGAGGACCTCGGGATCATCACGCCCGATGTGGAGGCGCTGCGCCGACGGTTCCGGTTCCCCGGCATGAAGGTGCTGCAGTTCGCCTGGGGCGGCGACATCGACAACCCGCACCTGCCGCACAACCACGCGCAGGACACCGTGGTCTACACCGGCACCCACGACAACGACACGACGGTGGGGTGGTGGTCGGGTGCGGATGCGGAACAGCGCCGGCATCTGTGCGACTATCTCGCCACCGACGGCGGCGAGATCCATTGGGACATGGTGCGCGCGGCCTGTGCGAGCGTGGCGGACACCGCCATCCTCCCGCTGCAGGACCTGCTCGGGCTCGACGGCGGTCACCGCATGAACACGCCCGGACGCGCCGAGGGTTGCTGGGAATGGCGCTTCGGGTGGTCGCAGCTCGGTGAGGAGCCGGCCCGGCGGCTCTCGGCGCTCTGCAGCCTGCACCGCCGCGACGGCATGCCGCTGCCGGACTGAGGAGGACGACGGATGGAATGGTTGGACGACATCTTCTTGGGCAACCCGCTGCGCTCCTGGGCGATGGCCGCCGCCGCTTTCGTCGGCGTGCTGGTGCTGTTGCCCATCATCCGCGGGCTCGTCATCGCGCGTGTACGACGCATCCGCAAGGAGGACCGTCCGCCCTGGGCGCAGCTCGTGCTGCTGCTAATCACGCGCACCCGGCCGCTGTGGATCTTCGTCGCCGCGCTCTACGCGGCGGAGCACTTCCTCGACCTGCCCGCGCGCGTCGAGAAGGTCTCCACCGCGGTGATCGTGGTGGTCGCCTGGCTGCAGGCGGCGGTCTGGGGCGTGGCGATGATCGAGTTCCTGCTGCGCAAGCGGCAGGCGCGGCTCGAGGCCGAGGGCGACACCCGGCAGAGCGGCTCGGTGAGCGTGCTGATGTTCGTCGCGCGCATGGTGCTGTTCGCGCTCGCGCTGCTGCTCGCGCTCGACAACCTAGGCGTCAACATCACGGCGCTGGTGGCCGGTCTCGGCATCGGCGGCATCGCCATCGCGCTGGCGGTGCAGACCATCCTCGGCGACCTCTTGGCGTCGCTCTCCATCACGCTCGACAAGCCCTTCGTCGAAGGCGATTGGCTGCGCATCGACGACATCGAGGGCACGGTGGAGCACATCGGCGTCAAGAGCACGCGGCTGCGCAGCGTGTCGGGCGAACAGGTGATCCTGTCGAACGCCGACCTGCTGCGCAGCCGGGTGCGGAACATGGGCCGCATGCCCGAGCGCCGGGCGCTGTTCCAGCTCGGCGTCGCCTACGAGACGCCGCCTGCACTGCTCGCGGAGGTTCCGAAGCTGGTCGAGCATGCGGTCACCGGCGTCGCCGGCACGCGGTTCGAGTACTGCGCACTGCGCAGTTTCGGTGATTCGGCGCTGCAGTACGAGGTGGTCTATTTCGTGCCGAACCCGACGACGGCGCGCAACAAGTTCATCGCCATCGGCGACGAGGTCAACCGCCGCATCCACGCCGAGTTCTCCCGGCGCGGCATCGCCTTCGCCTATCCGACGCGCAAGGTGATCGTGCAGCAGCCATGACGCCCGAGTTCCTGATGCTGCTCTGCGCCGCGCTGTTCGTGGTGGCGCTGCTGTATTCGTCCGTGGGCCACGCGGGCGCCAGCGGCTACATCGCGGTGATGTCGCTGCTCGGTCTCGCGCCCGCCGTGATCAAACCGACCGCGCTCGCGCTCAACATCCTCGTGGCCCTCGTCGCCGCGTGGCAGTTCTGGCGCGCGGGGCATTTCCGCTGGGCGCTGTTCTGGCCTTTCGCCGTCACGGCTGTCCCCGCGGCGTTCGTCGGCGGCTGGATCTCGCTGCCGACGCGGGCGTTCACGCTGCTGCTCGGGTTGGTGCTGCTGTGGTCGGCGTGGCGGTTCTTCTTCGAACCGAAGGCGCCGCAGACCGAGACCGCCGCGGCCGCCGCGTCGGTGCCGTCCGCCGCCTCGACCGAGCGGTCGGTGCCGCGGGCCGCTGCGCTCGCGAGCGGCGCAGGCATCGGTCTGCTGTCGGGGCTGACCGGCACAGGCGGCGGCATCTTCCTCACCCCGCTGCTGCTGATGATGGGCTGGGCGCAGCCCAAGAACGCCGCGGCGGTGTCGGCGCTCTTCATCCTGATGAACTCCACCTCCGGCCTGCTCGGCAACTGGGCGAGCACGCGCGACCTGCCCGACGAGCTGCCGATGCTGCTCGCGGCGGTGTTCGTCGGCGGTGCGATCGGGTCGTTCATGGGCAGCCGGCGCCTGCCGGCCCGGCAGATCAAGCGTCTGCTGGCGGTGGTGCTGGTGATCGCGGGGCTGAAGCTGCTCTTTACCTGAGCGTGCCGACGAGGTCGATGACGTTCGCGAAGCCGTGCTGCTGCAGATAGGCGTCGATGCCGGCGTTGATCTTGCGGCAGGCGAACGGATCGTAGAAGAGCGAGGTGCCGACGCCGACGGCGCTCGCGCCGGCGATCATGAACTCGATGGCGTCGGTGGCGTTGATGATGCCGCCCTGGCCGATGATCGGTACGCTGTGCTTCTTGGCGACTTCGTAGACCTGGTGAACCTTGAGCAGCGCGATCGGCTTGATCGCGGGGCCCGAGAGGCCGCCCTGGATGTTGCCGATGACGGGACGGCGGGTCTTGGCGTCGATCGCCATGCCCATCACGGTGTTGATGACCGCGAAGCCGTCCGTGCCGGCCTCGATGCACTGGCGCGCGTTCTCCTTGATGTCGGTCTGGTTCGGCGAGAGCTTGGTGATGATGGGCTTCTTGGTCACCGCACGGCAGGCCGCGACCACGCGCGCCGACATCTCGGGATAGTTGCCGAAGGCGACGCCGCCTTCTTTGACGTTCGGGCAGGAGATGTTGATCTCGATGGCGTCGATGGGGGAGTCGTCGAAGCGACGCGTGACCTCGGCGTATTCTTCGATGGTCGAACCCGAGACGTTGGCGATGAAGCGCGTCTCGCTGAAGTCGAGCGTCGGCAGGATGTTGCGCACCACATGGTCGGTGCCGGGGTTCTGCAGGCCGATGGCGTTGAGCATGCCCATCGGCGTCTCGTAGACGCGGTGCGGCGGGTTGCCGAGACGCGCTTCGAGCGTGGTGCCTTTGAGGACCACCGCGCCGCAGTCGGCGTTGGAGAAGCCCTCGACGCGGGTGTATTCCTCGCCGAAACCCACGCAGCCCGACAGCAGCACGATGGGCGAGGCGAAATCCATCCCCAGGAACCTGTAGCGCAGCGAGGCGGGCGGGGCGCCGGGCGCGGTGGGCGGGATGGGGGCCGTCGGGGCATGCGCGGACATGCGCGGATTATAGCGTTATCATCGACCGTGACGGCCGATGCACGGCCCGGATCCCGGAGGACGCCGCGATGCAGGACACGGAGCTCGAATATGTGGACTTCTGGCCGCGCGTCGGCGCTTCGCTGATCGACATGCTGGTCATCATGCTGGTCACCTACCCGTTGCTGTATCTCGTCTACGGGCCGGCGTATTTCACGGTGCAGAGCGAGGAGCCTGTCCGGGGCATCCCCGATTTCCTCATCTCGTTCGTCCTGCCGTTCGTCGGCGTCGTGCTGTTCTGGCTCAAGAAGCAGGCGACGCCCGGCAAGATGGTGGTCGCCGCGCGCGTGGTCGACGCAAGAACCGGCAAGACCCTGAGCGTCGGACAGGCCATCGGGCGCTATCTGGGGTACATCGTGGCGACCCTCCCGCTCGGTCTCGGGTTGCTGTGGGTCGCGTTCGACCGCCGGAAACAGGGTTGGCACGACAAGATGGCGGGCACGGTCGTCGTACGACCGCGCCGCGAGGGCGAGAAGTCCGAGCCGGTGAGGTTCGAGACGCCGGTCTGAGATGCCGGCCTGAGCGATCGGCGGTCCATGTTCCGCATCGTCCTCTTCGAGCCCGAGATCCCGCCCAACACCGGCAACGCCATCCGGCTGTGCGCCAACACGGGTGCGGAGCTGCATCTCGTGAAGCCGCTCGGCTTCGATCTCGACAAGCGTTCGTTGCGTCGGGCCGGACTCGACTATCGTTGGATGGCGGCGGTGCATGTCCATGCGGACCTCGCCGCCTGTCGCGAGGCGCTAGCGGCGGCCGGGACGCGCCGATGGTGGGCCGTGGAGACCGGTGGCGCGCGCCGCTACGACCAGGTGCGGTACGAGCCGGGCGATGCGTTGCTGTTCGGTTCCGAGCGGCGCGGGCTGCCGCCCGACGTCCTCACGGACCTGCGCACCGCGCAGGGCGAGGACATCGTGGTGGAGATCCCGATGCGCGAGGGTAACCGCAGCCTGAACCTCTCCAACGCGGTGACGCTCGTGACCTATGAAGCATGGCGGCAGAACGGTTTCGCGGCCGCGGACCCGACTACTCGCTGAACTCGGCCTTGATGGGGCGCGACAGGAGCGCCTTGACCACTTCGCGCGCGGGCAGGCCCTCGTACAGCAGACGGTAGATGCCGTCGCAGATGGGCATCTCGATGCCCTCGCGCTGCGCCACCGCGCGCACGGCGCGCGCGGCGAGATAACCCTCGACCACCTGACCGACCTCGGCCAACGCCGCATCGACGCTGCGTCCCGCCGCGAGCAGCAGACCGAAGCGGCGGTTGCGCGACTGGTCGTCGGTGCAGGTCAGCACGACATCGCCGAGACCGGCGAGGCCCATGAAGGTCTCGCGGCGCGCGCCGAGCGCGACGCCGAGCCGGGTCATCTCGACGAGACCGCGGGTGATGAGCGCGACACGGGTGTTGGCACCGAAGCCGAGGCCGTCGGCGAGGCCCGCACCGACGGCGAGCACGTTCTTGACCGCGCCGCCGACCTCCACGCCGACGATGTCGGGCGAGGTGTAGGCGCGGAAGCTGCCCGCCGAAAGGCTCTGCGCGAGCGCGGCTGCGAAATCCTCATCGGCCGAGGCGACGGTCATCGCGGTGGGCAGTCCGCTGCCGACCTCGCGGGCGAAGGTCGGCCCCGACAGCACGGCCATCGGTCGGCCCGTTCCCAGCACCTCGCGCGCCACCTGATGCGGCAACAGCCCCGTGGCGAGCTCGAAACCTTTGGTGGCCCAGGCGAGCCGCACCTCGGGCGCGAGCCGCGGCGCGAGCGCGCCGAGCACCTCGCGCAGCGCGTGGCTCGGCACGACCACGAGCACATCGCGCGCGCCGGCGAGCGCGGCCTCGAGCGAGGCGACGGCCTCGAGCCCCGGCGGAAAAGGGGCGTCGGGAAGGTAGCGCGCGTTGCGGCGATCGCGGGACATCGCCGCCTGCTGCGCGGGGTCGCGACCCCAGAGGCGGACGGGGTGCCCGGCGCGCGCGAACTGGATCGCGAGCGCGGTGCCCCAGGAGCCCGCACCGATCACGGCCAGAGGCGTGACGGTGGCGCCCGTCATCCGGTCAGCTGTTGAGCTGCGCCTGCTGCTGCGCTTCGGCCAT
>DAIMYL010000007.1:6262-8535 GCA_036734505.1 Steroidobacteraceae bacterium | reverse complement strand
GGCGCCCGTCATCCGGTCAGCTGTTGAGCTGCGCCTGCTGCTGCGCTTCGGCCATCGAGCGCGCGTAGAGCACCTCGAAGTTGACCGGCGGCAGCAGCATCTGCGGGAACCCGCCCTGGGTGACGAGCTGCGCGACCATCGCACGCGCGTACGGGAACAGCACGTTCGGCGCGACGGTGGCGATGGCACGGCGGTAGTCCGCTTCCTCGAGGTTGCGCACGCCGAACACGCCGGCCTGCTTGACCTCGACCATGAACGCGGTGGACTCGCCGTTGCGGGCGCTCACGCTCACGGTCAGCACGACCTCGCGCAGCTCGGGCGAGAGCGCCTCAGCGGCGGTGTTGAGGTCGAGGTTGATCTGGGGGTTCCAGGCGCCCTCGACCCGCGGTCCGCGCGGCGCCTCGAAAGAGCAATCTTTGAGGTACACGGACTGCAGCGAGAACTCGGGGGCGGTCGAGTCGCCCTGCGTCGCAGCGGCGCCGTCGGCTTTCGGATCGGGGTCGGTCATTTTGGTCTCGGTGGGTGGTTGATCGGGATGAGGTGGTGCGATGCCGTCAGGCGAGCAGCGGGTCGAGGCCGCCCGCGGCATCGAGCGCAAGCAGGTCGTCGCAGCCGCCGACATGGCGGTCGCCGATGAAGATCTGCGGCACGGTGCGGCGGCCGCTGCGCTCCATCATGACCGCGCGCTGGTCGGGCCGGGCTTCGATGTCGATCTCGTCGACCGTCACGCCTTTGCCGGCGAGCAGCTGCCGTGCGCGCGCGCAGTACGGGCACCAGAGGGTGGCGTACATCGTGACGGTGGTCATGTCAGGACTTGCCCTTGCCGGACGCGCCGCCGCGCGCGGGTTCGGCGCCCTGCTCGAGCGGGAGGTTGTCGGCGCGCCAAGCAGCGATGCCGCCGCGCAGGTTGAAGGCCTGGGTGAAGCCCTGACCGGCGAGCACGCGCGCCGCCGCCGCGCCGGTCGAGCCGGTATCGCAGTAGACGATGACGGGTTTCTCGCGGTGTTTGCGGAGCGACTCGCCGGCCTTGACCAGCTGCGAGGCGTCGAAATCGCGCGCGCCGCCGATGTGTCCGGCCGTGTAGTCCTCCGACCTGCGCAGGTCGAGCACCAGCGCACCCCGGTTCTGGAGGCGGATGAGGTCCTGCGGCGAGATGGCTGCGAAGGAGTCGCGGCGGGCGCGCACCTCGTAGGCGATCACGAGCAGCGCCGCCACCACCGTCAGGGCGACGAGCCACGGGTGCGCTGCGGCGTAGAGCGAAAGCTTTTCCATGGCCGCAAGTATATCCGCTGCGGCCCTGCGACGGCGGCCGCGCCCGCGCCCTGGGCTACAATCCGGCGGATGCGCGCCTCGAGGATGGCTTGGTTGACGCTGTGTGCGGCCCTGACGCTGCCGGGCGGGGTCGCGCAGGGCCAGTCACGCCCGCCCGCGGAACCCCGGGCGGCCCAGCCGCGCGACGCCGCACGCGCCGAGGCCGACCTCAACCGGCTGCGCAGCGAGATCGAACGCATCCGTGGCCAGATCGCGCGCGACGCCGCCGAGCGCGACCGTCTGGCGCGCAGCCTGCGTCAGGCGGAGCAGGCCGCGCTCGCGGCGCGCACCGAACTCGACAAGCTGCGCGACGAGCGCGTCGAGCGCGAGCGTCGTCGCGACGGGCTCGCCGGCGAGCGTCGCGGACGCGAAGCGGAGCTGGCGCGGACCCGTGAGGCGCTGGCCGCCCAGGCGCGCGCGGCGCATGTGCTCGGCCGCGAGGACCCGCTGCGCATGCTGCTCGACCAGGGCGACCCCGCGCAGGCCGACCGGCTGCTCGCCTACCATGCATTCTTCGGGCGCGCGCGCGCCGACCAGGTGGCGCGCATCGACGCGTCGGTGCGCGAGATCGAGCGGCTGGACGCCGAGGTCGCCGAGGAGCAGCGGCGCATCGTCAAGCTCGAGGAACGGCAGTCCTCGGAGGTCGGTCGCCTCGACAAGGCGCGCTCCGAGCGCGGTGAGGTGCTGGCCGCGCTGACCGCCGAATCGAAGGCGCGCGCGGCGGCGCTGCAGCGCATGCAGCGCGAACAGGAGGCGCTCGAGCGGCTGCTGCGCGAGCTGCGCCGCGCCGCCGCCGCACAGCAGTTCCCTTCGGACGGCAAGAGCCCGTTCGCTTCGCTGCGCGGCAAACTCGGTTGGCCGACGACGGGGCGCGTCACCGCGCGCTTCGGCGAACGCCGCGCCGGCGCGCTCAAGTGGGACGGCGTGATGATCGCCGCCGACCGCGGCACGCCGGTGCGCGC
>DAIMYL010000007.1:1532-6162 GCA_036734505.1 Steroidobacteraceae bacterium | reverse complement strand
ACCCGGCGATACCCGGTAAACTGTGGGCCACCATGATGGTCCCCCATCCATGACACGCGGCCGGACCTTGGCCGCCGTCGGCGTCGGCCTCGCGCTCGGCATCGCGGCCGCGCTCGCGCTGCCGTCGGCATGGCGCGCGCTCCTGCCTTCGCGCACCGCCGCGCAGGACGCGGACGGGGGCGGCGCGGCGGCGGGCACCGCGGCGTCCAAGCCGGGACCGCTGGCGACGCTCGAGGCGTCGCTGCCCCCCGCGGAGGCGCGGCGTCTCGCCGAGATCCTCGGCCGCGTCCGCCGCGAATACGTCGATGAGATCCCGCCCGAGCGGCTGCTCGACGAGGCCGCGCGCGGCATGGTGTCGAGCCTCGACCCGCATTCCGCCTATCTCGACCGGCGCGAGTACGAGGACATCCGGCGCGGCGCCGCCGGCAGCTATCCGGGCATCGGCATCGAGGTGGTCGCCGACGGCGAGTCCATCAAGGTGCTGCGCCCCATCGACGATTCACCGGCCTGGCGCGCCGGCATCCGCGCGGGCGACATCATCCTGCGCATCGACGGTTCGCCGGTGCGCGGCGATGTCGCCGCCGCCATCGAACAGATGCGCGGACCCGCCGGTTCTCTCGTGCAGCTGATGCTGCGCCGCGCCGGGAGCCCTGAGGTGGTCGAGGTCGCCCTCGAGCGCACGCGCGTCGAGGTGCACAGCGTCTCGGGGATGCTGCTCGACGAGCGTCATGGCTATCTGCGCATCGCCAACTTCAGCGCGACGACGCCGGCGGATTTCGACGGCCATGTCGCGGAGCTGCGCAAGCTCGCGCCGGGCCTGCGCGGCGTCGTGATCGACCTGCGCGACAACCCCGGCGGCGTGCTCGAGGCCGCGGTCGCCGTGGCGGACTCGCTGCTGGAGCGCGGCATCATCGTCACCGGCACCGGCCGTACGGCCGATGCGCGCTTCCGCATGGATGCACGGCCCGGCCAGACGCTCGCCGGCGTGGACATCGTGGTGCTCGTCAACCGCGGCTCCGCGTCCTCCGCGGAGATCCTCGCCGGCGCGCTCAAGGACAACGGGCGTGCCCGTCTGCTCGGCGCTCGCACCTACGGCAAGGGGTCGGTGCAGAGCGTGATCCCGCTTTCCGATGGCCGCGCGCTCAAGATCACGACCTCGCGCTACGCCACGCCCTCCGGGACGCTGATCCAGGAGCGCGGCATCGACCCGGACCTGCAGCTCGCCGCCGCCGCGCCGCGTTTCGACGAGCCGCATCTCGATGCCGGCGTGAAGGCGGCGGTGCAGGAGCTGCGCCAGATGTGGGAGCTGCATCGCCGTGACGGCCTGCCCGAGCCGCGCACCGCGGGTGTGAGACCGCCGCGCGCATGATCGAGCTGCTGCAGGCTTTCCTCGATTTCTTCCTCAACCTCGACGCGCATCTCGTCGAGCTGTTGAAGCAGTACGGCGTCTGGATCTACGCCATCCTGTTCCTGATCGTGTTCTCGGAGACCGGCCTCGTGGTGACGCCCTGGCTGCCCGGCGATTCGCTGCTGTTCGCGGTGGGCGCGCTGGTCGCGATCGACACCAGCGGCACCCTGCAGCTGCCGGTGGTCATCGGCCTGCTGATCGTCGCCGCGATACTCGGCAACACCTGCAACTACGCCATCGGCAAGCACATCGGTCCACCCGCGTTCAGCGGGCGTTACCGGCTGCTGCGCGTGGAGCACCTCGAGCGCACCGAGGCGTTCTTCGCGAAGCACGGCGGCAAGACCATCGTGCTGTCGCGCTTCCTGCCGATCCTGCGGACCTTCGCGCCGTTCGTGGCGGGCGTCGGTCGCATGGCCTACGGGCGCTTCCAGCTGTTCAACGTGCTGGGCGCCGTCTCCTGGGTGCTGACCTTCACGATCGGCGGCTACCTGTTCGGCAACATCCCGATCATCCGCGAGAACTTCGGCATCGTGACCCTCGCGATCATCGTCGGGACGCTGTTGCCGATGTTGTGGATCGCGCTGCGCGGCCGCGGCTGACCTCAGCCGAGCATCGCGCGCGCCGCGCCGAACAACCCGCCGAGCAGCAGGAACAGCGTCGGGAACATCGACAGCCCGAAGCCGAGGCTGCGCTTGTCCGCCGACTTCACATAGCCGAGGAAGTAGAGCAGGCGGCCGACGATGAACACCACGCCGAGGCCCGCCGCCCAGGTCGGGCTCACGAACAGCGCGAAGGCCCAGAGCGAGGGCAGGAAGATGGCGAGCAGCTCGAGCGTGTTCATCTGCACGCGGTAGACGCGCTCGAAGTCCTCGTTGCCCGAGGTGGCCGGCGCCTTCACGCCGTAGCGGTAACGGGCGCGGCCGACCGCGATCGAGAACCAGAAGTACTCGAGCAGCGCGAGCAGCATGACGACGAAGACCGGCGCGTAGGCGGCCGGGACGATGGCTTCTGACATGGTGGAACCCCCCTGATCGGTGTTTCTCCGTCGTCGCGGGCCGAGGTGGAACCGCGGACGACGCTGCATCGAGTGTAGCGCGGTGGCACAATCGGGCAAGGACTGGACCAAACTGGAGGGTCGCACATGACCGGATTCCTGCTGCGTGCCGTGATCGCCGCCTTCGGGCTGTGGCTGGCTTCGACCTGGGTCGACGGCATCTCCATCCGCGACGCCACGACGCTGCTGCTGGCGGCGGCGCTGCTCGGCGTCGTCAACGCCTTCGTCCGACCGATCGCGGTGGTGCTCACCTTCCCGATCATGCTGGTGACGCTCGGGCTGTTCCTGCTCGTGGTCAACGCGGCGATGCTGCTGCTCGTCGCCAAGATCATCCCTGGCTTCGACATCGCGGGCTTCTGGCCGGCGTTCTGGGGCGCGGTCATCGTGAGCATCACCGGCTGGATCGGTTCGTGGCTGATCGGCCCGAAGGGTCTCGAGCGTCTCGGCCGCTGAGCGCATGACGCTGCGCCCGGTGTCCTCCGCGACGCCCTGCGCGTCGGCAGCCGGCGTGGCGGCGGCCCTCGCGGTGGCCGTGGCGGCCATGGCGGCGCCGTCGGCCGGCGCCGCCGACCTCGCGTTCAACGGCTACGCGCGTTCCCGCGATGACGGTCGGCTGCTCTATGTCGAGTCGCACCATGTCCGCGACGCCGGCAAGGTCGGCGAAGCGCGGGTGGTGCTCTACCGCTGCTCGGCCGACGGCCCCGCGTTCGCACGCAAGGAGCTCGCCTACGGCGCGTCGCGCGAGCAACCCGAGTTCAAGCTCACCGACGCGCGCAACGGCCATGTCGAGGGCCTGCGGCGCACACCTGCCGGGCCGCGCGTCTTCGTCAAGGAGGACGCGCGTTCTCCGCAGCGCGAGGCGGCTGTGCCGGCGGGCGCGGCCATCGTCTCCGACGCGGGTTTCGACGAGTTCGTGCGCCGGCACTGGGCCGAGCTCGAGGCCGGCAAGACGGTGCGGTTCCCGTTCCTGATCCCGAGCCGCCTGGATTCTTTGAGCTTCAAGGTCCGCAAGCAGGCGGACAAGACCGTGGAAGGCGCGGCGGCGAGCGTGATCCGCCTCAACCTCAGCGGCGTGTTCGGTTGGCTGCTGCCCTACATCGAGGTGTCGTACCGCAAGGCCGACCAGGTGCTGCTGCGCTACGAGGGCCTGACCAACATCCGCGACGCCGAGGGCGGCAACATGGTCGCGGTCATCCGTTTCCCGCCGGCCGAGCGGCGCACCGCGACGGCCGTCGACCTCACGCGTCTGCGCGCGGAGCCGCTGGTGGCACGCTGTCCCTGATGCCCGGCCAGGTCGCGAGCAGCACCCCGACCAGGATGACGCCCATGCCCAGGATCTGCGCGGCGGTCAGGCGTTCGTCGAGCGCCCACCAGCCGAGCAGCGCGGCGAGCGCGGGGTTGACGAGCCCCGCGCTGCCGATCTGCGCGGGCGTGGCGTTCACGGAGAGCCATGCGAACGCCGTGTAGGCGATGCAGGAGCTCATGATGGTCATCCAGGCGAGCGCAGCGAGGCCCGCGGGATCCCAGCTCCACCGCGCAGGCTCGCCGCCGACCAGCGCAGGGACCGCCATCAGCGCGCCGCCGAGCATCATCTGCAGGCCCGTGAAGCTCATGAGGTCGAGCTGTATCGCCGCATTGCGCTGGTAGATCGTGCCGACCGCCCAGCCGACGCAGCCGACCAGGATCACCGCTTCGGCGAGGGCGTGACCCGCGCCTTCCGCGGCGGATGCGCTGCCGGGGTCGACCACCAGGTAGAGGCCGACCACGCCCATCAGCAGACCGGCGAGCACGGGCTTCGTGAGCGGATGGGCGCGCGGACCCAGCGTACCGAGCAGCGTGATGAGGAAGGTGGCCCCGACACCGAGCAGCGCGGCTTCGCCTGAGGTCACCGTCTGCAGGCCCCACATGTTGCAGCCGTTCGAGACCAGCACGGTGAAGAAGCCGACCACCGCTGCGCGCCGCCACTCCGCGGCGCCGATGACCGGCAGCGCCGCCTCGCCGCGGCGGACCGCCGACAGCCGCGCGAACAGGAACAGCAGCGCTCCGCCGACCATGAACCGTATGCTGCCGAACAGGAACGGCGGCAGCTTGGTCACGCCGATCTTGGTGAAGAGGAACGACGAGCTCCAGACGAGGTACACCGTCGCCAGGCAGAGCAGCAGCCTCGA
>DAIMYL010000007.1:0-1432 GCA_036734505.1 Steroidobacteraceae bacterium | reverse complement strand
AGCGCCTCGCCCGTGATCATGCCGGCGGCGAACAGCAGGCCCTTGCGGTTGGCGCGCTCGAGACCGGCCTCATCCACGCCCTTGCGGCGCAGGTGGCGTTCGACGAGATGCGCGATCACGCCGCCGATGAAGATCGGCGTCATGAGCTCGAGCGGCAGGTAGATGCCGACCGCGGCGGCGAGCACCGGCGTGCGGAACTTCGAGCCGCGCGCCTTGAGGACCTCGTCGAGCACGATGATGGCGATGCCGATCACGGCGCCGAGCGCGATCATGTCCCAGGGCAGCTGGCCGCCGAACAGGCCCTTCGACACGGAGGCCATCAGCGTCGCCTGCGGCGCGGCGAGCGCGTTGGGCTTGGCTTCGGTGGCGACACCGATGCCGTAGGCGTCCGCGAGCAGGTTCAGCACCGGTGCCATGACGAGCGCGCTGCTCACGGCGCCGATGGCCAGCATCACCTGCTGGCGCCAGGGCGTCGCGCCGACGATGTAGCCGCACTTGAGGTCCTGCAGGTTGTCGCCGGCGATGCAGGCGGCGCAGCACACCACCGCGCCGATCATCACCGCGGCCACCGGGCCGATGGCGCTGTCCTTGCCCATCATGAGCAGCAGCATCACCGCCGAGAACAGGATGGTGGCGATGGTGATGCCCGACACCGGGTTGTTGGACGAGCCGACGAGGCCCGCCATGTACGCCGACACCGAGCAGAAGAGGAAGCCCATGACGACCATGATGACGGTCATCGGCAGGCTGACCGCGAGCGTGCCGACGATCGCCTGGTAGAGCGCGAGCAGCGGCAGCGTGAAGAGCACGATGCCGATGAGCACGGACTTCATCGGCAGGTCCTGCTCGGTATGCGCGACCGCGACGCCCGCGGCACTGGCGCGCGCCGCGGCAAGGCCGCTCTTGATGCCCGAGGCGAGCGAGCGGCGCAGCGATACCAACGCCCACAGGCCGCCGACCAGCATCGCGCCGACGCCGAGGTAGCGGATCTGCTTCGACCAGACGAGACCGGCGATGTCCTCGGCGGGCAGCCCCGCTGCGGCCTGCGCGAGCTCGGCGTTGCCGGGCAGCGCGGTGGCGACATAGAGCGGGATGGCGATGTTCCAGGAGAGCATCGCACCGGCGAGCACCACGATGCCGACATTGAGGCCGACGATGTAGCCCACGCCGATGAGCGCGGGCGAGAGGTTGGTGCCGAAGTAGGCGAGATATTTGCCGAAGAAGCCGGCGCTGGCCGCGACATCGGGGATGAGCTTGAGGCCGCTGGTCGCGGAGAGCTTGGCCAGGGCGCCGCCGAGCGCGGACACCCCGAGGATGCGGATGCCCTGCGACGGGTTCTCGCCGGCCTTGAGCACCTCCGCCGCGGCCTGACCCTCGGGGAAGGCGAGCTTCTGCTCGACGATCAGCGCGCGGCGCAGCGGCACCGAGAACA
>DAIMYL010000006.1:31990-34074 GCA_036734505.1 Steroidobacteraceae bacterium | reverse complement strand
CATGACCTCGACGCCCGACGGGCAGCCCTTCGCGCGACTCTCCCCCGACGAGGTGCTGGCGGCCGCCGAACGGCTCGGCATCGACTGCGACGGGCGGCTCTTCGCCCTCAACTCCTACGAGAACCGCGTCTATCAGTTGGGGTCGTCCTCGCACGGCATGCTGGTGCTGAAGTTCTACCGGCCGGGCCGTTGGAGCGACGCGCAGATCCTCGAGGAGCACTCGTTCACGGCCGAGCTCGCCGCCGCGGACCTGCCGGTGGCGGCGCCCATCGCCTTCGAGGCCGCGACCTTGTCCCGTCATGCGGGGCTGCGCTACGCGGTGTTCCCGCGGCTCGCGGCGCGCGCGGTGGAGATCGACGCGCGCGGGTCTTTGGAGCTCATCGGCCGCACCCTCGGGCGCATGCATGCCATCGGCGCTCGGCAGCGCTTCCAGCACCGCGTCGCGCTCACCAGCGAGCGGCTCGGCTGGCAGGCGCGCGATGCGCTGCTCGGTTCGCCGCTGCTCGATGACTCGATGGCCGACAAGTACGCGGAGGTCTCGGCCGCGCTGCTCGAGGCGGCGGACGAGGCGATCGATGCGGTCGGGCCCGTATCGCGCATCCGGCTGCACGGCGACTGCCATCTCGGCAACATCCTGTGGAACGAGCAGGGGCCGGTGTTCGTGGACCTCGACGACTGCATGACCGGGCCGCGCATCCAGGATCTTTGGATGTTCCTGTCGGGGACGCCGGACGAGCGCGAGGGGCAGTGGCGGGAGCTCGTGGGCGGCTACCGGCAGTTCCACGATATCGATGAGCACGAGCGCGATCTCGTCGAACCGTTGCGCGCGCTGCGCATGGTGCACCACGCGGCGTGGATCGCGGCGCGCTGGGACGACCCCGCGTTCCCGCGCGCCTTCCCGTGGTTCACGAGTCCGCGCTTCTGGCAGGAGCACCTGAGCGACCTGTGGCAGCAGCTCGCGGAGCTGCGCGGCGGCTGAAGCCTTGCGCCAGCGCGAACCGTCGATATAATCATCGACATACCTATGTCCAAGCTCAAGCTCATCGCCGTCGGCACCTCCACGGGTGTCGTCATCCCCAAAGAGATGCTGCAGCGCATGAAGGTCGGGCGCGGCGATTTCCTGCATGTCTCCGAGACGGCGGAGGGTTACCTCGTCACGCCGTACGACCCGGCCGTCGCTGAGCAGGTCGAGGCCGGACGCGAGTTCATGCGCGAGTTCCGCGATACCTTCAAAGCGCTCGCGAAGTAGCGCCATGGCCCGCGCCCCGCGCTGGCTGGGCAAGCAGGCGCTGCTGCTGCTGCATGAAGAGAGTCTCGCGACCTTCGGCGGTGCGTACGGGCTGCGGGACGAGGGCCTGCTCGAGTCCGCGCTGCATCGTCCGCGCGACCTGTACGGCATCGCCGGTGTGTCGAGCATCCCATCACTTGCGGCAGCCTATGCCTACGGCCTCTGCCGCAACCATCCGTTCGTGGACGGCAACAAACGCGCGGCGTTCCTCGCGATCGGCGTGTTCCTCGCCCTCAACGGCCGTCGGCTGACCGCGTCACCGGTCGAGGCGGTGGCGGTGATGATGGCGCTGGCGGCCGGGGAACTTGATGAAGCGACGCTGGCGGCGTGGATCCGCCGTCACAACGCGGCTATTTGACCAGCACCACCGGCACCGGTGAGAGGTGCACGACCTTCTGCGCGACCGAGCCGACGAGCGCACCGGCGAGTGCGCCGCGGCCGTGGCTGCCCATGATGATCTCGTCGACCGCCTTCTCGACGGCGTAGTCCACCACCACCTTGCCGGCATCGCCCACGCCGATGTGCGGTTCGGCGGAGAGACCGGCGGCCGCGAGCTTCGCGAGCGCGGGCTCGAGGATCTTGGTGCCTTCCTCGCGGTAGTAGGTCTGCAGGCTGTCCTGGCTCACGAAGAGCTTCACATTGACCGTGACGATGGGCGCCTGCACGGTGAGCACATGCGCATGCACGGTGTCGCGGGTCTTGGCGGCACGCGCGATCGCATAGTCGAGTGCACGGTCGGAGTATTCGGAGCCGTCGACGGGCAACAGCAGCGTCAGCATGGGCGTCTCCTCAAGGT
>DAIMYL010000006.1:28760-31890 GCA_036734505.1 Steroidobacteraceae bacterium | reverse complement strand
GTCGTCCGCGGCGGCCTCGCCGACCCGCGCGGCGGCCGAGGCGCCGAGCGCCCGCGACATCATCGCCCGTGCGCAGGCCGCGGCGGGCGGTGAGACCTGGATCCATCCCCGCACCCTGCTGATGCGCGGCCACGCCGTGTTCTACACGCCCCAGGGACCCGAGAAGCACGAGCGCTACGAGATGTGGCGCGTCTACCCGGCCCAGAAAGGCTCGGCCCACGCCGCCGACGGCAAGGTGCGCATCGAGTCCTGGCATGACGGCAAGCGTGTGCGGCTCGTCACCTTCGACGGCGTGCGCTCCTACACGCTCGACGGGCCGCAGCCGCCGTCCGAAGCCGACAAGCAGTGGTCGGAGAACTTCGGCTTCGGCGTGATCCGCTTCGCGCTCGAGCCCGGCTTCCGGCAGGAGCGTCTGCCGGACGACGCGGTGGGTGGCCGCGAGGTCTACATGGTGCGCATCATCGACCCCGCCGGGCAGACCACGCTGTTCTCGATCGCGAAGGACGACCACGCCATCCTGCGGCTCGGCTTCGACACCTCGCGCGGCTGGCACGAGCGGCTCTACTCGGACTTCTTCCGCAAGCCGGGCATCTCCTGGGTGCAGCCCGGGGTGGTCAAGCTGTACTACGACGGGGTCAAGCAGAACGAGATCTTCTGGACGGACTTCGAGCTCGACCGGCCGATGCCGGACGAGCTCTTCGTGGTGCCTGCGCCGGTGCGCTGACGCCCGGTGCTACAATGCCGCCACGCCGCAGGGGCTCACCCCGGCGTGAAAGGCTGTCGATGGACTTCCCGGGTTCCCTCGACCGACGCGTGTCGGTCGCCCCGATGATGGATTGGACGGACCGGCACTGCCGCTATTTCCTGCGCGGCTTCGCCCCTGAACTCCTGCTCTACACCGAGATGGTGACCGCGTCCGCGATCCTGCGCGGCGAGCGCGACCGGCTGCTCGAGTTCTCGCGCGAGGAGCACCCGGTGGCGCTGCAGCTCGGCGGTTGCGAGCCCGATTACCTCGCCGCCGCGGCGCGCTACGGCGCGGAGTGGGGCTACGACGAGATCAACCTCAACTGCGGCTGTCCGTCTGACAAGGTGCAGAAGGGCGCGTTCGGCGCGTGCCTGATGAACGAGCCGGACCTCGTCGCCGACTGCGTCGCCGCCATGCGCGAGGTGGTCGATGTCCCGGTGACGGTGAAGATGCGCATCGGCACGCTGCGCTCCGGGCAGCCGGACCTCGCCGAAGCGATGCAGCGCTTCGATGAGGCGGACTACGACCGGCTCGCCGATTTTTTGGTGGCGATCCGTGCGGCGGGCGCCGACTGCGCCATCGTGCACGCGCGCCGCGCGGTGCTCGGCAACTGGTCGCCCGCCGACAACCGCGAGATCCCGCCGCTGCGCTACGACATCGCACGCCGCCTCAAAGAGGACTTCCCCGACCTGCCGATCGTGCTCAACGGCGGCCTGCGCGACGCCGCGCGATCGGCCGAGGCGCTCGAGTGGGCGGACGGGGTGATGATCGGTCGCGAGGCCTACCACCGGCCGATGGTGCTCGGCGAGATCTTCGAGGCGATCGAGCCGGGTTACCGCACGCCGTCGATCGGCGCGCAGCTCGAGCGCATGGCGGTGTACGCCGAGCGCGAGATGTCGCGCGGCGAGCGGCTGCCGGCGATCACACGGCACCTGCTCGGGCTCGTGAGCCATGTGGCCGGCGCCCGCGAGTACCGGCGGCTGCTGTCGGAGGGCGCGCGGGAGCGCGATGCGGGGCCGGAGCTCATCCGGCGCGCCGCCGAGATCGCGCTGCGCGAAGCGGCCTGAGGGCGGGTCAGCGCGTCGCCGGACGACGCGCCGTCGATCAACGCGTCGCGGGGTCGACCGGCAGGCGCTCCACCGGGCCGTCGGCCATCGCCGCCAGATACACCGCCACCGCGTACACCGCGACCGACTGGCGCAGGTGCGCCGGGTCGAGCTGGTCGAGGGTGTCGTTGACGGTGTGGTGGATGTCGAAATAGGTGGTCGCGTCGAGCTGCGGCGCGAGCACCGGAACGCCGCGCCGGCGCAGCGGACCGAGGTCGGCGCCGCCGTTGGCCTTGTTGTCGCCGAGCTCCACGCCGAGGCCCTTCACCACGCCCTGGATGCCCTGCACGAGCGGCCAGTGCGCCTCGGGCACGCGGCCGCCGATCTTCCAGACCGGACCGTCGCCGAGGTCCGCCTCCATGGCGAAGGCGTGGCGGGCGACCTTGTCGTCGCCCTCGTCGGCCGGATAGCGCGCGGCGCCCGAGAGGCCGAACTCCTCGTTGGCGAACGCGACCACGCGGATGGTGCGGCGCGGGCGCGGCGTCATCTGCGCGGCGAGGCGCGCGGCGGCGATGGCGATGGCGACACCCGCGCCGTCGTCCTGCACGCCCATGCCGGTGTCCCAGGAGTCGAGGTGGCCGCCGACCAGCACGATCTCGTCGGCGAGGTCGGTGCCGCGCAGGTCGCCGATGACATTGGCGGAGCGGGTCTGCGGCAGGTCACGCGCGGTGACGCGCACGCGCACGGTGACCTCGCGGCCGCTCGCGAGCTGTCGCTCGAGCATGTCGGCGTCCGGGTTGGAGACGGCGACCGCCGGGATGCGCGGCGCGGCGATGTTGTAGGACAGCGTGCCGGTGTGCGCGATGCGGTCGGTGCTGGTGCCGATCGAGCGGATGACGACGCCCACCGCGCCCGCAGCGCCCGCGACGGAGGGGCCCTCGGTGCGTGAGCGCACGGCCTTGCCGTAGCCGCTGCCATCGCGGGTACGCTCGGTGCGCCCCGCGAAGAACACGATCTTGCCCTTCACGGCGCCGGCCGGCAGCGCCTGCAGTGCGGCGATGTCCCTCACCATCACGATGGGGGCGACGAGGCCCTCGTCGGAGGTGCCGATGCTGCCGCCGATCGCGGTGGTCACCATGGGCTGCGGGAAAGGCGCGAGCACTTCGGCGCTCGCTTCGCCGCGCACCCAGCGCGGCACGATCACCTCAGGCGTGCGCACCTCGGTGAAGCCGAGGTCGACGAGCTTGCGGCGGGTCCACTCGACGCCTGCGAGGTCGCCGGGCGTGCCCGCGAAGCGCGGTCCGACCTCGGTGGTGAGGGCGGTGAGGATCTGCAGCGC
>DAIMYL010000006.1:2359-28660 GCA_036734505.1 Steroidobacteraceae bacterium | reverse complement strand
TGCCCGCGAAGCGCGGTCCGACCTCGGTGGTGAGGGCGGTGAGGATCTGCAGCGCCTCGTCGCTGGCGAGCGCACGGTCGCGCAGCTCGGCTGCGGCTTTGAGCGCGGCCTTGGTGGGCTTGATGGGTTTGACGGCGGCCGCGGCCTGCGGGGTGGGCTCGCGATCCGCCGCGCGCGCCGGCCCGGCGAGCGTCGCGAGCGTCGAGGCGGCGGCGAGCGCGCCGGTGAGCGCCGCGCGCGCGGCAGCCGCCGACCGGCTCATCCGAGGCGCTGCCGCAGCGCTGCGAGCTCCGCGCGCAGGGCGGCCGGGGTGCGGCTGCCGTAGGTGTCGAGGTCCTTGCCGAGCTCCACGGCCTCGTTCCGCCAGGCGTCGGTGTCCACCGACAGCAGCTCATCGAGCGCCGCGGGGGGGATGTCGAGCCCGGCGAGGTTGAGGTCGGCGGCAGAGGGCAGGTTGCCGATGGCGGTCTCGCGGGCGTCGGCCTTGCCGGCGCAGCGGCGCAGCACCCAGTCGAGCACGCGCAGGTTGTCGCCGAAGCCCGGCCACAGGAACTTGCCGTCGGCATCGCGGCGGAACCAGTTCACATGGTAGATGCGCGGCGGGTGCTTCAATCTTTGGCCCATCGACAGCCAGTGCGCCCAGTAGTCGCCGAAGTTGTAGCCGGCGAAGGGCTTCATCGCCATCGGGTCGCGGCGCAGCACGCCCGCCTGGCCGATGGCGGCGGCGGTGGTCTCGGAGGCGACCGAGGCGCCGACCAGCACGCCGTGGTTCCAGTCGCGGGCTTCGTAGACGCGCGGCGCGACGCCGCGGCGACGGCCGCCGAAGATGATGGCCGAGAGCGGCACGCCGCGCGGGCTGTCGGCCTCGGGCGCGTAGTTCGGGTTCTGCTTCGCCGACACCGTGAAGCGCGAGTTCGGGTGCGCGGCGGGGCCGTTGGCCGGATCGTAGGGACGGCCCTGCCAGTCGATGACCGGCTTGCCCTCGTCGAGACCTTCCCACCACGGCTGGTTGTCGGCGGTGAGCGCGACATTGGTGAACAGCGTGTTGCGGCGGATCATCTCGTAGGCGTTGCGGTTGGTCTTCGGGTTGGTGCCGGGCACCACGCCGAAGTAACCCGCCTCGGGGTTGATCGCGTAGAGACGGCCGTCCGGGCCGGGGTGCAGCCAGGCGATGTCATCACCGACCGTGGTGACCTTCCAGCCGGGCATGGAGCCGGGCGGGATCAGCATCGCGAGGTTGGTCTTGCCGCAGGCCGACGGGAACGCGGCGGCGACATAGTGCGTCTCGCCCTGCGGGCTCGTGAGGCCGACGATGAGCATGTGCTCGGCGAGCCAGCCCTCGTTGCGCGCCTGGTAGCTGGCGATGCGCAGCGCATGGCACTTCTTGCCGAGCAGCGCGTTGCCGCCGTAGCCGCTGCCGAAGCTCTCGATCGCGAGCTCCTCGGGGAAGTGCATGATGAAGCGGCGGTTCGGGTCGAGCTCGCCGGTCGAGTGCAGTCCCTTGACGAACTTGCCGCCCTCGCGCTCGATGCGCTCGAGCGCCGGGCGGCCGGCGCGGGTCATCAGCATCATGTTGATGACCACGTATGCACTGTCGGTGATCTCGACGCCGCAGCGCGAGTACGGCGAGTCGATGGGACCCATGCAGTAGGGCACCACATAGAGCGTGCGGCCCTTCATGCAGCCCTTGAAGAGGTCGCGCATCTTGGCGTGCGCCTCGGCGGGCGCCATCCAATGGTTGTTCGGACCCGCGTCTTCCTTGTCGGTGGTGCAGACGAAGGTCAGGTGCTCCACGCGCGCGACATCCGACGGATGGGAGCGGGCGAGGAAGCAGTCGGGGAAGTTCTTGTCGTCGAGCTTCTGGAGCTCGCCGCTCGACCGCAGTTCGGCGACCAGCTGACGGAACTCCGCATCCGATCCCTCGACCCAGTGCACCTGCGCGGGTTGCGTCAGTTCGCGTACCGAGGCGACCCACTCGCTTACGGCGGGTGACAGCGCGGACAGGGCGGACAGGGTCTGGGGAGCGGTGGCCATCAGCGGGATTCCTGAGGGGGTCAAAGGCGGGATTATAGCGACCCCATGGCCCGGTCGCCCCGACCCGGCCGCCCGGCATCCGGAACCCGTCCGAGAATCATGATTTTCATGGGAAATTCGCCGCTCGACAGCGACGGCGCAAGCGGGTAGCGTGCCGCCCGCCATGCAGGACATCGACGACATCCTGGGCGCCGGCGGCCCGCTCGCCCGGCATCTGCCCGGGTTCACGCCCCGCCGCGCCCAGCGGCGCATGGCGTCGGCGGTGGCCGAGGCGCTGGCCGAGCGCTCGGTGCTGATGGTCGAGGCGGGCACCGGCACCGGCAAGACCTTCGCCTACCTCGTGCCCGCGCTGCTCGCGGGGCTGCGCGTGCTGGTGTCGACCGGGACGCGCACGCTGCAGGACCAGCTGCATGCCAAGGATGTGCCGCTGGTCGCCGGGGCGATCGGCAACCCGGTGAAGGTCGCGTTGCTCAAGGGCCGCAGCAACTACCTCTGCACCTATCGCATGAAGCGGCTCGTCACGCAGCGCACGCTCGATGGCATCGCGACGCCCGACCCGCTGCTCGCGCGCATCGAGGAGTGGTCGAAGACGACCGCCACGGGCGACCTCGCCGAGGTGCCGGGCCTCACCGAGGCGCAGTCGCTGTGGCCGCAGGTGACCTCGACGCGCGACAACTGCCTCGGCCAGCGCTGCCCCGAGTACAACGGCTGCCATGTGGTGGCGGCGCGGCGCGAGGCGCAGGGCGCGGACCTCGTCATCGTCAACCATCATCTGCTGCTCGCCGACCTGTCGCTCAAAGAGGACGGTTTCGGCGATCTGCTCGGCACGGCGGATGCCGTGATCCTCGACGAGGCGCACCAGCTGCCGGACCTCGCGACGCAGTTCTTCGGCGCGCAGGCCTCGAGCCGCCAGGTCGAGACGCTGCTCGCCGAGGGCCGCGCGGCGCTGCTGCGCGCGGGCGGCTCGCTCGCCGACCTCGGGCCCGCCGCGCGCACCGTGGAGGCCGCGACCACCGCGGTGCTCGCCGCGGTGCCGCGCGGCGCGGCGCGGCAGCGTTGGGAGGACGCCGGCGCGGACCTCGAGTCGGCGGTGCTCGCGCTGGTCTCGGCGCTGCGCGACTACGGCGAGACCCTGGGTGCGGTGTCGACCGAGGCCGCGGCGACCACGGTCGCCGGGCGGGCCGCCGAACTGGCCGGCACCTTCGAGCGCATCGCGCTCTGCAGCGATGCCGATGGCGCACGCACGCTCGAGGCCACCGGCCGCGGCTTCACGCTGGGGCTGCTGCCCTTCGACATCTCGGCGCGCTTCCAGGCGCTCATCACCGCGCGGCCCGCGGCTTGGGTGTTCACCTCGGCCACGCTGTCGGTGGGCGAGGACTTCTCGCACTTCGCGGGCCGGCTCGGTCTCGGCGCGGCGCCGGCGCTGCGCATCCCGAGCCCGTTCGACTACGAGCAGCAGGCGATGCTCTACCTGCCGGAGCGCATGCCGGAGCCTTCCGCGCCGGGCTATGTCGATGCGGTGATCGAGGCCAGCATCCCGCTGCTCGAGGCCTCGGGCGGCGGCGCCTTCCTGCTCTTCACCAGCCATCGTGCGCTGGCGCAGGGCGCGGCGCGGTTGCGTGCGGGTTGGGACGGCGCTGCGGAGCGGCCGCTCCTGGTGCAGGGCGAGGGGCCGCGCGAGCGGCTGTTGCGCGAGTTCCGCGAGCACGGCGATGCGGTGCTGCTCGGCACGGCGAGTTTCTGGGAGGGCGTCGATGTGAAGGGCGATGCGCTGCGGCTCGTCATCATCGAGAAGCTGCCGTTCGCTTCGCCCGACGACCCCCTCACCAAGGCGCGCATCGAGCACCTGCAGAGGAGCGGCGGCAACGCCTTCCGCGACTACCAGCTGCCCGAGGCGGTGCTCGCGCTCAAGCAGGGCGTGGGGCGGCTCATCCGCAGCGAGACCGACCGTGGCATGATCGTCATCTGCGACCCGCGCCTGCTCGGCAAGTCCTATGGCCGCGTGTTCCGCGCGAGCCTGCCCGAGATGCCGACCACGCGCGATGCGGCAGAGGCGACCCGGTTCCTGCGACGGCTGCGTACATGATGCGGACCCCGCGATGAAGATCCTCGCGCTCGACACCTCCACCGAAGCCTGCTCCGCGGCGCTGCTCGCCGACGGACGGGTGCTGGCGCGCGCCGAAGAAGCGCCGCGCGGGCATGCCGAGCTCATCCTGCCGATGGTCGAGTCCTTGCTCGCCGAGGCGGGTCTCGCGCTGCGCGGTCTCGATGCGCTCGCCTTCGGGCGCGGCCCGGGCAGCTTCACGGGCGTGCGGCTCGCGGCGAGCGTCGTGCAGGGCCTCGCCTATGGCGCGGGGCTCGGCGTGGTGCCGGTATCGACGCTGCGTGCGGTGGCGCTGCAGGCGTTCGCGCACCCCGAGGGCGCTGCGGCCGACCATGTGCTCGTCTGCAACGACGCGCGCATGCAGGAGACCTACTGGTGCGCGTACCGGCGTGGGGCCGACGGGCTGCCTGAGGCGCTGCGCGAGGAGGCCGTCGGGCCGCCCGCGAGCGTCGTTCGGCCGACGGTCGACGGCGTCGCGCGCTGGATCGGCGCCGGGCGGGGCCTCCGCGCTTATCCGGCGCTGACGGGCCTGCTGCCTGCGGTGCCTCCGGCCGCCTTGATCGATCTGCTGCCGCAGGCGACCGCCATCCTCGAGCTCGCCCGGCCGGAGGTGGCGGCGGGGCGGCTGCGACCGGCCACCGAGGCCCTGCCGGTCTATCTGCGCGATGATGTGGCCCGGCCGTCATTTTCCTGACACACGGCTCGGCTGAAATATGGCTGTCATGCCCGTCAAGACCATCCTGATCGTCGAGGACGAGAAAGCCATCCGCGACATGATCGCGTTCGGGATGCGGCGCGCCGGTTTCGAGATCCGCGAGGCGCAGGACTGCCGCGCGGCGCGCACCGAGATCGGCAACCGCCGTCCGGACCTGCTGCTCGTCGACTGGATGCTGCCCGACATGTCGGGTCTCGAGTTCACGCGTCAGCTCAAGCGCGACCCCAACCTCAAGGACCTGCCGGTGATCATGCTCACGGCGCGCGCCGAGGAGTCGGACAAGGTGGCCGGTCTCGAGGGCGGCGCCGACGACTATGTGACCAAGCCGTTCTCGACCCGCGAACTGGTCGCCCGCATCCAGGCGGTGCTGCGACGCGCCGACCCCCAGATCGCCGGCGAGATCATCCAGATCGACGGGCTACGGCTCGACCCGGTGGCCCACCGCGTCACCGCCGACGACAAGCCGGTCACGCTGGGTCCCACCGAGTACCGCATGCTCGAGTTCTTCATGACCCACCCCGACCGGGTCTACTCCCGCGAACAGCTGCTCGACCGCATCTGGGGCGGCAATGTCTATGTGGAAGAGCGCACCATCGATGTCCACATCCGGCGCCTGCGCAAGGCCTTGGAGGATTTCGGGTACGATCGTCTGGTGCAGACGGTACGCGGCGCGGGTTATCGCTTCTCCGCCCGCGGGGAGTGATCTTCTTGGACGGCGGATTCCGCGCCTGGGGCTATGCCCTGGGTCGTGTCGTGGGCGTGGCGGTGCTCGGTCTCTTGGTGGGCTGGGCGATCGGCCATGTCTGGTGGGGCCTCGCGGGTGCGCTGGCCCTCGCGGCGCTCGGTCTGTGGCGCAACCTGTACCGCCTCGAGGACTGGCTGCGCAACCGCAACCGCAAGACGCCGCCCGATGCCGGTGGTCTCTGGGGCGAGGTGATCTCGCAGGTCTCGCGGTTGCACCGCCGCAAGCAGTTCCACAAGCAGCGCATGCTCGCGCTCTTCCGCGAACTGCGCCGTTCCTCGGCGACGATGCCGGACGGCGTGGTGGTGCTCACCGCCGGCCACGAGATCCTGTGGTTCAACCGCAAGGCGGGCGAGCTGCTCGGCCTGCGTCGCAGGACCGACTTCGGCATCCCGCTCGCGAGTCTGTTGCGCCTGCCCGAGTTCGCGCGCTATCTGGCCAAGGGCGATTTCTCCTCGGCGCTGCGCGTCCAGCCGCGCATCGGCGAGGCGGTGTGGCTCGAGTTCCAGGCCATGCCCTACGGCGAGGGTCAGACCGTGCTGCTGGTCCGCGATGTCACGCGCCAAGCGCAGCTCGAGACCATGCGCAAGGATTTCGTCGCCAACGCCTCGCATGAGCTGCGCTCGCCGCTGACCGTGATCTCGGGCTACCTCGAGACCCTCGCCACCGAGCCCGACCTGCCCGCCGACCTGCGCCCGCCGGTGCAGGAGATGCGCCGCCAGTCCGAGCGCATGACCGCCATCATCAGCGACCTGCTCGAACTTTCGCGGCTGGAGGCGAGCGACGAGCAGGTGGCGGGCACCGAGGTGGATGTCACCGCGCTGCTCGCGCTGCTCGCCCGCGACCTCGAGACCCGTGACGGCAAGCGCCATGAGGTCGAGGTGCGCGTCGAGTCGGGCGATCGGCTGCGCGCCGACGAAGGGCTGCTGCACTCGGCGTTCTGGAACCTGGTCGACAACGCCTCGAAGTACACGCCTGCGGGCGGCCGCATCACGCTGCGTTGGTGGGTGGACGAGGACGGTGGGCACTTCGCCGTCACCGACACCGGTCCAGGCATCCCGCCCGAACATCTGCCGCGGCTCACCGAACGCTTCTACCGCGTCGACCCGGGCCGCGCCCGCGACGCCGGCGGGTCCGGTCTCGGGCTCGCCATCGTGCGCCATGTGCTGCAGCGGCACGGTGGCGAACTCGCGATCCGCAGCGAGGAGGGTCAGGGAAGCACCTTCACCTGCCATCTGCCGGCCTCGCGCATCGTGCGCCAGCCGGTCGCATTGCCGGGCGACACTGGGTATGCTCCTGAAGCAAGGGCTTGACGGACCGGGGGTTATCACATGGACACGACCGATTTCTCGCAGCACATCTCGCGCCGCTTCAACGAAGACCTCGAGCGCGTGCGCAACCAGGTGCTCGCCATGGGCGGCTTCGTCGAGCAGCAGCTCGCCAAGAGCGTGGCGGCCCTCGTCGAGGGCGACAGCTCGCTCGGCGAGTCCGTCGCCCGCGACGACTTCAAGGTCAACAACATGGAGGTGTCGATCGACGAGGAGTGCTCGCGCATCCTCGCGACCCGCGCGCCCGCGGCGGGCGACCTGCGCCTGATCGTCGCGATCATCAAGGCCATCACCGACCTCGAGCGCATGGGCGACGAGTGCGAGAAGATCGGCTACATCGGTTCGCGGCTCGCGACGCAGGAGCGCCCGGCCGACAAGTACCGCGAGGTGAAGCACCTCGGCCGCGTGGTGCAGGACCTCGTGCACGACGCGCTCGACGCCTTCGCGCGCATGGACGCCGAGGCCGCACTGCGCGTCGCCCGTCGAGACCGTCTGGTCGACGAGGAGTACGAGGCCATCCAGCGCCAGTCCATCACCTTCATGATGGAGGATCCGCGCACCATCCGGCGTGCGCTCGATGTGATGTGGGTGGTCCGGGCGCTGGAGCGCATCGGCGACCACGCGAAGAACATCTGCGAGTATGTGATCTACATGGTGCACGGCAAGGATGTGCGACACATCCGCATCGAGGATGTGGAGAGCGCGCTCAAGGACGGTACGCGGCCGTGATCGCCCGCCTGCTCGCCGACCGGCGGGCCGCGAACCTCGCCGGCTTCCTCGCCTGCGTCGCCTTGATGGCCTATGCGTTCTATGCCGAGCGCGTGCTCGGCTTCGAGCCCTGTCCGCTCTGCATGTTCCAGCGCGTCGGCGTGGTGGCCTTGGGCGCCGTGTTCCTGCTGGCGGCGCTGCATCACCCGAAGTCCACCGGCGGCGCGCGCGGCTATGCGGTGCTGATCGCGCTCACGGCCGCGGTCCCGGCGTTCGTCGCCGGCCGTCATGTGTACATCCAGGGCCTGCCGCCCGGGTCCGTCCCCGCCTGCGGCGCGAGCCTCGACTACATGGTCGAGGTGTTCCCGTTGATGACGGTGGTCAAGAAGGTGCTGTTCGGCGCCGGCGAGTGCCAGAAGATCGACTGGTCGTTCCTCGGCCTCTCCATGCCGGCGTGGGTGCTGCTCGCGGTGGTGGCGCTCGGCGCCTACGGTGTCTGGGCCAACGCGCGGCGCGGCAGCGCGCCGACGACGGCGTAGCAAAAGCTTCACCGCGCCGAAACGCGCCGTTCACGCGCCGGGTCCAGAGTCCCGCCAACTTCGGCGAGGCGGGGGCTCACCTTTGGTCGCGACGCAATCACCGATCCATCCGGTCCGCGCGGTCTTCATCTCCGACATCCATCTCGGCACGCGCGGCTGCAACGCGGTGGCGTTGCTCGACTTCCTACGCAGCATCCAGTGCGACACGCTCTACCTCGTCGGCGACATCGTCGACTTCTGGGCCCTGCGCCGGAGTTTCTACTGGCCGCAGGAGCACAACAACGTGCTGCGTACGCTGCTCGGCAAGGCCAAGCACGGGACCCGGGTGGTCTATGTGCCCGGCAACCACGACGAGGACTTCCGCGAGTTCGGCGGTCTCGGCTTCGGCAACCTCGAGATCCAGAAGGACTGCATCCACGAGACGGCACAGGGTGAGCGTCTGCTGGTGCTGCACGGCGATGAGTTCGACAGCGTGGTGAAGTGCAGCCCGTGGCTCGCGGCGCTCGGTTCACGGGCATACGACTTCTCGCTCGACATGAACCTGTACTTCAACAAGGTCCGGCGTGCCTGCGGTTACGAGTACTGGTCGCTGGCCGGGTATCTGAAGCACAAGGTGAAGAACGCGGTGAACTACATCTCGAGCTTCGAGCAGGCGGTGGCGCGCGAGGCGCGGCGTCGCGGCGCCGACGGCGTCGTCTGCGGTCACATCCACCGCGCCGAGATCTCGCGGATCGACGGCGTGCTCTACTGCAACGACGGCGATTGGGTCGAGAGCTGCACGGCTCTCGTCGAGGACCGCAACGGCCGGCTGTCGATCTGGGACTGGTCCCGCATGCAGGGCCGGGCCGTCATCGAGGGTCAGGCCGCGCCCGTCGGCTTGGCGGCCTGAACCGCTTGCACCGCTCGGACGACACCATGCGGACCATCGTCGCGTCCATCTGCGCGGCCCTCATCACGGCATCTGCGGTGGCGACGCCTGCGACCGCCGTCGAAGGTGGTCGAGGCGAGGCGGTCATCCGCAGCGGCGGAGCGGAGGGTCTGCGCTACCTCGTCACGGCCTCGAACTGCGATGACCGCTTGTCCACCGAGTGGCGCCACCAGGACGGAAGTCTGGCGGCCCTCGAAGAGGTCGAACTCGCCGATGGTCGCTGGATGCGTTATCGCCTGCGAAGGGCCAATGTCGGACAGGACCTGCGTGCGGAGCGTCGCGGCGATGTCGTGACCATCATCGACGCCTCGCGACCGGATCGAGGACCGGCGCGGCTCACGGCGCGGGGTACGCTGCTCGCGGGCCCAGAACTCGTGTCCTTCCTCCAATCACGGTTGGCGGAGCTGCGGGCGGGGCGCTCGCTCGAGTTCCAGTATCTGTTGGCGGATCGTGGCACGGCCATCGGCTTCATCGCACGCGGACGCATCCAGGGCGAGGGCACTGAGGTCGCGCTCGAGGCGTCGTCCGCTCTGGTCAGGCCCTTCGTCCCGACGACCACTTTCAGGTTTTCGTCGGACGGCGACCTGCGCCAGGTCACCGGTCGCATGCTGCCTGTGCTCGGGGATGCGAAGTCCCAGAGGGCGTTGGATGGCGTGTTGAAGATGAGTGGACCGCAATCAACCTGTAACAGGAAGTCTTTATCGTAAGTCCATGCGGATACTGATGTTGTCGGATGTCTTCTTCCCTCGGGTGAACGGCGTCTCCACGTCGATCCAGACCTTCCGTTCCGACCTGCAGGCCCTCGGCCACAAGGTCACCCTGGTCGCCCCCGAATACCTCTCCGCGACCGGCTCGCCGCTCGGCGACGATCCCCTCGACACGGTACGGCTGCCCTCCCGCGGCGTTCCGCGCGACCCCGAAGACCGGCTGCTCAAGTGGGGTCCGCTGATGCGTTGGGCGGACTCGCTCCGTCCCGATGATGTCGATGTGATCCACATCCAGACGCCCTTCGTCGCCCACTACGCCGGTGTGAAGCTCGCGCGGCGGCTCGGCTGTCCGGTGGTCGAGACCTACCACACCTACTTCGAGCACTACCTGCATCACTATGTGCCAGGCATCCCGGCGCCGCTGACGCGCGCGCGCGCGCGGCGCATGACGGTGTCGCAGTGCCACGCGGTGCAGGCGGTGGTGTCGCCTTCGCGGCAGATGGCCGAGGCGCTGCGCGACTACGGCGTACGCACGCCCATCGAGGTGCTGCCCACCGGACTGCCGACCACGGCCTTCGGGGTCGGCAACGGCGCGGCCTTCCGCGCGCAGTTCGGCATCCCGGCGCAGCGTCCGGTCGCGACCTTCGTCGGTCGCGTCGCGCACGAGAAGAACATCGACTTCCTGCTGCAGATGTTGGTGGAGCTGCGGCGCTCGGTCCCCGATGTGCTGCTGGTGATCGCGGGCGAGGGCCCGGCCGAGGCGCACCTCCGCGCGCTCGCCGCGAAGCTCGGTCTCGGGTCCAGCGTGCTCTTCATAGGCTACCTGGAGCGCACGCGCGGTCTGCTCGACTGCTACCGCGCCGCCGATGCCTTCGTGTTCGCTTCGCGCACCGAGACGCAGGGGCTCGTGCTGATCGAGGCGATGGCCCAAGGCACGCCCGTCGTATCGACGGCGGTGATGGGTACGGTGGATGTGCTCGCCGGCGCGGGCGGCGCTGTCGTCGTGCCCGAGGAGACCGCGGCGTTCGCGGCTGCCGTGGCCGGCGTGCTGCGCGACCCGCAGCGCCGCGAGGAGCTCTCGCACCGGGCGCGGGAGGACGCCGTGCGCTGGTCGTCGCGGCTCATGGCCGAGCGTCTTGCGCGGCTCTACGAGGGCGTCATCGAGGCGGATGTGCCGAGCCGCGAGGTGGCGCCGTCGTGAGCGCGAGCGCGCTGTTCCTGCGCGCCGACCGGGCCGAGCACCGGCTCTGCCTCATCGCCAACGCCGCATCCCGTCGTCGTGCGCTGCGGATGCTGTTCCGGACCGTGAGCCGTCTGGGCGACGGCGTCATCTGGTATGCGCTGATGGCGAGCATGCCGCTGTGGCTCGGCTGGACCGGGGGCGCACGCGCCGCGCTGCACATGGTCGTGGTGGGCGCGGTGGGGCTCGCGCTCTACAAGGTCCTCAAGCGCACGCTGGTCAGGGAGCGGCCGTTCATCGGCTTGATCGGCATCGAGTGCGCGATGCCGCCGCTCGACCGCTACAGCTTCCCGTCGGGGCACACGCTGCACGCGGTGGCGTTCACCGTGCTGGCGGTCGGCTATGTGCCCTGGCTCGCGGTCTTGCTGGTGCCGTTCGCGCTGCTGGTCGCGGCGTCGCGCGTGGTGCTCGGCCTGCACTATCCGTCGGATGTGGCGGTGGGCGCGCTGCTCGGCGCCGCGCTGGCGTCGGTCAGCCTCGCCGTCGTCGGCTAGGCGAGCAGACGCTCCAGCACGCCGCGGTACATGCGGTGCAGCAGGTCGACCTCCTCGATGCGCACGCACTCGTTGACCTTGTGGATGGTCGCGTTGGTGACGCCGAGTTCGATGACCTGCGCCCCGAGCGGTGCGATGAACCGGCCGTCCGAGGTGCCGCCGCCGGTCGAGAGCTTGGGCGCCGCGCCGGTGATGGTGCGGGCGGCCTCGACCGCGGCCGCCGACAGGTCGCCGGGCGGCGTGTAGAACGGTTCGCCCGACACATACCACTCGAGCGTGTAGCGCACGCCGTGGCGGGTGAGTATCTCTTCGACGGTCTTCTTGAGCACCTCGACGGTCTGCACCGGCGAGTAGCGCAGGTTGAAGCGCGCCTTGAGCTCGCCCGGGATGACATTCGGCGCCCCGGTGCCGGCGTTGAGGTTCGAGATCTGGAAGGTGGTCGGCTGGAAGAACTCGTCACCGGCGTCCCAGACCCGCGAGGTGAGCTCGGCGAGCGCCGGTGCGAGCGTGTGCACCGGGTTCTCGGCGAGCTGCGGATAGGCCACATGGCCCTGCACGCCGTGCACCGTGAGCCGGCCGGAGAGCGAGCCGCGGCGGCCGATCTTGATGGTGTCGCCCACGGCCTTGTCGCTCGAAGGTTCGCCTACCACGCACCAGTCGATCGTCTCGCGCCGCTCGCGCAGCACTTCGACCACACGCTTGGTGCCGTCGACCGAGGGGCCTTCCTCGTCGCTGGTGATCAGGAAGGCGATGGAGCCGCGATGGTCGGGATGCGCGCCGACGAACTCCTCGGCGGCGGTGACCATGGCGGCAAGGCCGCTCTTCATGTCGGCGGCGCCGCGCCCGTAGAGCACGCCGTCGCGGATCACCGGCGCGAAGGGGTCGCTGCGCCATTCTTCGAGGGGGCCGGAGGGCACCACATCGGTGTGGCCGGCGAAGCAGAGCAGGGGACCGGCATCGCCGCGGCGCGCCCAGAGGTTGGTGACGCTGCCGAACTGCAGGGTCTCGGTGCGGAAGCCGACGGCCGCCAAGCGGCTCGCCATCAGGGCCTGACAGCCATGGTCCTCGGGTGTCACAGAGGGGCGCGCGATGAGGTCGCAGGTCAGGTCCAGGGTCTTCGACATGGCGGCTTTATAAGTGCCAACCCCCCGTCGCGCAAGGGTTTTCCGCAGTCCCCGGATGAATTGTTACAGCCGTCATAAATCTGCAACCAATCCGTCATATCTTTTTCCCAATCGCTGAAAGGAGTCCCCAGATGTCCCGCACCCCCCGCATCCTCGCCCTGACCGTCGCCGCCGCGCTCGCCGCCGCCCTGCCGGTCATCGCCTCGGCCCAGTCCGGCCGCGATTTCGTCACGGTGGTCGGTTCCTCGACCGTCTATCCCTTCACCACCACGGTCGCCGAGAAGTTCGGTCGCCAGGGCCGCTTCAAGACCCCGAAGGTCGAGAGCACCGGCACCGGCGGCGGCATCAAGCTCTTCTGCAACGGCGTCGGTCCGCAGCACCCCGATGTGGTGAACGCCTCGCGCCGCATGAACGCTTCGGAGTTCGACAGCTGCCGCAAGAACGGCGTGCGCGACATCCTCGAGGTGCGCGTGGGCTATGACGGCCTGACCCTCTCGGAGAGCAAGCGCGGCCCGGTGATGAACCTCACCCGCAAGCAGGTCTACCTCGCGCTCGCGAAGCAGGTCCCGGATCCGGCGAACCCGACCACGCTCATCGCCAACCCCTACAACACCTGGAACCAGATCGACAGATCGCTGCCCGCGACCAAGATCGAGGTGCTCGGCCCGCCGCCGACCTCGGGCACGCGCGATTCGTTCAACGAGCTCTACATGGAGGCCGGCTGCCGGACCTTCCCGTGGCTCAACACGCTGCGCGGTCAGGACGAGAAGCGCTTCAAGCGCCTCTGCCACACGCTGCGCGAGGACGGCGCCTTCGTCGAGGCCGGTGAGAACGACAACCTCATCGTGCAGAAGCTCGAGGCCAACCGGAACGCGGTCGGCATCTTCGGCTTCTCCTTCCTCGAGGAGAACCTCGACAAGCTGCGCGGCTCCAAGATCGACGGCGTCGAGCCGTCCTACGAGACCATCTCCTCCGGCAAGTTCCCGGCATCGCGTCCGCTCTTCATCTATGTGAAGAAGGCGCACATCGGCGTGATCCCGGGCTTGAAGGAGTTCGTCGACGAGTATGTGAGCGACAAGGCGCTGGGCGAAGAGGGCTACCTCACGGACCGCGGCCTCGTGCCGCAGCCGAAGGCTGACCTCGCCCGCACCCGTGCCGACGTCAGGTCGCTCAAGAATTTCGCACCCTGAGTCCCGCCCGGACAGGAAGGAGCCCATGACCCATCGTTTCGTCAGGGTCGTCGCGGTGATCGCGGCGACCACGGGGACGGCTTGCCTCGCGCAGGCCGCCGAGCCCGCCCAGAAGGTCGCCGCGTCGCCCGCCAAGTCTCCGCCGGCCGTTGCCGTGTCCGCCGAGGAGCTCGGCGCGCTGAAGGCGCAGCTGCAGGCGCTGCAGGAGCGGCTCGCGCAGCTCGAGGCCGCGCAGGCCGAGCAGCGCACCGCGCAGGAGACCGTCAACACCGAGCTGCAGGAGTCGGTGGACCGCGGCTCGGACAACCTGGCGCGCGCGGTGGGTGAGAGCGCCTCGTCCGGTTGGCTCGCGCGCTGGCAATGGAAGGGCGACCTGCGCGTGCGCAACGAGACCATCCAGCAGGAGTTCAATCCGGTCGACCGCAACCGCAACCGCTACCGGCTGCGCGCCGGTGCGATGGCGCGGGTGAACGACGACACCCGCGTCGAGATCCAGTTCGCGAGCGGCGAGGGCGCCGACGCGCGGTCGTCCAACCAGACGATGACCGATGTCAACTCACGCAAGGCGCTGGACCTCGACCTGGCCTATGTCGAGTGGGCGCCGACCGATGCGCTGCGGTTGACCGCGGGCAAGATGAAGTATCCCTGGGTGCGCGTGCAGTCGTACTTCTTCGACAACGATGTGAACCCGGAGGGCTTGGCGGCCGCCTGGCAGCAGGGTCCGACCGGATTCTTCGGCAGCGTGTTCTACGCGGGCCTTTCCGAGCGCTCGGCTTTCGCCGACTCCTCCATGGTCGGCGCCCAAGCAGGCTGGCGCGCGGCCTCGTCGGACGGCTCGCGCAAGCTGCTCGCGGTGTCCTACTACGACCATGGCGCGGTGCAGGGCTACAACCCCTTCCAGGGGGCGGGCGCCGGCGCGTCCGGTCTCGGCGCCTACGGCAACACCACGACCACCAACGCGGCGGTGTGCCGCCGCGCGGTGTACAGCTCGGCGGGCGCGGTCTCGCCGTGCTTGGCCAATGATTACGACATCGTGGAGCTGCTGGGCGAGCACCAGTTCAACCTAGGCGCGCAGCCCCTGATGGTGTTCGGCAATGTGGCACGCAACCTGAGGGCCGACCTCGATACCGCCTACTCGGTGGGCTTCAACTACGGTCGCGCCAACGCCAACCTGCCGGGCAGCTGGGAGGTGGGCTACCTCTACCAGAAGGTCGAGAAGGACGCGCTGTTCGCGCAATGGATCGACTCGGACTTCGCGGCCGGCAACACCGACGGCGGCGGCAGCGCCTTCCGCGCGGCCTATCAGCTGTCGCGCAACTGGCGGTTCAACATCATCTACATGATGAACAAGACCAACCTCGATGTGCCGGCGGCCATCACCGTGCCGGTGGGCGCGTCGGCGAAGGGTCGGGGCTACGACCGGCTGCAGGTGGACCTGAACTGGTCGTATTGATGTCCCGCCCGATTAAATTTCCATGACTGCCCCGGTGGCGGCCCGGGAACGGATAAAATACCCCGTTCTCGTCGGCCGCCGCCCCCGTGGAGTCGCGCTTGAGCCCGTCCATCGTCCTGCTGCTGATCGTCGCGCTCGCGGTGCTGGCCTTCCAGGTCGGCAAGGCGCGCGCCATCGCCGTGGTCGGCGGCCCCCGTGAGGTCCGCCATCTCCACTCGTTGCCCGGCCATTACGGCCTGCTGACGGCCATGTGGTGCGCCATCCCGGCGCTCGTGGTGTTCGTCGCCTGGGTGGCTCTGCAGGACACGGTGGTGACCCGGCTCGTGCTCTCGCACCTCGGCGCCGCCCAGCAGGGCCTGCCGGAGTCGCAGCTCGCGCTGATGCTCAACGACCTGCGCAATGTGGTCGCCGGCAGCCTGCCGGCATCCTCGGTCCCGGAGCCGGTGCGGCTCGCGGCGGTCGAGTTCGTGCGGCTCCAGCGCATCGCGGGGCTCTCCTTGGCGGGCGTCGCGCTCGGCGTCGGCATCCTCGCGCTGCTGTGGGTGCGGGCCCGCATCCGTCCCGACCTGCGTGCGCGCAACGAATACGAGCGCATCGTCGAGTGGGCGCTGTTCGGCTGCTCGGCCGTGGCGGTGCTGACCACGGTCGGAATCGTGCTCTCGATCGTGTTCGAGGCGGGGCGGTTCTTCTCCATCGTGCCCTTCACGGAGTTCTTCTTCGGCACCACCTGGAGCCCGCAGATGGCGATCCGGGCCGACCAGATCGGCTCTTCGGGCGCGTTCGGCGCTGTGCCGCTCTTCGTCGGCACGATCCTCATCTCGATGGTGGCGATGGTCGTCGCGGTGCCGCTCGGCCTCTTCTCGGCCATCTACCTCGCGGAGTACGCCGCACCCAGGCTGCGTCGGGTCGTCAAGCCGCTGCTCGAGGTGCTGGCGGGCGTGCCGACGGTGGTCTACGGCTTCTTCGCGGTCACCACGGTCGGGCCGATGCTGCGCACGCTCGGCGAGTCGCTGGGGCTGTCGGTCGCGGGTGAGAGCGCGCTGGCCGCGGGCCTCGTCATGGGCATCATGATCATCCCGTTCGTGTCCTCGCTCGCCGACGACATGATCACCGCCGTGCCGCAGAGCCTGCGCGACGGCGCCTACGCGCTCGGTGCGACGCGCTCCGAGACCATCCGGCAGGTCGTGCTGCGCGCCGCGCTGCCGGGCATCGTCGGCGGCATCCTGCTCGCGGTGTCGCGTGCCATCGGCGAGACCATGATCGTCGTGATGGCGGCGGGTCTCGCCGCCAACATGACCTTCAACCCGCTCGAGGCGGTGACGACGGTGACGGTGCAGATCGTCACGCTGCTCGTCGGCGACCAGGAGTTCGACAGCCCGAAGACGCTGGCGGCGTTCGCGCTCGGTCTGATGCTGTTCCTCGTGACGCTGCTGCTGAACGTCATCGCGCTCTATGTGGTGAGGAAGTACCGTGAACAGTACGAGTAGCGGTGTGCCGCGCACGGCGGCGGAGACCCAGGCCCGGGTACGCGCGGGCCTCGCCCGCCGATACCGCGCCGAGCGGCGGTTCCGCGCCTATGGTCTTGCGGCCGTGGCGCTCGGCATCGCGTTCGTCGTGTTCCTGTTCGGTACGGTGCTCTCGCAGGGCCTCTCGGTGCTGCGGCAGGCGTATGTCCAGATCGAGGTCTTCTACGATCCGGAGACCATCGATCCGGCCGGCGGCCGTGACCCGGACGATCTGGTGGTCGCGGACTACCAGTCGCTGGTCCGCGCCTCGCTGCGGGAGCGTTTCCCCGCGGTGGAGGGCCGTCCGGCGCTGCGCGAGCTCTACGGTGTCGTCAGCAGCGCCGCGGCGGTGGAGCTGCAGCGCCGCGTGACGGCCGATCCGGGCCTCATCGGGCAGCGTGGACGGGTGTGGGTGCTCGCCGACGACACCGTCGACATGTACCTCAAGGGCAAGGTGTCGCGCGCCTCTCCGGCCGAGGAGCGCAGGCTCTCGGACGCGCAGATGGGATACATAGACGCCCTCAGGGCGTCCGGGGACCTCAAGCTGCGCTTCAACCGGTCGTTCTTCGGCAACGGCGATTCGCGCGACCCGGAGCAGGCGGGCGTGCGCGGCGCGGTGGTGGGGTCCTTCCTCACGCTGCTCATCACGCTGCTGCTGTCGTTCCCGATCGGCGTCGGCGCGGCGGTGTACCTCGAGGAGTTCGCGCCCCGCAACCGCATCACCGATGTCATCGAGGTGAACATCAACAACCTCGCGGCGGTGCCGTCCATCGTGTTCGGTCTGCTCGGCCTCGCGATGTTCATCAGCTTCTTCGGCATGCCGCGATCGGCGCCGTTGGTCGGCGGACTGGTGCTGACGCTGCTCACGCTGCCGACCGTCATCATCGCCTCGCGCGCCGCGCTCAAGGCCGTGCCGCCCTCGATCCGCGAGGCCGCGCTCGGCATGGGCGCCTCGCGTTGGCAGACGGTGGTGCACCATGTGCTGCCGCTCGCCATGCCGGGCGTGCTCACCGGCGCCATCATCGGCATGGCCCGTGCGCTCGGCGAGAGCGCGCCGCTCCTCATGATCGGCATGGTGGCCTTCATCGTCGAGGTGCCCGCCGGGGCGCTCGACCCGTCGACGGTGCTGCCGGTGCAGGTGTTCCTGTGGTCCGACCTGCCGGAGCGCGGTTTCGTGGAGCGCACCTCGGGTGCGATCATCGTGCTGCTGCTGTTCCTGATGGTGATGAACGCCACCGCCGTGGTGCTGCGCAACAAGTTCGAGAAACGCTGGTGAACGACATGAGCGAAAAAGCCGTCCCTCCGGTCCGCGAGGGCATCCGCACCATCGGCCAGGTGACCGTTCCCGAGCCGGTCTTCGCCTGCCGCGATGTGAACGTTCACTACGGCGACAAGCACGCCATCAAGGATGTCAACATCGACATCGGCCGCGCCGAGGTGCTGGCGATGATCGGACCGTCGGGCTGCGGCAAGTCGACCTTCCTGCGCTGCCTCAACCGCATGAACGACACCATCGAGAGCGCGCGGGTCACCGGCCTGATCGCCCTCGACGGGCAGGACATCCACGACAAGCGGCGCGATGTGGTGCAGCTGCGCGCCCGCGTCGGCATGGTGTTCCAGAAGCCGAACCCGTTCCCGAAGTCGATCTACGAGAACGTGGCCTACGGTCCGCGCATCCACGGTCTCGCGGCCGACCGCGGCGAGCTCGACGAGATCGTCAACGTCAGCCTGCGCCGCGCCGGCCTCTGGGAGGAGGTCAAGGACCGCCTCAACAACCCCGGCACCAGCCTCTCGGGCGGTCAGCAGCAGCGCCTCTGCATCGCGCGCGCCATCGCCGTGAACCCGGATGTGATCCTCATGGACGAGCCCTGCTCGGCGCTCGACCCGATCGCCACCGCGCGCATCGAGGACCTCATCGACGAGCTGCGCGAGAGCTATGCGATCTGCATCGTGACCCACTCGATGCAGCAGGCGGCGCGCGTCTCGCAGCGCACCGCGTACTTCCATCTCGGCGACCTGATCGAGGTCGGCGAGACCAAGAAGATCTTCACCAACCCGCAGGCGAAGCTGACCGAGGACTACATCACGGGCCGTTTCGGCTGACGCCGCAGGCCTCCGCCCCGTCCCCGTCCGTCAGTCGTGGCGCGCGACGCGCAGCCACTTGGTCGCGACCCACTTCTCGCCGTCCGTCACCGGCATGCCGCCGTGCAGGCTCTTGGTCGACGGGTGCGGGCGGTCGTAGCTGAAGAACACCGCATTGCCCTTCACGGCCGCGACCTCGAGCCCGATGTCCGGGAAGTTCGTCGCGCCGCCGCCGGTCGGCGTGTTGAGGTACATCACGAGCGAGGCCACGCGCTGGCCGCCGCGGGCGAGGAACGCCGGCGCGCCGGGCAGCGCCGGGTCCATGTAGTCGTAGTGCGGCCGGTATTCCTGGCCGACCCGGTAACGCAGGATCTGCAGCCCTTCGCCCTGCTCGAGCGGCCACTTGAGCAGCGTGGCGATGCGCCGCTCGATGCGGTCGATGAGCGGTGTCGCGCCGCGGTGGAAGCCGAAGCCTGAGCTCGTGCGCCCCTCGTGGGCGATCTCGCCGCCCGTATCCTTGTCGACGACCTGCGAGGCGCTCATCCGGGCGCGCGAGAGCGTGACCAGCTCGTCGCACTCGGTGTTGCTCAGCAGGCCGCCGAACAGGATGACGCGCGGATGCGCCACGGTCATCAATACTTTGATGTCGCGGTCGAGCACGCGGACCACGGGCGGTGCGGGAGAGCCGAAGGGCTGCGGGACGGGCAGGGGCGCATCGTCAGCGATGCCCGCGGCGTCTGCGCCGCCCGGGGTCGGTGGACCGGGGCCCGCTACGGCGCTGCGCGCCTTGAGCTCGGCGAGCCGCGATTCGAGCAGCGCCGTCATGCCGTCCACGGCGTCGTCCTCGGGGACGCCGCGGGCGATGAGCGCGGCGAGCACCTCGTCAGGCGGTCGCGCGGCCTCGATCTCGGCGAGCGCCCAGCTGCGCAGTTCCGGTGTGAGTTCGGTGCCCATGCGTCGCGGAGGATAACGCAGCCGCGGCTCGTCGCACGCGGCCGCACGCTGTCGCAGGGCCGTCATCTTCCCTTCACCGACCTGTCACATCGCGTCACTAACCTTGCCTCGCTCGGGTCGCGCGGTCGCGTGACCCCCGAATCCCCTCGGCGACCCTTAGGACCTATGGAGTGCCTCCGATGACCGTCAACGCCAAGCATCGCAATCTGCTGTTCCTCGCCGCGTCGGTCGCGGTGCTCGCCGCCTGCGGCGCCGAGGAGATCGCCTCGCCGGGCAGCGGCGGCAACATCGTCGTGAACAACCCGGCGCCGCCGCCGCCGCCGCCGCCGCCCCCGCCGCCGCCGGCGCTGGTGACGCCCGCCGCGGGCTGTCCGACCATCGACAACCCGGTGGGTCTCGCCGACCGCGGCACCATCACCGGCCCGACCGGCACCTACCGCGTCTGCGAGCTGCCGGCGAAGTTGACCCGCAATTCGACGCTGCCCCGCGTGGCGGGCCTGCTGTACTCGCTCGCCGGTCGGGTCGATGTCGGCGACGATTGCTCCGCCTCCGGCACGCCGGCCGGTCTCGCCTGCGGTGTGACGCTCACGGTCCAGCCGGGCGTCGTCGTCTACGGCTCGGTCGGAACCTCCTGGTTGCATGTCAACCGCGGCAACCGCATCAACGCGGCCGGCACCGCCACCCAGCCGATCGTCTTCACCAGCCGCGACAACGTGCTCGGGCTCGCCGGCAACGACTCGCAGGGCCAGTGGGGCGGCATCGTGCTGTCGGGCCGCGCGCCGATCACGGACTGCTTCACTCCGGCTGCGCCTCCGGGCACCGCCGAGTGCGACCGTCAGGTCGAGGGCGCGGTCGACCTCGCGCGCTACGGCGGCGCGACCCCGACCGACAACAGCGGCACGCTGCGCTACGTGCAGATCCGCTACTCGGGCTTCGTGCTGTCGGGCAACTCGGAGCTGCAGGCCCTCACCACGGGCGGCGTCGGCAGCGGCACGACCATCGAGTTCGTGCAGTCGCACAACAGCTCCGATGACGGCTTCGAGTTCTTCGGCGGCACCCACAACGCCCGCCGCATGGTGCTGACCGGCGCCGACGACGACAGCATCGATGTCGATGTCGGCTATCGCGGGCTGATCCAGTATGTGATCGCGGTGCAGAAGACCTCGGGCGCCGCCGACTCGATGATCGAGCTCGACAGCGCCAACGCCCTCGAGGACCAGCGGCCGCGCACCTTCCTGAAGCTCGCCAACTTCACCTTCGTGCACCGCAACGCCGCCGCCGGCAACCAGGCGGCCATGCTGTTCCGCGGTCAGGCCGATGCCTCGCTGGTCAACGGCGTGGTGACGACGCCGATGGCCTGCCTGCGGCTCTCCGGCGCCAACATGATCACGACCAACGCTGCGGTCGACAAGGTCGGTCCGCCGGTGTTCCGGTCGGTCGCGATGCAGTGCGGCGCGACGCCGTTCATCGGCTCCAGCGGCCTCACCGCCGCGCAGGTCGAGGCGACCTTCAATGTGGCGGCCAACAACAACACCTCCACATTCACCAGCACGCTCTCCAACGGTTTCGTCAACGGCGCCAATGAGACGGCGCGTACGGCGGCCGACCCGAAGGTGGTGGACGCCGGCTTCGACACCACGAACTACATCGGTGCGGTGAAGGACGCGGCGGACACCTGGTACGCGGGTTGGACCTGCAACTCGAACACGGCGAACTTCGGCACGACGAGCGGCTCCTGCACGAGCCTGCCGGCGATCAACCCGTAATCATCGCCGGGCGCCGCGCGCCGGGAAGAGGACTGCATGAACGACATCAACGCGGGCCCCCGGTCCCTGCTGCTCGCCGCGCTCGCCGCGCTGTCGGCGGCGGCGTCCGGGCAGCAGGTGGAGACCCCTCCGGCGCAGCCGGCGGCGGCGGCCGACGAGGCCCCGCCGGCCGAGGCGGAGGAGGTGGTGGACGTCGATACCATCGGCGAGATCGTCGTCCTCGGCCGTCGTGACCGGAACATCCAGCAGTCCGCCAACCAGGTGCTGTCGGTGCTGTCCGCCGACGACATCGCGCGCACCGGCGAGGGCGACATCGCCGGCGCGCTGGGGCGGGTCACCGGTCTCAGCGTCGCGAGCAACGGCTTCGTGTATGTGCGCGGCCTCGGCGACCGCTACTCGCAGGCGCTGCTGAACGGCCTGCCCCTGCCGAGCCCGGAGCCGCTGCGCCGCGCGGTGCCCCTCGATCTCTTCCCGACCGATGTCATCGCGTCGTCGGTCGTGCAGAAGAGCTATTCGCCGAACTTCACCGGCGAGTTCGGCGGTGGTCTCATCAACCTCACCACGCTCGCGGTGCCCCGCGAACCGTTCCTCAAGATCGGCGTAGGACTCAGCGGCGACACCGAGACGACGGGCCAGCTCGGCTACACGCACTACGGCAGCAAGTACGACTGGACGGGCAGCGACAGCGGCGTCCGCGATGTTCCGCCGGCGGTCGCGGCGTACTTCGCGGGCGGCGCGCGCCTGAGTTCGGGCACCATCGACACCCGCCAGCTCGTCAAGCAGTTCGTGAACACCCGCACGGGCCTCGTGCAGTTCAACGACAGACTGCCGGTCAACGTGTCAGTGTCCGCGACCGGCGGCACCTCGCGCGAGCTCGGCGACGGCGAGGTCGGCATCATCGCCACCGCCGGGTACGGCCAGTCGTGGCGCACCAAGGACAACATCGAGCAGAACGCCGCGGACGCGGCGCTGTCGGTGCTCGACAAGGACTACCGTGAGGTCGCCACGGAGAACCGCGTGATCGTGAACGGCCTGCTCGGCGTGGGCTACGAGTTCGGCGAGGGCAACAAGGTCCGCTGGACCAACCTCATCATCCGCGACACGCTCAAGCGCACCAGCCTCGCCGAGGGCAAGCAGAACAGCCAGCGTCCCGGACGCGATTTCATGGAGCAGGAGACCGGCTGGTACGAGCGCCAGGTCTGGAGCACCCAGCTGAGCGGCGGGTTCAACCTCGATCCGGTGAAGATCGATCTGCGCGCCGCGTACGCCAACTCGACCCGCAAGGCGCCCTTCGAGCTCGGTCTCGGCTATTCCCGCACCAACGCCGCCGCGGATCCCACCGGACAGTACTTCGTGAACCGTCTCGACAACGGGCAGACGGGCTATGCGGAGATCGTGTTCTCCGACCTGGATGAG
Organism: Steroidobacteraceae bacterium; assembly: GCA_036734505.1. Taxonomy (GTDB): domain Bacteria; phylum Pseudomonadota; class Gammaproteobacteria; order Steroidobacterales; family Steroidobacteraceae; genus UBA964. Next base: position 5,631 of record DAIMYL010000006.1, on the reverse strand, counting down.
GACCTGTACGCGTACGGCGCGGATGTCTCCTGGGAGGTGCCGCCGCAGCTGGTGCTGTCGGGGGGCTTCGAGGGCACGGACACCGAGCGCGACTCCGAGCGCCGCGAATTCCTGGTCATCGCGCCTTCGACCTTCCCGAGCTATGTGGGCATGTTCCGGCCCGACTATCTGCTCGGGGCGCAGGTGGTGGATTTCTACGGCATCGGCGCCATCGAGTCGACCGAGTCGCAGCCGGCCTTCACCGCTTCCCTCAAGACCCAGGCGGCCTACCTGCAGGCGCAGACCGAGCTGACGGACGGCTTCGAGGTCAACATCGGCGCACGCTACGAGCAGGGCGAGCAGCGGGTGGAGCCGAAGCAGGTGTTCGACACGGTCACCGGGTCGACGGCCGGCACGCTGCTCGACAACGATTATGTGCTGCCGGCGCTGACGCTGACCTGGAAGTTCGCCGACGACATGCAGGCGCGCTTCAACGCGTCGCGCACCATCGCCCGTCCGCAGTTCCGCGAGCTGATGCTGCAGTCCTACTTCGACCCCGAGAGCAACCGCGCCTACCGCGGCAACCCGCTGCTCATCGACAGCGAGTTCACCAACGCCGAACTGCGCTGGGAGTGGTACTTCGCGCGCGACCAGCGGCTGTCGGCCGCGGCGTTCTGGAAGGAGATCGACAAGCCCATCGAGGCCTTCACGAGCTTCAACGACAACGACCCCGTGACGAGCTTCGCCAACGCGCCGTCGGCGACGCTGTACGGCGTCGAGGTCGAGTCGCAGACGCACTTCGACCTGTGGGACCGGTCCGACGCGCCGTTCTTCGCCTCGCGGCGGTTGGTGTTCATCGGCAACTACACCTGGTCGAAGTCGCAGCTGAGCGTCAAGCCGGGGGACACCGCGGAGGTGTTCGGTTCGCCGGTGCAGCCCGCCAGCAACTTCTTCCGCGACGGCGCGCCGCTCACCGGCCAGTCGGCGCACCTCGCCAACCTGCAGATCGGGCTCGAGGACCAGGACTCGCTCTCGCAGCAGACGCTGCTGATCTCCTACGCGAGCGACCGCGTGACGAGCCGCGGCGCCGGCGGGCTGCCGGACATCTACGAATCGCCGGGCGTCTCGCTCGATTTCGTGGCGCGGCAGGGCTTCGGGTTCATGGGCCGCGACCTCGAGTTCAAGTTCGAGGCGCGCAACCTGCTGCGCCGCGACTACCGCGAGTACCAGGAGCTCGGGCCGAACCGGATCTACTTCAACCGCTACGATGTCGGCGTGAAGTTCTCGGCGTCGGTGACGGCGAGCTTCTGAGGTCAGTCGGCCGGGCGCAGCAGCTCGTTGATCGAGGTCTTGGCGCGGGTCTGCGCGTCGACGCGCTTGACGATCACCGCGCAGTAGAGCGAGTGGCTGCCGTCCTTGGACGGCAGGCTGCCCGGCACGACGACGGCGCCCGCCGGCACGCGGCCCTGGGTGACGGTGCCGGTCTCGCGGTCGTAGATGCGTGTGCTCTGGCCGATGAACACGCCCATCGAGATGACGGCGCCCTGTTCGACGACGACGCCCTCGACGATCTCCGATCGCGCGCCGATGAAGCAATCGTCCTCGATGATCGTGGGCGAGGCCTGCAGCGGCTCGAGGACGCCGCCGATGCCGACGCCGCCCGATAGGTGCACGTTCTTGCCGATCTGCGCGCAGGAGCCGACCGTGGCCCAGGTGTCGACCATGGTGCCGGCGCCCACATAAGCGCCGATGTTCACGAACGACGGCATCAGCACCACGCCCGGACCCACATACGCGCCCTTGCGCACCACGGCGTCCGGGACGACACGCGTACCGCTCGCGCGCAGCGCGGCCTCGTCCATCGCCGCGTACTTCATCGGCACCTTGTCGAAGAAACGGGTGTGGCCGCCCTCGATGAGGCGGTTGTCGTTCGCGCGGAAGTAGAGCAGCACGGCCTTCTTGAGCCAGTCGTTGACCTGCCAGCGGCCGTCGCGCTTCTCGGCGACCCGTGCCGTGCCGCTGTCGAGCAGTTCGAGGCATTCGTCGAGCGCGATGCGAAGCTCGCGCGAGATGTTGCTCGGGGTGATCTCGGCGCGCGCTTCGAAGGCGGCTTCGATGAGGGTCTTGAGCGCGGTCTGGTCGGTCATGTCAGCGTCCTTGCATGAGATCGGCGATGCGGTGGGCGGCCTCGACGCACTCGTCGACGCCCGCCACGAGGGAGATGCGCACTCTGCCCGCGCCGGGGTTGCCGCCGCCGGCGTCGCGCGCGAGGTAGGAGCCGGGGACCACGGTGACGTTCTTGCGCGCGTAGAGCTCGCGCACGAAGGCCTCGTCGTCGCGGCCGGTGGCCGGCCACAGATAGAACCCGCCCGCCGGGGACCGCACATCGAGGTGCGGTGCGAGTATGGGCAGCACGCGCGCGAACTTCTCGCGGTAGAGCGCGCGGTTGTCGCGGGCGTGCGCGTCGTCGCTCCAGGCGGCGATGCTGGCCTGCTGCACCGGCAGCGGCATCGAGCATCCATGGTAGGTGCGGTAGAGCAGGAAGCGTTCGAGAAGCCGGGCGTCGCCGGCGATGAAGCCGGAGCGCAGGCCGGGCAGGCTGGAGCGCTTCGAGAGGCTGTGGAACACGAGGCAGCGTCGGAACGCCGCGTCACCCAGCGCGAGCGCCGCGCTCAGGAGCGAGGGCGGCGGCGCGGATTCGTCCGGGTAGATGTCGGCGTAGCATTCGTCGGCGGCCACCACGAAGTCGTGGCGCTCCGCGAGCGTCAGCACGCGCTGCAGCAGTGCGAGGTCCATCACCGCACCCGCGGGGTTGCCGGGGTTGCAGAGGTAGAGCAGCTGGCAGCGGTCCCAGACCGACGCCGGCACCGCATCGAGGTCCGGCAGGAAGCCGTCCTCGGCGCGCGTGTCGATGAAGTACGGCTCGGCGCCGGCGAGCAGGGCCGCGCCTTCGTAGATCTGGTAGAACGGGTTCGGCATCGCCACCAGCGGCGCGCCGCCGCGCGCTTCGCCGCGATCGACCACCGCCTGCGCGATGGCGAACAGCGCCTCGCGCGTGCCGTTCACCGGCAGCACCTGAGCCGCGGCGATGCTCCGCGGTGCGAAGCCGAAGCGACGCTCCAGCCAACGGCCGCAGGCGTCGCGCAGCTCCGGCGTGCCGACGGTGGTGGGATAGCTGCCGAAGCCGGCCATCGCGTCGCGGAGGGTCTCCAGCACGAACGCCGGCGGCGCGTGCTTGGGTTCGCCGATGGAGAGCGCGATGTGCGCGAGGTCGGCAGGGGGCGTCACGCCCG